>NZ_CP080269.1:2877500-2967500 GCF_019431355.1 Paenibacillus sp. R14(2021)
GCTCATCATCAGCAGTGCAATCAGCGCGAAGAATATCACCGGAAACACCATGCTTGCTTCAATCGTGAAGCTGCCGTCTTCCTTTTTAATCAGAGCTTGAATTCGATTACTTACCATTTATTTGTCATCAAAAATTTCGTTCGCTTTGTCGTCCGCACTGCTCATCAAGCCTTGTATGAGGCCGATAATCCAATCCTTGAATAACAGCGCCAATATAATAACGACTGCGATGATGAGAACGACCTCCAATGTGCCAAGGCCCTCTTCATTGCTCCAAAACTTACGAACCGCTTGATTCCACTTTTTCATTTGTCATCTACTCCTTATCGAATAATTAGATTACGGCTATCCCCGCATCATCAGAATGGCGGGAGATGCCACCAAGATCATAAGCACAAAGAAAATACCAACAAGGGGAAATACAAGCTTCGAGGACGCTTCCTCTCCCCTTGATCGGGCAACTGCCTTGCGTTTCTCCCAGAGCGAATAGGACAGCTCCTTAAGAGAAAGCACCAATCGATCGCCGCCGCGTCTGTAATTCAGCAGAAGCGTTGTCGTAAATACAGATACCTCCTGAACGCCGCATCTGCGGTTGAACTTCTCCATCGCCGCCGCGAAGGACTCGCCGTTACGGATGGATTCATTAACCTTGCGAAGCTCCAGCAGCAGCGGCTCCTGTCCTTTCCCGTCCTTCCGTTCCGCGCACCGCACCAGCGCACGCTGAAGCGTCTCGCCGGCTCCAAGCAGCAGCATCAGTTTATTGAGCACCTCGGGAAGCAGCAGTAAAATATCCTGTTTGCGCCGCTCCACTTTGCCGGCGGTGTCCTTCCACTTGGCTGCCGGAATAACGAGTCCAAGCAGCAGCCCGATGCAGAGCATCGTTTGTTCCCCGCTCAGCACGGCCAACCAAGCGCCGGCACACATCGCTGCATAGCCCGCACCAACGGCACCTGCAATAAAGCGATGGGTCGCCCCGGCGGTCCATGTCTCCCCATTCAGAATCAACAGCTTGCCGTGCAGCCCTGCCGTAATCGACTGCGCCCGATCAAGCAGCCCGCTTCGCTGCAGCAATTCCAGGAACGGCTCCGCCAGCCAACGTTCCTTAGCCGCACGCCTGCCGTGGTTCGCTCGCCCACTTATTATCCAGGCATAGCCCCAAATCAACGTCAGCAGCACGCCTGCCGCCAAAGCCGCAATCATAGACGCCTCATCTCCCTACATGCGAATATTCATGATGCGCATCATGATCCAATAACAAAGGCCAAGCGCCAGCAATGCAGCTGACAGCAGCACATAACCGATGCCGCTGTACAGTGGCGCCATGTACTCCGGCGCAGATAGACCTAGAAACGCCAAGAAAATAAACGGTACTGCCATCATGATGCGAGACTCGAATCGTTTCTGGGCAACCATGACGGCGATTTCCTGCTGCACATCCAGCTTCTCGCCTATGATTTGGGAGGTGCGCCGTATAACCTCTACCATGTCTCCGCCTGTGCGCTTGCATGTCGTGAACACATCGGTAAATTGGGTTATGTCTTCGATGCCGGCACGCTGGCTGAAATCAACAAGTCCCTGCTCCAGCGTCTCACCGTAGCCAAGCCGTGCGGCAATGATTTCGAATTCGATGACGATCTCCGTCGTATTGCCTGGGTAAAGCAGCTTCAGATCCTCCTGTGCGGTTATAAACGCATTCTCGACCGAACGGCCTGCCGCGAGCGAAGAAGCGATAGAATACAATGCTTCTTTGAATTGCAGGGCCAGCCGGTGCTTTCGTCGATCCAGAAGCGAGCTGCGGTAGAACTTTGGTGCCGCGATTCCGGCTCCTGCTAGCAGCAGTGCCGCTGCAACTGACCGGTAGAACAAATACGCGGCACCGAACACGAGCAATCCGCCAACGCAGGCAGCCATGGCAAACTGGCGGTTCGTTAATCGATAGGAGGAATAATGCGTTAATCCGTCCGCGGTAATAGGATTGCGGCTGGAACCCGGCCAAGCCAGCCTTTCGAGCCAGTCTCTCCCCTTCTTCTGCTTCTTCATGCCCCTTCTCCTCCGAGCGAACCCGCCATTCCCGCCATGCGCAGCTTCCAGGTGTGCTGCAAGCTGTTCCCGCTGGCTTTCAAGCCGCCAATAACACGGCCGTCTCTTTCCCCTTCTTCTTCGAAACGATAGAGCGGCCGAACGACCACTTCTCCGTCCATGACGCCGGTCACCTCGCAAATCTCCGTTACGCGCCTAGACCGGTCTCGCAATCTGGACAAATGCACGATAATGTCGATAGCCGACGCGATTTGCTGCCTGATAACGGCAACGGGAAGATCCGCACCGCTCAGCGCCATCGTTTCCAGCCTTGCGATCATGTCACGCGCGCTGTTAGAATGGCCCGTCGAAAGCGATCCGTCATGCCCGGTGTTCATTGCCTGCAGCATATCGATGGCCTCTCCGCCGCGCACCTCGCCGACAATAATGCGGTTCGGCCGCATCCGAAGCGAAGCTTTGATCAGCTCGCGCATCGAGATTGCGCCCTTCCCCTCCGTGTTGGCATTACGCGTCTCCATCGATACCAAGTTCGGCACCGTGACGATCTGCAGCTCAGCCGCATCCTCGATCGTAACGATCCGCTCGTCCTCCGGGATAAACTGGGACAATGCGTTAAGAAACGTTGTTTTGCCCGAGCCGGTTCCCCCGCTGATAAAGATGTTGAACTTGGCCTTAACGAGCGTTTCCAGCAATTTGGCAGGTTCCTCGGGCAGAGCGCCAAGTGCGATAAGATCCTTCATGAACAGCGGCTTATCGGGAAATTTCCGAATGGTCATCGTCGGTCCTTTAAGCGCCACGGGAGGCAGTACGATATGAACCCTAGAGCCGTCCCTCAGCCTCGCATCCACGATTGGCGACGACTCGTTCACGACCCGGTTTACGCCAGCGACCACCGATTGGATCAAATCCTCCAGCCGCTCGGCGCTCTCGAAGGCGAACGGAAGCCGCGTCAATCGGCCTTCCCGTTCGACGAATAACTCCTCGTGGCTGTTGATCATAATTTCCGTCACAGCCGGATCGTCCATCAGCGGCTGCATCAGATCCAGCCCCCGAAACGAATGGAACAATCGGCGGACAAGTTTCACCTTCTCGCCTGCCGTCAACGGATGGCTCCCCGCCCATTGAAAAACAACCTGCTCGATTCGGCGCTTCATCTCCTCGTCGGACATCGCGCTATCGAGCTCCAGCTGGCTGCGGACACGCTCCTTCAGCAGCTGAATCGTTTCTTCATCCATGCTCATGCTCCCGTTCCCCGCAAGATGCCAAGCTTTCGGCTTAACGACTCCACGGCGCCCCGATAATGAGGCGCCATCGCCCCTAGCCCGCTCAGGCTTCCGCCGCTCGCCCACTCTTCCACGTAAGGAAGCACCGTAACGTCCCGAGCCTCAATCTCTTCGTATAGGATCCGCTCATGCCCGGCGCCGCCGATTTGAACGAAACAGAATTTCGGCTTCTGTTCTTCGAAAGCCGCTCCGTACTTCTGCTCGCCGTACTTGAGTGCTAATCCGTTCTTGCGCAAGCTGGCCTCATCCGGCGACAGCAGCCAAAGAATACTATGGCTAGCACCAAACACCCCTGCGTGCATCGCATCTAGCCTGGTGTCCAAATCGACAACGATGCAGCCGTATTCTCCCGTACCTGCGATGGCATTCAGCAGCTGCTTTACCTGCTCTGCGCCAAGCGACAGCCGCTCATCGGGATTGCCCGAGGGCGAAATCCCGTCTATGCCTAACGCAGGATGCTTCCTGCGAATGGCCTTGACCGTTGCAGGCCCTTTCTCCGGCTCCGACTGAAGTGAGTAGAGCAGTCGTGCAAAATCATCCCTACCGCCTTCGCCGTCTACAAACGATGCCGCATTCCATTGTTCCAAATTGAGATAAAACACGCCCGCACCGGCGATACTGGCTTGCTGGGCGATCTGCAAGGCAAGCGTTGTTTTGCCGACACCGCCCGAAGCGGAGTAGATGGCTAGGACAGCCGTTTCATGCCGATTTAGAATCGGTCTGTAAACGGCTTGTCCGCTGGCGGCATGAACCGAGGTGAACGCTTGGAGCAGCTGCGGCAGGGGCTGAAACTGAAGCACCTCCGGTTGTGAGCCGGATCCACCGAGGCGCCCGACAAGCGCCGCGGATGGAATCGGCCCCGGCAGCTCTCCAAGCTCTGCCAGCATGTCTGGCTGCGCTGCCAGCAGGTCAATGGAATAGCCGCCTCGAACGAAGCTCCGAAGCGCCGCAGGATTCGTGAATGCCGTCAGCTGCCAGCTTTCGCCGAAGGAAGAATGGCGAATGTAGTCGGCCAGCCGTTCGATATAATCGCCTTCTTTAACAGCCAAGACGAGACTGAGTTTACCCATGGTAATGAATGCCACACTCCTTATCGTTGAGAGGAACGCAAAAAAGCACCGCAACAACGCAGAGAATCTGCGCAGTTACGGTGCTTCCGTAGCGAGCTGTTTACAATTGACCATAATTTAACACGTGACCGGCCCAGAGTCAACCGATTTGTCCATATTTCCAAAAATATAACAAGCGGCAAGTTGCTCATCTTTTGGCCGTATACTATACTATCGTTAGTAAGTGAGTGCTGGTTTAGTTACTTAAAAATGATCTTTTGTGGAGAGGAAGCTGCTGTACATGAGTCAAACAAATGCATCTGCCGTTTTATCCGTGGAAGAGGCTATTCAAGCCCGCCATTCCGTTCGTCAATACAAGAGAGATGTTGTTATTCCCCAAGAAACTTTGAACGAAATTCTTGAGCTGGCTGCTGCGGCGCCTTCTTCTTGGAACCTGCAGCACTGGCGCTTCCTGGTCATTCAAGAGCAAGCTAACAAAGACGCCCTTCTTCCAATCGCATATGGACAAAAGCAAGTTTCCGATGCGTCCGCTGTCGTCGTTATCCTGGGCGATCTGCAAGCTAACCTTACAGGCCGCGAGCTGTTCGACGCTGCGCTAGAAGCCGGCAGTGTTTCGCAAGAAGTTCGCGACACCATGGTAAGCCAAATCGATGGCGCTTATACGATGGAGCATGTCGCTCGCGATGAAGCGAACCGCAATGCTGGTCTTGCTTCCATGCAGTTGATGCTGGCAGCAAAAGCGAAAGGCTATGATACCGTTCCGATGGGTGGATTCAACAGAACGAAGCTCGTGGAAGCATTGAATATCCCAGAGCGCTTCACTCCGGTCATGATGATCACGATCGGCGAAGCAGCTGCCCCTGCACGTCCGACAGCGCGCATGCCGCTTAGTCAGCTTGTTATCAACGAAACGTTCTAATTCCGATCATCCTTTAAAACATAACGAAAGCCCTCCGGTCTCCGTATTGCGACCGCGAGGGCTTTGATGTTAGTGAAGCTCGTATCCATCATTGCCGGCGAAGAGATCCATCGGGTAGGCCGCAGCCGGACGATTAAAGAACAGCGAGATCTCACGTGCCGCACTGGCCGCTGAATCCGAGCCATGAACAATATTAGCCGCGATCTCCATCGCGAAATCGCCGCGAATCGTCCCTGGCGCCGCTTCGACCGGGTTTGTTTTGCCGATGAGCGATCTTGCGTTCTCAATTGCATGCTCGCCTTGCCAGATCATGGCGCATACCGGCCCCGATATCAAATAACGGACAAGCTCCTCGAAGAACGGCTTGGCCTTCAAATCGCTGTAATGCTGCTCTGCCAGCTCACGATTGATGGTCAGCAGTTCAATCGCCTCAAGCTTAAATCCCTTCTGTTCAAACCGCGTAACAATAGGTCCAATCAAGCCCCGCTTCACGCCGTCAGGCTTCACCATCACAAATGTCTGCTCCACTTGCATCCTTGTCTGATCCCCTTTCCGATTCGCACTTCGCTTATGCGGACAGAAAAACGGCGCAGTCACCCTCGCGGGCCGCACCGTTCCTTCTAACGATCAGTATTCCGCAAACGGAACGTTTGTATTCATGGACCGATTCGTCCTTAAGCTTCCGTCAACCCCAAGAAAGCATCCACATCCGCCAATACAAGCGCTACCGCCTCGCGCCAGAAGCCCGCCTCATCGAGACGAACGCCCAAATGCTTCTCCGCCAACGCTTCTACGGTCATCAGCCCCGTATCCCGAAGAAGCGCGACGTAACGCTCGGAGAACGATGCGCCTTCCTTCTTGGCGATCGCGTAGATGCCGCTGCTGAACAAGTAGCCGAATGTATACGGGAAGTTATAGAACGGTACGTCCGTCAAGTAGAAATGCAGCTTTGCCGCCCAAAAATGCGGATGCAGCTTGCCAAGCGCGCCGCTGAATGCTTCCTGCTGGGCAGCCTCCATCAGCTTGCCAAGCTCTTCTTGGTCCACCATGCCCGCACGGCGTTTCTCGTAAAAACGCGTCTCGAACAAGAAGCGGGCATGGATGTTCATGAAGAAAGCAACCGCGCTTTGCAGCTTTTCATCCAGCAGCGCCAGCTTTTCGTCGCGCTCCGTCGCCGCTTCCAATGCCGAATCCGCTACGATCATCTCGGCAAACGTGGAGGCTGTTTCGGCTACGTTCATCGCGTACTCCTGCGCAAGCGGCGGCAAATCGTTCATGACATGCTGATGATAGGCATGACCCAGCTCGTGCGCCAATGTGGACACATTGTCCGGCGTACCGGAGTAGGTCATGAAAATCCGCGTCTGCTCGCTCTTCGGAAACGAAGTGCAGAAGCCCCCGGGACGTTTGCCCGGACGGTCTTCGGCCTCGATCCATGCATCGCGGAACGCCATTTCCGTAAATTCGGCCAAATCCGAGCTGAATGCGCCGAATTGCTCCATAATCGCTGCTGCCGCATCGTCATATGGAATCGTTCGGTGCGAGGAACCAAGCGGCGCGCCGATATCATGCCAGTCAAGCTGGGTCAGTCCCAGCAGCTTGGCTTTCCGTTCCAGATAGCGAACGAGCTTCGGCTTGCCCTCGTTTACGGCCGACCACATGGCATTCAGCGTCGCCTCGCTCATCCGGTTCATTTCAAGCGGCTCCTTGAGCACGGAGTTCCAGCCCCGCTTATCGTAAAGCTTTAGCCGAAAACCCGAGATCCGGTTCAGCGTGTCCGCGCATAGATCTGCCTGCTCGCCCCACTCCCGTTCCCACTCAGGGAACGCAGCCTCTCGGACCGAGCGCTCGCTGCTCGAAAGCCGGTTGCTCATCTGACCTGCCGACAGCTGCTTGGTTTCGCCGTCCGCCTCCGTTACTTGAAAGCGAATGCGGGAGACGATCGTGTTGTAGAAATCGCCCCAGCCGTGATAGCCGTCAACCGCCAGCTCAGCCGCCAACGCTTCTTGGTCCGGCGCCATCTTCTCCTTTGCGGCTTCACGGCGTTCGTTCAATACAAACGCAACCGGGCGCGCAGCCTCGGTCTGCAGCCATGCTTGCCATGCAGCATCGTCCGTCTGCAGCAGCTTCTCATCGAAGCTCGTCAGCGCGGCGTTGAACTTGGCAGCCATCGTCTTTACGCGGTCATTCAAGCCGTTCGCGGCTGCATCTTTCATCTGCTGCGCCTGCAGGCAGCCAACGAAGGAGTCCGATTGACGCAGTCGAAGCAGAATCGACTGTACGACGGTTGTCCAAGCGGTCAATTGCTCAGATGCCGCGGAGACATCTTTCGGCTGCGCAGCCAGTTCTTTCGCGAGCGCTTCAATATCGCGCTCCATCCCGCCAAGCTCCTCCAGGAAAGCCGACGAACTCGAGCCTCCTGCATAAATCGCATCCAAATCCCAGGTTGTTGGATAATGAGTTCCCATGTTTGTCCTCCTAAAAGTTTTTGTGAGTGAAAGGAGCAAAAACTCACTTCGAAAGCATACGCTTAAATTTTTGCTAATCTTTTCTTCGCGTTGCGAAATACGATACATCGGTGTATAACTGAATTATAACGGTAAAGTTGTCCCTTTTTCCAATCATATGCAGAAATGGCCTTGCCTTATTCAAGAAGGCCGCGACTATAAGGAGTTGACACACATGTCCCAACCATTGCAATTATCGGCTGATACAGCCGTGAAGCTAGCCAAAGAGCTGAAAGTTCCACTGGAGCATCTCATGCACATGCCTAAACATATTTTACTTCAGAAGATCGCCGAGATGGCCAAAGCCGAAGCCGAGCCCGCGCATGAGCCGGATGCCAAAGGAGAAGAAACTCCGTGATTCCGTTCGAACGGACTTGGCCGTACGATATCATTATGAAGGACGTGTACATTGCCTCATGCCCGTTCTGCGGCCAGGATAACGTACTGCTTCCTTTGCGGCCGAAAGAGCTGGCTGAGATCCACACCGGCAAAAAAAAGCTGCTCGTCTTCCCCTGCTGCCGCAACCGCGTCACTATCGTGGATACGGATCAGGATTACCTGCTAACCGACACCGTGCTGCGCCGGGCTTAATCCCGGTTTCATCAAAAGCGACATGTATTAAGCAGCAAAACGGCCCAGGCATTCGCGCCTGGGCCGTTTTGCTATTCGCTCTTTATGCATGTATCGCTACCGCTTCGTCTGTCAGAAAGCCGGACTGCTGCTCACGGAGCAGCTGCCATTGCTCTCTGCTGGCCCGAATCATGGCGGCGTCCACGATTTTCTTATCGTTCACGACGCGGGAGAACCAGCGCACAGCCGTGCTCGCATCCCCCGTCCGCCGATGCAATTCACCGATCAAATACATGAGCTTGGCATTATTCAGCGACATGCCCTCCGTCTCGAACACGGTGACGTAGGCCTCAAGGGAATGGCGGAGAAAACGCTGCTCCTGCTCCTCGTTGCCCTCAAAGCGGTATAACCAGGCAATGTGATGCAGAATACCTGCGATCACTCGCTCTTTCTCTCCGATAATGCCGCCGCAAATCAACGCAAGCTTGTAGCTTTCCAATGCCTGCTCCTTCGTTCGGCTGCCTCCGAAATCGCGGGCAGTCCAGCGGGAACCAAACAGCTCGTAGTACTTCTTTCGCTGGGTATCCGTCATCACGGTTATGCCGTTCTCTGTCGTCGAATAGCCGCAGCTCGGGCAGACGCGAACGACGTAATAATCCGGGTTTACTTCACTCTTATAATACGCGCAGAAATCGGTATCCCGATTGCTCGCTTTCTTAAAGCTCGGACGAACGCGCGACGTCGAATAGGAAGCCTCACAGCAAATACAAGTGATTGTCATTGTGTAAAGGGGTTCCATATCATCACGTCTCCGTCTCGGCTAAGTTTGGTTTACAAAATGGTTCGCAGGTCCCGAGAGCCTCTCGAGCATCAGCTCCTGCAGCTCCTTCGGCAGGCTGGTTTCGGCCAGCGCTTCGCGCATGCAGCCAAGCCAAGCTTGTGCTCTCTCGGGCGTAATCGGGAAGGGCAGGTGCCTTCCTCGCATCATGGGATGGCCATACATATCGGAATACAGCGGCGGTCCGCCAAAAAATTGGGATAGGAACAGCGTCTGCTTGTCCATCACCGGGTTGATTTCTGCAGGAAACAGTGGGCCAATGAGCGGATTCTTCTGAACCTTAGGATAGAAGGCTTCAACGATAGACCTGATTCCTTCGACTCCCCCTACTGCTTCAAAAATAGTACTATAGTTATTCATCGTCATCAACAACTCCATTTTTTAGGTCTTTTGTATTACTTGTTAAAATAATTTTACCACGAAAAATCAAGGACAAAAACAAATACAAAAAAATGCCCTCTTCTCGGAGGGCATTGCAGCAATAGTATAGGTACGACTAAGGCAGCAGGATTAACTTTCGTAATCCTCTTCCCCGGGAGCCACAAGCGACTCGCGAATGACATAAACGAAGGCGCAGACGAGGATGCCAGCAAGTATACTCAAGAGTCATCACCTCAAGCGTTTCATTGACTTGAATCAATTGTATCATAACCAACATCAAAAAAACATCTTCTTTTGCAAGCGTTTTCTAAATATTTTTTTCCAGTAAATATGGCTCCTCGAGCTTCCTTCCGAAAAGGTTTTGGGCGGGACAAGTGATGTTTGTCCTAGGCGGGACATATAGCAGTAATAGGACTATTCCAATTGCCATTAAGAGAGGGGTCATCCCTTGCATATCGTTCGTTTTATGCTGCGTCCAGCCGTCATACCGGCCTGGTCGGCCGCTCTGCTCGTGCTGCTGCTGGCGATTTTCCCAGCCGACGCGCTGCGGGCTTCGCTCAGGGGACTTTCCATCTGGTGGGAGGTGCTTTTTCCGGCACTCTTCCCCTTCTTCGTCATCTCCGAGCTGCTGCTCGGCTTCGGGATCGTCCATTTCTTCGGCAAAATTCTGGATCCGTTCATGCGTCCGCTCTTCCGCATCCCGGGCATTGGCGGCTTCGTAGTCACAATGGGCTATGCCTCTGGTTATCCCGTAGGCGCACGGTTAACAGCCCAGTTGTGGGAACAGAAGCTAATCAACCGCGCTGAAGGCGAGCGTCTCGTCGCCTTCACGACAACCTCAGACCCCATCTTCTTAATCGGTGCTGTATCGGTCGGCTTCTTCCACAGCGTCGCGCTTGCTCCTGTGCTTGCCGCATCCCATTACGGCGGCGGGCTCATGATTGGACTTCTGATGCGGTTCCATGACCGGAAAGCACCGGCCAGCCTTCCAGCGAATACAGGCAATTCCGGCTCAGGTCCATCCGGCAGGCGCAGAAGCAGGCTAGCCGAAGCCGTCCATGCCATGCACAACGCCCGCGTGATGGACGGACGGACGCTCGGCACGCTGCTGCAGGATGCAATACAAGCTGCGCTCCGCCTCATGATTGTCGTTGGCGGGCTCGTCGTCGTCTTCTCCGTCATCATGGAGCTGCTGCGGCAGACCGGCAGCATCGAGATGCTTGCCGGCATCGTGCGCCTCCTGCTCGGGTTCGCCGGCATGCCGCCGGCCCTGTCCGATGCCGTCGTGAGCGGCATCTTTGAAGTTACACTCGGCGCCCGGGCTGCCGGAGAAGCCGGCGGCAGCGGACTCATGCATCAGGCCGCAATCGCAGCCTTTGTACTCTCCTGGAGCGGCCTGTCCGTTCATGCGCAAGTCGCCAGTCTGCTGAGCCGTACGGACCTTCGCTACAAGCCGTTTTTCCTTGCGCGCTTGCTGCATGGCATTATCGCCGCCGCGCTTGTATATCTCCTGTGGAGCTGGCTGGGGCCGGCTGCTTGACATTGTATTCAACATCATTTTCCGCTATGATTCAAGGAGAAATGGCTGATACGCTTTATGCATGCAAGTATCGGCTAGCGGAAGGAGCTAGTACGTTTGAACTATGTAATTGTTGACCGCGGCGACCGGCTGTCGAAAGAGCTTGCCGCCAAATTCCATACCCTTGCCGAAGCCCGCGGGCTGAAGCGCAACGACGAAAAACCCGAAATGATCATCTCGATCGGCGGCGACGGCACGCTGCTGCAAGCCTTCCACACCTACGTAGACCGCGTGGAGGATGTTGCCTTTATCGGTGTACATACCGGCCATCTCGGCTTCTTCGCCGATTGGAAAGCGGAGGAGCTGGAGGAGCTTGTCTGCATGATGGCCGAAAGCGAGCCGAGCATTGTGCGCTACCCGCTTGCGGAAATCGTGCTTGATACGACCGAAGGGCTATCGACGTATACGGCACTCAATGAATTTACGCTCAAAGGCGTAGACAACACGATCGTCGCCCAAATCGATATCAACGACGAGCTGTTCGAGATGTTTCGGGGCGATGGCATTGTCGTGTCGACGCCTTCCGGCAGCACCGCGTACAACAAGAGCTTGGGAGGCGCTGTCATTCACCCTTCCATTGAATCGCTGCAAATCGCCGAGATCGCGTCCATCAACAACCGGGTATACCGGACGCTTGGCTCATCGGTCGTTCTGCCGCAGCATCATCACTGCGACATCATATCGCGCAAAGACCAGCGGCTCCAGCTGACCTTCGACCACTTGAACATTACTAGGAACGATATCCGCTCCATCCGGTGCAGCGTATCCTCCCGCAAGGTCAGCTTTGCGCGCTACCGGCCATTTCCATTCTGGACGCGCGTACGCGAAGCGTTCCTTGGCTATGAAGTAAAATAACATGGACCCTTACCGCGCTTATTTTCGAATCGTGAAGCCCTACCGATGGCTGATCGTGATGACGCTGATCATCGGTATCATTAAGTTTACGATTCCGCTCACGCTGCCTCTGTTTATCAAATATGTCGTGGATGACGTACTGCTCTCCAAGCTGTCCGCAGCCGATAAAACGACCAAGCTGTACAAGGCTGTAGGACTGGCGTTCCTGCTGTTTGTCGTCGTTCGCTATCCCGTCGAGTACTTCAGGCAGTACTTCGCGCAATTTATTACGAGCCGCGTCCTCTACGATCTGCGCAACAAGCTGTACGCCCATTTGCAGCAGCTGTCCCTGCGCTTCTATCAGAACCGCAAGTCCGGTGAGATCATCTCTCGCATGATGAACGATGCCGAGCAGACGAAAACGCTCGTCGAAACAGGCCTGATGAATGTTTGGCTGGATATGTTCACGCTTGTCATCGCACTCGTTATCATGTTCAACATGAATGTTACGCTGACGTTCGTTGCGATTGCGATTCTGCCCTTCTACGGCTACGCGGTTAAGAAGCTGTATAAGCGGCTGCGCGGCTATTCCCGTTCCCGATCGCAGGCTATCGCCGAAATGCAGGGCTACTTGAACGAGCATGTGAACGGCATTCCCGTCATCAAAAGCTTCACGCTCGAGTCTTACGAGGAGCGGCAGTTCGGCAGCAAGAACAATACCTTTCTGACCCGTGCCTTCGCCCTCACCCGGTGGAATGCGCTCACGCAGTCCATCATCAATACGCTGACGGAAATCGCGCCGCTTCTTGTTCTCGCCTGCGGCGGTTATTTGGTTGTGCAGAAATCGCTCACGCTGGGTGAATTCGTCGCCTTCTACGGTTATCTGGACCGGCTTTACAGCCCGCTTCGCAGACTCGTGAATTCCTCGACGGAGCTGACCCAAGCCTCAGCCTCGCTGGAACGCGTCATGGAGCTGCTCGGCGAGCATCCCGAGATTCAAGATGCCCCGCGCGCAGTCGCGCTGAAATCCGTGGAGGGGGACATCGTGTTCGATGGCGTCTCGTTCCGTTATCAGAACGAAGCCGAATGGGTACTGCGAAATATCAGCCTTACGATCCGCCAAGGGCAGACTGTCGCGCTTGTCGGCATGAGCGGCGGCGGTAAATCTTCGCTGATCAGCCTGCTCGCTCGCTTCTATGACGTGCAGGAGGGCCGGATTACCATTAACGGACAATCCATCGACAGCGTCACGCAGCAGAGCCTGCGTTCGCATATCGGCATGGTGCTTCAGGATAACATCCTCTTCAGCGGAACTGTCAGGGATAATATCATGCTTGGCAATACGGAAGCGGACGAGGACGCTATTGTCGCAGCCGCCAAACGAGCGAACGCGCATGCGTTCATCCTAACTTTACCGAACGGTTACGATACCGAAATCGGCGAGCGCGGCGTTAAATTGTCCGGCGGGCAGAAGCAGCGAATCGCCATCGCCCGCGTATTTCTGAAGGATCCAGCTATTCTTGTGCTGGACGAAGCGACCTCGGCGCTTGACCTAGAGTCAGAGCATGCCATTCAAGAATCGCTCAGCGAGCTGGCCCAGAACCGAACAACGCTTGTAGTCGCCCACCGATTGTCAACCATTACGCATGCCGATCTGATCGTAGTCATCGAACACGGCGAAATCGTGGAGCAGGGCAAGCATGAGGAATTGATGCAGCTTGGCGGCTCCTATGCCCGGCTTTTTAACGTTCAATACCTATAAACCGCATACAAAAAGAGACGCCGATTTCATCCCCTTGCGGGTGAACCGGCGTCTCTTTGCGTTAAGGCTGTTTGGGACCGGGCTCTTTGCCCCGGTTATGCTGCTGCTCCGATGCGGCCGCAACAGGCGCTTTGTTGTTGTTGAAGTGATTCCGTTTATTCCGGCTCCGCTCTGGCCGATCTGAACGCTCTTGGCGTTCGCCGCGATCGTTCCGCTCGCCGCCGCGGTCATTCCGCTCTCGGCGTTCGCCGCGCGGCTCATTGCGCTGCGGCTCTTGCCGGTGCTGATCGTTCCGTTCGCCGCGCTCCGGACGCTCACTGCGCTCCGAACGATCGCTGCGATCAGGCCGCTCGCCGCGCTCTTGATTGCGGTCGCCCCGCTCTGGGCGTTCCTGACGCTCAGAGCGATCGCTGCGGTCATGCGCCTGCTGTTGATTCCGGCCTGACTGCTGGCCTTGGCGCGGACCGTGCTCACGCTCTTTATTAAACGGCTTGCGGCTCTCACGCGGGCCGTCTTTCTCCTTCTCGACATCCTTGGAGGTTTCCTTGCGGCTGTTGCGCTGCTGTTCCCTCCGCAAGTCACGCTCATGCCGCGGCATGAATTTCACATGCTGATTCTCGGAGGCCGGCGCATCGTGCGCCTTGGCAGCCGCTATCGCTTGGGAGGCCGTCATATAAGCCTCTTCGGCCCCGTCCGGAAGCTCGATGCCGTCTAGTTCGCCGTCCTCGGTAATCTCGCCGTCATCCCCCTGCTTGGATCCGCCCGGCTGCTTCTCTAATACGAAATAAGCGCAGCCGAAATTGCAGTATTCGTTAATATAATCCACCATAGAGGAAATCGCGCTTTCGCGTGTCGCCTTCGGATGGTTATCGCGGAAGAACCCTTTAAGCCGCAGTTGATTATAGCCCCAATCCCCGATTACGTAATCGTACCGTTCCAGCACTTCACTGAATCGTTCGCGGAACGCTTCAAGATTCCAACCGTTTCTGTTCTCATGAATTAATGCGTAGGCTCTGCCGCTAATATGGATCAAGACTGCATCTCACTCCTTCTCACAAGGCTGCGCTTTGGGCTTCCTCTGCAGATTTGACCTGCTCATGCGCATGGTACGAGCTGCGAACGAGCGGTGCGGATTCGACGTGGCTGAATCCGCGCTTCAATCCTTCTTCTTTCAGCTTCTTGAATTCGTCCGGATGTACGTAGCGCTCGATCCGCAGGTGATTCGCAGAAGGCTGCAAATATTGACCAAGCGTCAAAATATTGCAGTCTACTGCGCGCAAGTCGTCCATCGCTTGCAAAATCTCATCCCATTCCTCGCCAACGCCAAGCATGATGCTCGATTTGGTCGGAATATCAGGCTGCATTTCTTTCGCTCGCTTGAGCAGCTCCATGGAACGCGAGTATTTGGCTTTCGCCCTTACCCGGTCGGAGAGCCGTGCAACGGTCTCTATATTGTGGTTCAGAATATCCGGTTTGGCATCCATAACAGCCTGAAGCGCGTCCCAATTGCCAAGGAAATCCGGGATCAGCACTTCCACGCTGCAAAGCGGGAGCTTGCGGCGAACGGCCTTAATCGTTTCCACGAAAATGCTCGCTCCGCCATCGGCCAAATCATCACGGGCGACTGACGTAATTACGCAGTGCCGCAGTCCCATTTGCTCCGCGGCCTCCGCCACGCGCTCCGGCTCCTGCAAGTCCAGCTCCGTAGGCAGGCCTGTCTTAACGGCGCAGAATCGGCACGCCCGCGTGCAAATGTCGCCGAGGATCATGAACGTTGCCGTTCGGTTCGCCCAGCATTCGTAAATGTTCGGGCATTTTGCTTCTTCGCATACGGTATGCAGCGTTTTGGAACGCATCATGTCTTTAATTTCGGCGAAATTGCCGCCTGTTGTTAGTTTTATGCGAAGCCAATCCGGCTTAGGTTGTTTTTCTTTTGTCTTCATAGGGGCATACCTGCTTTCTGTTAGCTCTGCGTCTTATTATAGCATGTTTCGGATAAAAACCAATGATTTGCAGACCATAACAGCAGGACAGCACCCTTCAAAAAAATTCAATTATCAAGAAATTAGAACAAGAGATGCCCCTTTCGCCAAGAGCAGATCGGGACAAATTACCAGGCCCGAGAAGGGCGAATCATGACTCCGATTGAAACGGCTGGCCGTTTCTCTCCGGTTCCTCTGGGAGGATGATGCTTGTGAGATCGATGTTGATCTGCCTGATTGCCATATGCGTTGCCGCCGTTACCGGCTTTCCACATCCTAACGCCATGGCTGCAGGTCAGGCAGGTACCGTAACTGTCAAAGCGAAATATGAGACCAAGAAAGCCCCTCTTCAAGAGCTCTCCTATGCGAAACGAAAGGTGCTCTACGACGAGATCAGCGTCGTTACCGGCATTCCCTGGTATCGCCTTGCCGCTGTTGACCAATACGAGCGGACGATTACGAGAGCAAGACCCAAGACGCGCGCCCAGCTGGGTCAATATATCAGCGTATTCGTAACAGAATCGGAATGGGCCGGCGAACTGAACCCCGATGCCAAGGACCAATTCCCCTTATCCATCCACTGGTTTAATGGACTTGGCGAAGACGGCGACGGCGATGGACTCGCGGTTCGCACGAACGATATCGATCTGCTCTATTCGTTCGCGAACCATCTGATGCAGTTCGGCACGAAGGACGATGATTTCTCCATCGCGCTGTGGCAATATTACCACAACACCCGGGCGGTGCAGCGTATCCGCCAATTTGCTCGTCTGTATGAAACGTATGGCAAGCTCAATTTATTCGAGCATGCGTTCCCCGTGCCGATCGGCACGAACTATTCCTACAAGGGAACCTGGGGAACGGGCCGAAGCTGGGGCGGCTACCGCATTCATGAAGGCACCGATATTTTCGCCAATCACGGTGTACCTGCAAGAAGCACCTGCTACGGCATTATTGAGGTGAAGGGCTGGAACCCCTACGGCGGCTGGCGCCTCGGGATTCGCGATCTCAATAATTATTATCATTATTATGCGCATCTGTCCGGCTATGACAAGACAATAGACGTTGGTACCGTTGTGAAGCCGGGACAAGTAATCGGCTGGGTAGGCAGCTCGGGCTATGGCCGTCCCGGCACGCAGGGTAAATTCCCGCCGCATCTGCATTACGGCATTTACCGCGACCGCGGCTTGGTGGAATGGTCCTTCGATCCCTATCCGAGCCTTCGGCAGTGGGAGATCGACGAACGCCGCAGGCTGCGCGGACGCAAGAGCTAAACAAGAAGAGCGCTTATCCAGGCAGGCCATGCCAGCGATAAGCGCTCTTCTTTGTACGGATTACGGCTCGTCATCCGTTTTGTTCAAGCCAGCATCCCCAGACAGATCCGTACCGCCGCCCGATCCGCCGTTTGCATTGGAAGACGTATTCGGCGGGGATGTGGTCGATACGCCGCCGCTTCCTCCCGGCTGCGCCGGAAGCGCGATGCTTGGCGCATTTTGCGCGGATTCTCCGACAGGATTGCCCTTGTTATCGTAGTAGTACATCGGAACATCGCCGACGACAAGCAGGTAAGAAATCGGGATTTCCGTCTCGACAAGCTCCGGCTGGGTATCAAACGGAATGATGATCGACACTTCCGCGACGATATGCATGTACACTTCCACGAGAATCATATTGATGCCGGCGTCCTTCTGCCGGGTGTTTAAATCGACCTTGACGGCGCCGATCGGCTCGAACTTGACCGGTATCCTCGGCCCGAACGATGCGATGATCGCGCTGCCAAGCGCTTGACCGAGCGGAATCTTCTCCGGGATGTCGCCCATTTTGTCCAGCGTGGACTGTACCGTATTAATCGTCTCCGACGTAATGCGCATATGCTCCGCGTAATTGAGCATAAAGCCGGATATTTTGCCGCTGGCATTCGTTTTCCAATCAATGAGCTTATCCGCGCCGGTTTCATCTGCAACTTGCTCCGTGATGGCTTTATTAATCGCTTGGGTCGCCACCTGCTTCACGCGGACCTGCGCAACGGTCATGAGCGGCTTCTGCAAATTGCGTTCAATGAAAATAAATGTCTGGAAGAAGAATAGCAGGAACAGTGCCATCAGAAACAGGATCAGCCTGCGGCGGCCCTTCTTCCTGTCGCCCTGGCCGCTCTTGCCGCCTGTCCGCCTGCGAACGCCGCTGCTTCGCCAGCCTCTTCTTCCCCACCTTCGCATGCGACAGCCCCCTTCAATTGCCCTTTGTCCGCATTCTCATTCCAAGCTTATGCGGCAGGCAATCAAAAAAGAAGAAAGGCTATTCCCGCGTCAGCATCCCCGCTCCAAGACAGGCAGCAACGGACAGCTTGCGCACGCCAAGCTCGAACCGGATTTCGACGGTTTCCTGATTGGCCGCGATATACACGCCGGTCCCCAAAGAGCGGTGAACGAGCCGATCGCCTGCTTTCAGCCCCTCGAGCGTCTTCAGCGCGCGGGGATTCGCCAGTTCTGCTTCTTCGCCCGGCCTGCCCTCCGTCACTGTAACACCGCCGCTTGCCTGGCGGCGCCCCGCAAGCAGCACAGCCGGCTTAGCCCGTGGCTGCGGCTTACCGCCGCTCCGAGCGTTCCAGGCTGCCTCCGGCTTGCCTGCGCTGCCTGCTTCCTTCTGATGCGGCGACTGCAGGTGGCGAACCGCCGTGACGAATTGGGACTCCTTGACCTCTTCCCCGTTTCGCTTGCCGTAGCTGATCAGCGCAAGCTGCTTCTTCGCCCGCGTCATCCCGACATAGAACAGCCGTACGGCCTCCTCCATGAGCGGAGAAACTTCATCGTCTTCCTTCTTCACGTCTTCGGCGGATGGAATAATGCCTTCAATAAGATCGAGCATATAGACACGTTCGAACTCGAGACCCTTAGCGCTGTGAAGCGTAGAGAAAGTGACCGCGTTTGCGTGTTTGTTCCGCTTGGACGCCTTCATTACCGCCTCCAGGTACTTCAAGCGGTTCGCGAAATCCTCCAGCGACGGCAGACCGTCCGCGATGTCTTCGAGCGTATTCAGCATGCCCGTCAGATTCTCCTTGCGGAAGCCGAGCCGCTTGCAGATGCGATCGAGCGCCCGCTCGTAGCCGAGATTGTACCGAATGAGACGAATAGCGGCACGCGGCTCCATATCCCGCATCCGCTGGAACATCTCTTTGGCGTCCTGCAGCTGCTTCGTCTGGTAATCCTGCAGCGGCACGTGCGCGATCAGATTATCGAAGACGGATTCCCCGTTATCGATGGCAGCGAGCGCTGCCATCTGCACCTTTGTAATGTAGCCCAGCATTTTCGTGTGAATCTTCTCTAGCAGATCGGCGCGTTTGTCGGTATAGGCCATCCGCATGAAGCCGAGGACGTCTTCGAGCACCCAGTGCGTAAAGAAGCGATTGTCCCCGTCCTTCATGTAGAAGGGAATGCCCCGCCGGTCAAATTCGTTCATCAGCGTAATCGACGAAGCATTGTTGCGGTACAGCAGTGCTGTCTCGCTTAGAAGCTCCGTGCCTTCGATCTGATCCGCCAAATATTTGGCCTGCTGCTTGTAGTCGCCCAGCTGTTTAATGGCAATCGGACGATGTCCGGGATTCCGGGTAAACATATTCTTGTCATAACGATGCTCGTTGCGCTTAATGAATTCGTTCGCGATCTCCACAATATTGCGGGAAGAACGGTAATTCTGTTCCATTTTCAAGATGGCCGCTTCCGGGTAGACGCGCTTGAAGTCGAGCAAATACTGCGGCTCCGCGGCCCGCCACGTATAGATGCTCTGATCGTCGTCCGCTACGACGCAGAGGCAGCCGTGCCTGGCGGCCAGCTTCTCGATGATGGCATGCTGCACGAGCGATGTATCCTGGCTTTCGTCGGTCAGCACGTAGTCGTAGCGGTTCTGATATCGCCACAGCAGCTCGCCGCCGCCAGACAGCGCGTCGTTCGCGATGACGAGCATATCGTCGTAGTCCACAAGCAGTTTGTCTCCGAAGGAGCGCTTGAACGCCTCGTATTCTTTCATAACGGCTGCCGCTTCGGGAACATCGCAGGGTGTCTCCTCCCATTTGTGCACGGGAACGAGCTTATTCTTGTTATAGCTGATGTAGGTCGTCAGTTCTTCCATCTGATCCTCGGTCAGGTTGTCGCCTCGCAGCTTCCGGTAGATGTCCCGCAGAATCAGCTTCTTGTGCAGCGGGAGCTCTTCCTCCTCCTGCTGCTCCACTTCGCCCTCGATGATTTGAAACGCGATACGGGAACGCCGCAAATGATCGCGCATGACCTCGAACGCGAAGCTGTGTATGGTCGAGAAATTGACGCTGCCTTCGGGATGATCCGGGAAGAACCGGCTGAACCGATCCTTCATGTCCTGCGCCGATGCTCTGCTGAACGTGACGGCTTTAATCCGCGAGGGATGGACGCCCTTCACTTCCACGAGATAGCCGATCCGCATAATGATCGTCGTCGTCTTCCCCGAACCCGGCGATGCGAGCAGCAGAAGCGCGCCTTCCGTATGCTTCACCGCTTGCTTCTGTATCGCATTGAGCGCCACGCCAAGCTCGGCCTGCTTTCGGGCGAAAAAATCCATTGTTGCCATTGTCGCTCCAGGCACCTTTCTATCCGTATACTCAAACTGCAAAAAACGAAAATCCTTCTCCGGCAAAGCGAGAAGGATTCCGATCCGATAATAGGCTTCACTACCAGTATCGCAAGAATGAGCCGCCCGGCGCAACCGTTAATTTTTGCGCTGCACGCCCTGTCCCTTATTCCGCAGCTTGGCAATCCCGAGCAGCACCATCGGCATACCGAGCATGAAGAACGGCAATAGGAACGGCATTCCGAGCTTCTGCGGAAACTCCACCGAGCTCTGAACGAAATTCCGCGGGAGCAAGGAGGTCAGCAGAGCAAGAGGAGCGATCATCCACGACATGCGGCGCCAGCGCTTGATCTTCAGCCACTGGGCCGTTCCGTACGTGCTGATGAAATAATAAAGTGACACCTTGAGAAACACGCTTACGATCCAGATTGCGATGACAAGCGAGTCGAGGTTCTGAATAAAGTCGAAATACGTCACGTAACGGACTAGATGAAAGAACGGATAGGTCAGGCATTCGCCTGTTCCGACGCCAAGCACGGTAATGATGAGGAACGTGGACATGCAGGTGAGAAACGCCGCCGCGCCTACGCCAAGCATCGCATACTTCGTTCCGCAGCCGGGTTTATTCACGAACGCATACAGCATAACGAGCATGACGCAGTCGCCGAGGAAAGTCGTTGTCGGGAGCGCCCCCGTAAGCAGCTTTCCTATGCCGGAGTCCACGTACATAGGCAAGAGCTCTATTAATTTCATATCCTTCATCGCCATAATAAGCGGGATAAGAATACCGAGCAGAATAAATGGGCCGAAGAGCTCGCTGCATCTGGCGATTACCTCGATGCCCGTATGCGTGACATACATCGCGACCAGCAGCATGGCTATAATGGGAATCAGCAATGGCGTATGCGGCAAAATGGTACCCAGCACAAAATCCGCATACTGCCTTAGGATGATGGCTAAGAGGCTGTACCAGTATAGGAGGTACAGGCCGATCAGCGCATTGCCTGCCCATTTGCCCGCAATGGCCACCACATATTCCACGAACGTCTCCTTCGGAAAACGTAGACTAAGCCGCGAGCAAACAAAGGCGATCCAAACTCCGATGATGCCGGCAATGAACGTCGAAATCCAGGCATCCTGCTTCACAACATGCAGCGTGGGGTTGATGGTGAGCAGAATCGTCATGCCGGCTTGCATGACGGACATGAGCCAGAACAGCTGTTTACCGCCGAAGCGCATGTCCTTCATGGATGGCTCGTCCCGCCGTGAATCAGGAAATCGCCAATCGGCGTCATCAGCGTGTCCACCAGCTCCGTAAGTCCCGGCAAGCGGGGGAAGATCATCAACAGCGAGGCGAGCAGCCAGCACAGCGCCAGAAGGGACCAGAAGGCGCTCCGCTCCTTCGCGGGGGCGTGACGTATCCAGCGCAGCTGCACGATCGTCACCAGCAAGCTTATCGTCATTAATGCAGGAATCGCTCTCCATGTCATGATTTCGGGCTCCTCTCTTTCTCCGGCCTGCTCGCCCTGACATTAGCCAGACCGGGACGAAGCAGCACGGCTTCCGGCTTGGTAATGACTTCAACCTTCGGAAACAGCTCGTCCCATTGCGACTGCATGCGATGCCATTCTTTGGGATACGCTCTGTGGAAGACGCCGGCGAAATTGAAAATATCCGCCTTCAGCTTCCCCTGCGCTTGAGCGAGCGCCATATCGATCCGATCCTTGATGTCCTTCTCCAGTGCCTTCTCCACGATTGTGATCGATTTGGGTTCGATCGTCAGATTGGCTGCCGTCGAATTCTCAACCGCATCGTTCTCCGTATGGATCCGGGCGGTAATTTGCCATTTCCCGTTCTGAATACGTGCCTTCAGCTTCGTGCGACTCTTGATCAGCCGTACGGATACGATGCCTTGTTCGTCCTTAGGCTCGACTGTAATGACCGCATTCTTGATTTCATTCTGAAGCCAAAGCACGCCCCTTGTCGTCGTCTCATCAATGACGCCGACCATCTTATCTCCTTTAAAAACGGCCGTGCCATTCTCGAAATGCACGCTCGTATCCGGGTTGCCCTTGGTATGGGGAGCCTGCCGGCTAATCCAGGGAAGAACCGCAGCGCCTGAACCACTTGTAATCATCTGGGATAGATCCGCCAGCGTCACGCTCACGGATACCTTGTTTTTGGCAATTTCCCGCAGTGCCTCAGATGTATCGCGCTCCAAGACCGACCGCAGCTCCAACGCTTGTCTCGCTTTGCCGTGGCTGACGTATATGTAGGCGCGTTCCCTCGGCTGCGGCGCTCGCATCAAGTAATCCACTTCGTCTTGAATGCCATGCCTGGCCGCCGCTTCGCTGAAAATAAAGATTTCGGCATGCCCCCAGAACAATTTGCGGGACATCCGCTCCTGCAGATGCGAGAACGCATCGGCAAGGTTCTCTCCCTTCGCTGAATTCACAAACGTATTGGTGGAGCCCGTTCCGCCCTGGCTGCCCATGCTCATTCCGCCTCCGCCTCCGCCAGCGGCCCGAGGTACGAAGATTTGCACTGATAATTCAACCGTCTTGGCATTCACCTGGTCAACGCTCGCGCCTGTAATCAGTGCCAAATCATTAATTTCGATACGATCCCAGCAGCCAGTCAGAGGAAGAACGAGCATACAGCAGGTGACGGCAGTGCCAAGCTTACGCATTCGGCTTGTGTTCATGCTTCCCTCCTCCTTTCAGCACGGCAATCCACAAGAGCAGCATCGGAATCAGGACTTGAAAGAATAGCGAGAATAGCGGCAGGCTTGTGCCGAGCAAATGCTTGAGCACTTCAAAATTCGGCGCTGCCCAAATGGAAAACAACACCATAAGCAGGCCGACCGGAAAGACGAGCACGCGGTAATCAGGCACCTTCAGCCACTGGGCTGTGCCGAGAACCGCCAGGTAATAAACGACGGTTACTTTAATGAAGATCGCAACGAGCCAAATCGCCATGAGAATCGATTCGATGTGCTCGATGAATTCGGACAGCGAGATGTAACGAACCGCCGTCAAGAAAGCATAACTAAGTCCTTTGTTCATCTCTCCGAACAGAAATAGGATCGAGAGGTTAATGGAAAGCATGGTAAGCACAACCGAAGCGACGCTGATCATGCACCATTTAAGCACCTTCGCAGGCTCTGCTTTGACATAGGGGAGAAACAGCGCAATGACGAAGAACTGCGAATACCAGGACGACGGCACGATCGAGCCTCTAAGCGCGGGCAAAGGCCCGTACTCCAGAATCGGCAGCATTTCCTTCACATGCATATCAGGCGCCATGATGACCAGCATGAGGAAGATAAGGAAGATCGCCATCGGAATAAGCAATTGTGCGACGCGCACCCATACCTCGAGCCCTTGGAAAGTCGCGTAGGCACAGACGGCGATTAAGCATACGATGATGAAAATCATCGGCGTCTCCAGCAGAAACGTGCCCACGATAAACTCGCCGTACTCCCGGACGATGATGCCATTGGAATACAGGAAGTTGATTAAATACATGAGCGTGACCGTTTTGCCAAGATACGTGCCTAGAATAGCATCCGTATATTGGATGAAGGTCTGCTTCGGAAACCGCACATGCAGGCGGTAGCAGACATACACGATCCAGAAGCCGGTGACCGACGACAAAATCGGCGTCATCCACATGTCACGTCCCGCGGTGATCATTGTAATTGTCGGGACGCTTAGCGAGACGGTTGCCAATATGAACGGTTGCAGGAATATCGCTAGCTGAATGGGGGAAATTCGGCCTTTTTCAATCATGCGGAATCATTCCCTTGGGGGGGCTCTGGTTTCTGATTCGGCCCCTGCCGATTCGGATTGCTCACGCTTCCCGTCAGATGCGGGCGCTTGTTCAGCAGCCAGAGTGGCGAACGGAGAAGCACGTCCCGCATCTCGCTGCCTCTCATCGGTGCAAGCGGCTGCATGTACGGCACGCCTAGCGAACGGAGGGAGCACAGATGAATGACGATCACGATGACCCCGAGCATTAAGCCAAGCAGCCCCAGCATGCCCGAGAGAAACATAATTGGAAACCGAAGCATACGGATCGCGATGCCGCTGCTGTATTGCGGCATCATGAAAGAGGCGATCCCCGTAATCGCCACGACCATGACCATCGGCGCGGATACGAGACCAGCCGATGTCGCCGCTTGTCCGATCACAAGCGCGCCGACGATGCTGACGGCAGCACCGACCTGCTTCGGCAGGCGCACGCCCGCTTCGCGGAGCGCTTCGAAGGAAATCTCCATCAGGAGCGCCTCGACGAGGGCCGGGAACGGGATGTCTTCCCGAGACCTCGCTATGCTGAGGAGCAGCGAGGTCGGCACCATCTCCTGATGGTACGTAAGAATCGCCACATAAAGTGAAGGCAGCACGAGCGTCATGATGAAAAAGAAATAGCGAAGCCAACGGATCAGCGTACTGATGAAGAAGCGCTGATAGTAGTCTTCGGGCGACTGCAGCATCGCGAACAGCGTCGTTGGCGCTATGAGGGCAAACGGTGTACCGTCTATCAGCACTGATACCCTGCCCTCAAGCAGCGCGGCGCTGACGACATCAGGCCGTTCCGTCACTTGTAATTGAGGAAAGGGCGAGAATGGATTGTCCTCAATCAAGCCCTCTATATAACCGCTCTCCAGGATGCCGTCGATATTTATGCCTTTGATGCGCAATTGCGTCTCGGCGACCAGCGATTCCGCCGCGACGCCTTCAATATATACGATGAGCACTTCCGTACGGGTAAGCGTACCCACGAAGTAGGATTGGATTTTGAGCGAAGGCGTCTTGATCTTGCGGCGCAGCATCGACGTATTGACGCTGACCGATTCGGTGAAGCCCTCCCGTGGGCCGCGTACCACTGATTCCGCCGCGGGCTCCTCGATAGCTCTTTTCTCCCATTTGGCGATTCCCATCGCAAAGCAGCGGGTCAATCCGTCTATGAAGAGGAGAATACAGCCGCCGCCGATACGAAACAGCGTCTCGTCGATCGTATCGACGACCTCCAAATTGGAAATCGTCAGCACCGATGCCAGCACGTCCTCCGCATTGCCGTCGTTCATTTGAAACGGCTGCTTGACCAGCGCGCTGATGACGTGCAAATCCAGCACTTCCACGTTGACCAAGCCGTCAATGAACAGGACGAATGCTTTGGTCGATTGGCCGATGAAAATTTTCCGAAATTTAACGTCCCTGGCATTGGCATAAATGCCTGTCAGGCGTTCGTAATTGTCATCCAGTACGGCGGAAATGGATTGCGGGTTCGACGTGACGTCCATAGGCAGACTCCTTGTATGTACTAGTCCTAATTTTTCCATAATCGAGGCAAGGTAAACACCCTCCGAAAATTGGAGAGCATTCCGCCTCGTGCCGTCACAAAATGTTGTGGGAATTGCGCGTGATTTTTGTTACAATTATTGAAAATTTGTTGAAGGGGATCGTTATGGACTACATCAGCACACGAGGTAAGATCGAACCTGTCGGCTTTGTCGACGCCGTCCTTATGGGACTGGCTGATGACGGAGGCTTGCTCGTTCCGAAGCAAATTCCGCAGTTGTCTCCTGATACGCTTCATGCCTGGCAGCAGCTCTCCTATCCGGAGCTCGCGCTTGAGCTGTTCTCGCTCTACATCGACGGTGAAATCCCGCGCGATGACCTGAAGAAGCTCGTCGATGACAGCTACGGCACGTTCCGCGACGACGAAGTCACGCCGGTGCGCCGTGTAAGCAACAGCCTGCACATCCTGGAGCTATTCCACGGCCCGACGTTCGCGTTCAAGGATATCGCCCTTCAATTTCTCGGCAACCTCTACTCTTATATCTCGCAGAAGCACAATTCGACGATTCATATTCTCGGCGCAACCTCCGGCGATACAGGCGCATCCGCCATCGAAGGCGTGCGCGGTAAAGAAGGCATCCGCATCTGCATTCTTCATCCGCACGGCAAGGTAAGCAAGGTGCAGGAGCTGCAGATGACCACGGTCGACGACGCAAACGTGCTTAATCTAGCCGTTGACGGCAATTTCGACGATTGCCAACGGATCATCAAGGAATTGTTCGCGGACGTTGCGTTCAAGCAGCGCTACCATCTGCGCGCGATCAACTCCATCAACATCGCCCGAATTCTGGCGCAGACGGTTTATTACTTCTATGCCTACTTCCAGCTTGCCAAGCAGGGCCAAGGCGAGAAGGTTAACTTCAGCGTGCCGACCGGCAACTTCGGCGATATCTTCGCAGGCTATATGGCCAAGCGGATGGGACTGCCGATTCACAAGCTGATTCTGGCGACGAACGAGAACAACATCCTGGAGCGCTTCGTGACAGAAGGCGTGTATCAGCCCGGCGAATTCCGCGGCACGCACAGCCCGTCGATGGACATCCAGGTCGCGAGCAATTTCGAGCGCTACCTGTATTATTTGAACGGCGAAGATGCCGGCACCGTATCTGCGCTGATGAGCGACTTCAAGCGTGATGGACGGATCGTCATTGCCGGTGAGGCGCTCAAGCAAGTTCAAACCGATTTTGAAGCCTACGGCGTTCAGAACGACGAGTGTCTGAGCACGATCAGCAGCTATTATTCGGATTACAGCTATTTGCTGGATCCGCACACGGCTTGCGGCGTCGCCGCGGCACAAAGATATACGGCGGACGACGAAGTGACGGTCGCATTATCGACCGCGCACCCGGCCAAGTTCGATGAGGCGATCCAACTCATTAACATTAAGCAGACGGCACCTTCGCAGATTCAGGCGCTGTCAGGCAAGCCTCAGTTCCAAACGCGCGTAGCGGGAACGAACGAAGCTGTGGCTGAGCAGCTGCTCGCGTTTTTCTAAATCGTGATACATCGAACATACAAACAGCTCCCGGCGGGATATCCGCTTGGGAGCTGTTCTTATTTTAATGCGCTTATGGGCAAAAAGAGACAGGCCGTGCAGCTTGGCTGCTCGGCCTGTTGTCTCTCTGATGATCCGCTATGAATAGCTGCCTACTTTACCCGATACTCGTCGAAATACCGCGGGATGATCGTTGTCGAAGCGCCGGGCTGCTGCGGCAGCACGTAGAAGCCGTCCTTCACCGTAGCCGGTTCTTCGAAAATATGGCGAATCCACGGGATGTACTCCAGCATGACCGCGCCTTGCGTAGCAGCTACGAGATGCTGATGGATTTGGCCCATATCGCCGACATGCGGGCACACCGGAAGGTCATGCGCCGCGGCAAGTCCCGCTACCTGCAGCCATTCCGTGATGCCGCCAACGCGGGTCACGTCGACCTGTACGTACTCGATGGCACCCTGCGCGATATAGTCGCGGAACGCGTATTTGTTGTACACATGCTCGCCGAGCGCGATCGGCACGTTCAACTCGTCCGCCAGCTTGCGGTGTCCCGCGATATCGTCCGGATTCAGCGGCTCTTCCAGCCAGATCAGATCGAATTGCTCCAGCTTCTTGCCCCATGTCATCGCGGTCGTAATGTTCCACTGCTGGTTGACGTCGATCATGAGGCCGATATCGTCGCCGATCGCGCGGCGCACGGCCTGCACGCGGTCGAAGTCTTCGCGCGGGTCGGGCTTGCCGACCTTCATCTTCACGGCCGTGAAGCCGGAGTCCAGGATGGCGCCCATGTCCGAGATCAAGCGCTCCTTGCTCCAGTTCAGCCAGCCGCCGTTCGTGTTGTACGCTTTAATGCCGTTCGGCTTATGTCCGCCCAGGTACTGCCAGAGCGGCTTGTTTGCCGCCTTGGACATGATGTCCCACAGCGCGATATCGACGGCTGCGAGCGCCATATGCGTGACGCCCGCGCGGCCGATCCAGTGCATCGGACCGAAGCGCAGCTCGTCCCAGATTTGTTTGACCATGAACGGATCCTTGCCGATGAGAGCCGGCGCATAATAGCGGTCGATCGTATCGGCGATCATCTCGTCGCCTTTGGCGCATGTTCCGGTATAGCCGTAGCCCGTGAAGCCCTCGTCCGTCTCAATCCGGACGCCCGTCACTCCCCAATGGGTCGCGGCGTTAATAGCATCGGTGATGGGCGGCGTGATTGGTACATGCAGGATGAAGCTTTTTGCGCTCGTGATTTTCATGGTCGTTCCTCCAAGTCGATGAATGAGATGAATAGAATTAATAGCCGAGCGAGGCGCCTCCGTCTACCGGCAATGCAACGCCTGTTACAAAATGGGACAAGCTGCTGCCGAGGAACAACGCGGCATCCGCGATTTCTTCCGGCTTAGCCGACCTGCCGAGCGGGTACATGTCGTTCAAGCTTTGGCGAGTTGCCTGCGGATCGTGCTGCTCGCCGATCCATTTCTCCAGCAGCGGCGTTGATACGCCGGCCGGACAGATGCAATTGACTCCAACGCCGTCAGCCGCATAGTCTAGCGCAAGTGACTTCGTCATGGCGACGATCGCGCCTTTCGTCGATGCGTAAGCCGCGTTCTGCTTCTGGCCGATCAAGCCGTTTAAGGACGCCAGGAGCGAACCTCGCTCTCGTTCGAGACGTCCACGCGGTATGCGGTTGCTGACCCCGCGCCGTATGCAGCGTTGATGTCTTCCGCTGTTCGCAGCGAGTTCCGCTCGTCGATATCCGCCAGCATGACGATTCCGCCTTCTTCCGCGAAACGTTTCGCGGTCACCTCTCCGATGCCGGAACCGCCGCCGGTAATGACACAAATTTTCCCATGCAGAAGCATGCTACCTGCACCTGTCCTTACGAAATTTAGCTGTTCTGAAAAAGATAAATCGTGTATGATTCAAATAATATCATACACGATTTATAAGTCAATAGAACCGCGCAAATGATTATGCAAACGATTCGCGCAGTCTTTTATGAGCATTTTGCAAGTGAACCCGCATCGCTTCGACAGCTCTTTCCGTATCCTCGTCAAGCAGTGCCTGCACGATTGCCTCATGCTCGGTTCGTTCGGCTGGAAGCTCGATTTTGTAGTGATGCACGTTTAAATACCGATAGATTCGTTCAATTAACGAGGTCACGAGGCGCAGCAAGTTCATGTTGTCCGCATAAGCTAGCAATGTGCCATGCAGCCCTTCATTCATGCGCAGCATTCTGCCTTCCTCCTCGTTCGCCGCGGATACTTCAGGCGGCTGGGCCAGCTCTTCCAAGATCTTGTGCAGGACCGGCTTCGGCAGACGCGGCGCCGCATTCCGGATCGACAGCTCCTCAAGCGACTTGCGAATCTCGAAGATTTCGTCAATGTCCTTCAAGTTCATCTCCGCAACGAACATGCCTTTGAACGGAACGACGGTTACGAACCCTTCCGAGGAGAGACGAAACAGCGCTTCCCGGATCGGAATATTGCTGACGCCGAGATCGCGTGCCAGTTTATCGATGTTGATGCGATCGCCGGCAGCCATATCGTGCGTGATGATTTTTTGCTTTAACAAGACATGCAGCTCGTCGGTCAGCACGTAACGGCTTAATTGATTTTTAGGCATAAGGTCCACCTTGTCGTTTGACTTTAGCGTTAATTATAGCATCTATCGGGCTTGATAAAAACTAAACGAGGAGAATGACTCCGCTGCTTGTCATTCATCCTCGCCGCAGGTAATGCCATACCGAACAGTATGCAGAGCTCTATTGTTCTATTCAGCTTGCCGACTACGCTTCATGCCACAGCCGCTCTAAGTTACGCAGCCCAATCGCCGTCGCCGAGGCGCTTTCTTCCAAGCCTTCGAATTCCAGCGTCAAGTACCCGTCATAACCGGACTGCTTCACAAGCTTCAGCAGGCTGCGCACAGGCAGATCGCCTTGGCCGAATATGGCGCCGCGCAGATAGTTTCCATTCACGGTGCGAAACCATTGGCCTTCGCCGGGGTCCTGATCGAACGGACGGTAATAGAAATCCTTGACGTGAATGATCGACGCGTAAGGGAGATTTTTGGCCGTGCCGACCATAGGCGACTCGTCCACGCATAGAAAATTGCCGATATCGAGTACCGTCTTGAAATTGCGGCGGCCGACCTCCTCCAATACATGCTGAACCCGGTCGCTGTGCTGTACGCCCCAGCCATGGTTTTCGATGTTCGTCGTGATGCCGAATTGATCGGCATAGTCCGCGATCCGCTTGCTGCCTTCCGCGATTTGCGCAAGATTCCTGTGGAAATGGGCAATGCTCGCTTGCTCGTGCGGGATCGTGAACAGCACGACATCATGCCGCATGGACCGAATACCCATGCGCTGGAGCAGGTCGACATGCTGCTTCAACCGATCAATCTCGGCTTCAAAATCCGCTGCCGTTTCATGAACAAAATTTGCCGGGAGCGCATAATTCGAAAGCGCGAGCCCTAACTCGTGGGCCTTGCGGCGGACTTGTTCCGCCAGCTCCGCATCATCAACCAACGAATAACCGTAAGGAACAAGCTCAACATGCGCGCAGCCCTGCGCTTTCGCCCATTCCAGAACGTCGATTACGCTCATGTCTTTGCTGCGCAGCTTGTCCACCAAACAATACGTGCTTATGCCGATTTTCATGTACCTTCGCTCCATTCAGGTTGATCGACTGCGTGACTTTCAGCAGGCTACTCCTTCAACTTCGCCTTTCGCTGCCCCAGTTCCTCCCGCCAGCGCGCAATAAAGCGGTTCTGTTCGACCAACTCACTCAAAACAGTGATCGATGCCTCTCGAGAACCTTGCATCCATAACAAATCGCTCTTCAGCTTCCGATACCAAATCTGCTCCGGATATAGGGAAAGCGCCTTCTCGTTCTCGCTGACCGCAACCTCCAAATAACGCCGATCGCGGCTGCTTTCATATTCGCGCAGATACAATCTGGCGATGCGGTCATGAATGCGATCGGAGAAAATCGCTGCAGACGCGCTCCGGTTCAACAGATGAATGGCATCCGCTTTGCGATTCTCCGCAATCGCCCGCTCGGCGGACAGCTGGAGCTGTTCGGATGTCAGCAGGAAGGCCGCGATGATCAGCATTCCCGCTGCAATCAGGCTAACGATGCCCTTTACGGTAAATGAAGCGCCTGATTTGACTACAGTCGCTGCGGCTGAAGAAGGAGACGCTCCCAGAATGAACAATAGACCAAGTAGATAAGGAAACGATAACGAGAAGTCGACCAGGCTGTGCAAGAGCAGCGCGCAGCACGCCAGCAGGCGAAGCTGATCGTACTTCGCTTCAATGCCTACCTTATGCTTGGCAGCGGCGAAACCTCGTATGACTAGCCAGACACAAGCCGCTGCGAAGATTAGGAAACCACTAATCCCAACTTCAACCATGAGCTGCAAAGGCTGACTATGAATATACGCTGTGAAATACGAGGCCGATTGATATTGGTATTGCAAATAATTCCACGCACCGGCTCCAAAGCCCCAAACCGGCGAGTCTGCAACCATTGACCAAGCATCCCGGTAGTAGTCGAGCCGTGTGAAGCCCTCGCCCGTACGGGACCCGATCGTGCTCCAGCGCTCGATAATGCCGGGGCCAAAGTACAGGGCAAGGAACACGACTACGAGCCCCGCCGCGAGGAGCGTCAACCTGGCATAACGCGATGATAGCGTCAAGTCCGATAGTCGGAAACCGAGAACGAAAACAGCCAGAACAGGCAGCATCAGGAGCGCGGAACCATCGAATGCCCCTGCCACGGCTAAGCCCATTGCGGCATTGGCGAAGGAACGAAGCCACAGCAAGCGGATGCTGCCCCTGCTCCAGAAGAACATCATCGCGAACGCGGCAAAGCTCAGCGCGAGCACTGTCCGAGATTCGGTCAAATAGATACCGGCGGTGCACAGGAAAATCGGGATCTGGAGCCATTTGGAGCCGGATACGCCTCTTACGGATAAAGCAACAGACATGATGATGCCGATCAGCAGCAGAATGGCATAGCCGTTGGCATAATCAATAAAACCCGCCAGACGGCCGTCGACGTATCGATTAGCTGCCGCTCCAATCGGTACGGACAAGCCCGTGAGCCACACCCAAGCTGTCCAAATCCGTTGCATCGGCTGCGAGGCCGCTGAGCGTGCGATTACATAGAGGGGGATGAGCATAGCCGTTCTGAGCAAGCCGTTTAACGCTTCGTAACGATCATTACCGTAGGCGATACTCGCCGCGTACATCGCCGTTAGCGCCAGCAGGAGGTACACGATCATATCCTGCTGCAGCCCTCTGCGGAGCAAGTGCAATATAAAGCCTAGTGAGACCACAATAGTAGCTATAGTAAATTCGGTCTCAAAGATGAATCCCCGGAAAAAAGGACCGCAAAGCATAAAAAGCATGAGTGTGATTGTTCCGACATGAAGCGTACGGACGGTGGAGTCCTTTACCATGGCTGTATCATCCATTTCTAGTTCGAGAATACGGGAAGAGACCCGATTGCTCGGGTCCCTGTCTTCTTTATCGGTCTGTCTGTTTGAGTAAATTAGCGAGCATCTTCGCAGCTTCCGCGCGTGTTGCCATATCTTTGGGATTAAACATGCCTTTGCTGTCGCCCTGAATTAATTCATTCGACAAGGCAATTCCAACGGCATCTACCGCCCAAGAGCTAATTTGGGCCGCGTCTTTGAACGTTACACCCTGGGATGCCGATGAATCGGTATGCTGGAGCTTCAGTGCGTTCGCGAGAATCACTGCCATTTCTTCTCTCGTGATGGACTTATTCGGCGCGAACGTATCGGCGCTTACGCCTTTGATGAGGTGATGCTCGTAAGCAGCAGCCACAGCCGAAGCATACCAAGCGTTGACCGGCACATCCTTGAAGCTTGCTGACTGATCCGACGTCAAGCCAAGCGCATGCACGAGCATCGATGTGAACTCGGCGCGGGTTACCGTTTTGTTCGGTGCGAACGTATCTGGCGTGATACCCTTAACGATTTGTTTAGCTGCGAGCGATTCGATAGCATCATGCGCCCAGAACGTCGCGCTGACGTCCTTGAAGGACTTATGCAGTTCCAGTACGCCGTATGTACTGAAATGGCTGACCTCCGCGATTAGCTTGCCATTCTCCAGACGAGCAGGTACATAGGTAAGGCTGCCGTCTTCCGCGATGTAATAGACGTTAGTCAAATGTTTATCCGCATCAGCATCCAATTCAAACGTGAGCGTAATCGGCTCATTGAACGTGGAAAGCACGATCGGTGAACCGTCTTTGGCCGTGATCGACAGCTTGAACGCGTATACGGTGCCGGCGGGTTGAACATCCGTTTCGTCCGTCGACTTCACGGCGCCAGCCAACTCGGCATCACTAACGGGCTTCATGGACAACGTAATCTGCGCATCGGCCAGCTTATCCTTACCAACCAAATTAGCAAGCTGCTCCAGTACGGCTGGCGGGAGCGAGGCTTTGCCGTGAGATCCTTCAAGCTCAATTGTGTCTTTCGCGCCGTCGCCGCTTAGGATGCTTGCAGGTATGATCGCGATTTCTTTGTCTTTCATCTGCAGCGTGACAGTACCGTTCACTGGAGCCGGGACATCCTCGGCCTTGAAGGTAATGGAATTCGGCGCTTCTGCATTCGTATCTTCGCCGCCTGGAAGCATGACGCCGCCTCCGCCTCCACCGCCAGGGGATCCTCCCCCAGGATTGCTGCCTACCGTGAATGAATTCGTCAATACGGCTTCTTCATTCGGGCCAACAGGTTGACTGAAAGTGATGGAATACGTGCCGTCGGCCAGTGTTTTAGAGATTTCAAAACCGTCCATCCAGTAGTAGGTCAGCGCTTCATAGACTTTCTTTTGGCTGCTGTCCCTTAAGGTAACGATGCCTGGTACGCTGCTATAATATCCGCTTCTCTTTACATCAATTTCCTCCAACTTCAAATCGCCGCTTACGAATTCTGGCTGGGCCTTTATTACGACTCGCCCGTTCTCCATCCGTTGAGCAATCTTTAACGAGGACTTGGATGAATCCACATGACCCGTGAACGGAATGACCGTATCTTGTTGTAAATTATAGGAGCTGCGTGTCGTCCAGAATAGCTGCCACGGTTCTTCTTCAATGCTGCTCGTTTCCGTACCAATACGAAACTGTTGCCTGCCCGTACTTACATACGCTTTGTCCAGCAAGGTTCCCCAGGAATAATAGCCATAGGAATACCATGGCGACGAGGAAATTGAATCAATCGATTGAAAGAGTCGACTATCCTGCAGCTTCAGAAGATGCGTGCCTGGATCTGTGATTGTCGGTTTCCCAGTAGAGCGGTCAACATGAACCTGACGGATTAAGTTGTACGCCGTCGATGCACCGTCCGAGCCGGAGAGCAAAATCCTGAAATCTTGTGGATTCATAACAATTTTAGGCATCGTAAAACTGTCATAGTACCCATAATTATTAATACTCGCAGTGAAGCGTTTATCCTCGAATCCAATCACCGGAAACTCCAATTGAATCGTACGAACTTGAAAATCGCTAGGAAGATCTCTCAACTTCGGAGCAACTGTGACAACTGACGAAGGAGCATCGATCTTCTGAAGATTTGAAATCTGATCTCCCGTCAACACCAATTGATTGTAATACATCACTTGTTCCCCATCTGATGACTTCAGAAAAAGTTGTACATGCAGGGCATACTTCTTATCGGGAATCAAATTACCCACCCCGGAAATACTTAATTCACCATTACTTACCCACATGTTAACATCTACCATGTCTCCATCAAGCTGCTGTAGTTGCGCGCTGCCGTATAAGCTGTATAACTCATAGCCAGCTGGCAAAGTGATTGGAATTTGCCTGTCAGTGCCCCCGTAAGAGGCAACTTGCGCTTGCCCCGTCAATGCAATAACGTCCGATGGAAAGTTTTGGTTTTCCAGCTTTAGGGCATAGCTGCCTGGCTGATTCGGCATGTCAAAATGAACGTCTAGTGGAGAAGAGGTATGAGCCCCATCGCCCACTGTTTGATCGGATTGATCATAGAGTTGATAATCCAGAACGGAGCTGCCTGCTGCTCGATTTCCTGCATTCGGCTGATCATCGGATTCATAGATAAGCGTGCCCTGGTCATCACTTATAGTCATGACTTTCTTCTGCCCGCCAATTCCAGCCGTGAAAGGAATCCCCGTCGACTCGATTCGATCTGCAATCTTCGCTACCGTTACTGGAGAAACATCTTGCAGCTGATTATCAAGTTTATCCCTATAATCAGTATAGACACGGCTGTTCAATTGACCTGCACTGAAAAACTGTGTATCAGTCCTGCGATTAATGAAATCGTGACCGATTCCAAGAGTCGTACTTCCATTAACCACACCTAAATGCTTACTGAACGAATATCTGTAGCCATCGGATTCTACGTAATAAGAGGCCGTAATATCCGTTCCTTTCGTTACCATATACCGGTCCGCAAACTGTTTTTGCCCCCAGCCCTCGTTAACATCCAGCTTCGTATTCTCATAACCTGCCGGCAGCTGAATTTCAGCCGTATCGCCTGTTAAATCAACAATTTGTTCGCCTGGTGCCACTGTGCGGGTAAGTAGGTATCCTGTTTCTGTATCTGCATCGAACAGCTTGGCGATCAACGAAATCTTATGATCTGTTTGAATATAAAGCTCGGTCTGATGATTCGCGCCAAATCTGGCTATTCCTGGCCAGCTGGCGAGCTGCTCTTGATCATCCATGACCGAGAAGAGAAGCGAGTCACCAGCATGCGCCAAGTCGGACTTAACGGTAACCTGTTTCAACCCTGCGCTATCCAACTGAATGTCTTGGTCATCGCGAGATACCGTACGATGATACACGACCTCATTTTGACCGTCCGATGCAGTCCCGTTTACTTCGAGTTCATACTCGCGTCCCTTAAGCAAATTAGCGTAGGGAATGATGAAAGTCCCATCGTTTGATGCCTTCGCTTGGTAAATTAGCTTCGTATTGTAAATATTGCTGCCTTCGTTCGCGTCCCACACTCCTGCCGGCTGCTTCTCGAACAGGAAGACTTGGCCTTCTTGCAGAGGTTGTCCCGCTTCGTTCTCTGCATGAACAACCAAACCTTTGCCTTCGTAACTAGACGTGTCTTTGATGATGACTGATTTATGCACACTGAGCTGGTGATCGAATCCTTTAGCGGAGAACTCAACATCGTAAGTGCCAGCTGCAAGCGGAGGAATAAAGGTATGATTCAAGCTCCCGTTCTGTGTATCTTCTTCAAAAATCGTCTTTCCTTGACTGTCTGTCATTTTAGTATGAAAACCGTTTAAGTTCACGATCTCATTGCCAATTTGTTCGTACGAATAACTTAAATAAAAATCTCCATTCGCAACTGTAACATCCGAATAAAATTGTTTTGTTGAAATATCCGAATATCGAACGGAGATTTGAGGTACTCCCAATTGAAGCTCTTGCTCGCCATTTGCTTCAAAATAGCTCGCCCAGGATTTGACCCGCTCTCCCCCCTCAATCTCCTCTTGCTGATAGAAAGAAAGATTGTATCTCCCCTTGGTTAGAATTAAATTATTGATATCGGTATAGGCAGCCAATGAATTAGCGGAGTATATCGAAACATTCGGCAGTTCCGGCAGATGAGTCCTAGAAGCAGCTGCTACATCCGCGGTATTAAAGGACAGACTGGCACCTTCTGCAACCTGAATCGTTTTTCGAAGCAAATACCCATCTCGATTCTTCACACCCGAATAACCTAATTCTAGTTTTCCAGGTTTGGCAAAAATGGAAATAGCACTGCTTGGGAGGACTGTCTGGCCAAAAAATTGATTGCTGTAGCTAACAGACAATTGCCGATTCGTCCAGTCCGATAATGACGAAAGATCGAGCGGTACTTCCACGGCATCCTCATCAATCATCCACGTATTCAATGCAGTAAGCTCCTCTGTTGTCATCGTATCATTATCGATGTAAAGGAGATGTTTTCCAGTAGAATCATTCTTGTAGAGCACGGACAAAGATATATTTACCGCGGCTCCAGCAGGAATCGTAACTCGACCCAAATCGAGCTTGCCATTAACAATATCGGCTCTATAACTCATATAATTGCTTACATTTACGTAGGCATAACCGAGCGGCTCAATTGTATACCCCTCTATCGTCCCCATCGGGATCATGCCGACCATAATGCCGTCTCCAGCTGCGGAAGCATCTTTCTCCGCACCTTCGCTGCCCGGAAGCGGCAACTCCTGATTAACCGGCAGCGGTAAGGTCTGATCCTGCTGTTCGGGATTGTCCCCTGCTGCCGCTTTCGATTGCATTGGCATCGCAAGCGTAAATAGAAGTACGAAGCTGATGATGCCTGTTGTCCAACGTTTGAACATTCGTCTTTTCCCCCAATGTAACTACCAATAATAGAATAGATTAAATAACTATGGAGAATTATAGCATCAAATACGACTCGCAATTCGTCGAAATATGTCGGTAGGCTTATTTTTTTCTAGCCAAATCGTATTATCCCAATACTCAAGCTCTACTCCAGTACGGATTTGCGGTACTTTTGATCCGTTTATACAGGCATGATGCCCCCCTTTTCTCGCCCCGGCGTCGAATAACGACAATGAATATGGAAATAATTTGTTATTACGTTGCTATTTTGCAGAATGGAGGTTGATGGTGTCCAATGATTGAACAAGTGAAGCATCGCTTCTCGCGAACCGGCGATCTGTTCGGCCAGCGGGTCGTGATTCGTGACGCCTCGCTCTTCGTATGCGGGCTTCGGTCACTGATCGACTTCCCGCAGAGCGTCGACTTGCTGCGTATGCAGTCGCTCGGCACCGCGGAATCGGGACCAAGCGTAATGGACGCGCTGCTTGGGCTTGGATACGAGCTGAAGCCGGATGACGAAGATAAAGCCTGCGCGGAAATCCTGAACGGCATGCTTGTCGTCATCGACGAAGGCTCTAATCGATGTCTGTGCCTTTATCCCATTCGAAATCAGCTCAGCCGTTCCTTATCCACGCCGCTCATGGAAAATAACATCCGGGGCTCGGGCACGTCTTTCAATGAGGATATCGACACCAACATCGGCCTTCTCCGCAAGCAGTTCAACACGCATGATCTTGGACTCACCACCTATACGTTCGGAAGTACGGTCAAGAGCCGGGTCATTGTGTCCTATATGAAGGGCAGCGTGGAACCTAAAATGCTGCAAGCCTTGACCGAGAAGCTGGAATCGCAATTAAACCAGGGCGTCGCCAATTTACAGGATCTATCGAATATTTTGAAGTTTCCGAAATTATCACTCGTTTCCAGGTATAACGCGACCGAATTGCCCCAAAATGCATCGCGTGCCTTGCGTTCCGGAAAGATTGTACTGTTTGTAGAACGGTTTCCGTTTGCCTTGGTCGTACCGAGCCTCATAACGGACATGCTCGTGACGGAAGACGATATGAATCACCCGGCCGTCTATATGTTCTTGTTCCGCGCGATCCGTCTGATCGGCTTGATCACCACGCTGATTTTCCCGGGTCTCTACGTTGCGCTGGTCTCCGTCAATCCGGACGTGCTTCAGTTCGAGCTGGCCCATTCGATCGCGATGAGCCGCCTGGACGTACCTTACCCCGCCATCGTCGAAACGTTGATTTTGCTCTTCGTCTTGGAATTAATCATGGAGGCGATTATTCGGCTCCCCTCCAGCATCGGACCTACGGTCACGATGGTCGGCGGTATCGTACTTGGACAAGCGGTCGTGACGGCCAAGCTGGTGAGCAATTTGCTCATTATCGTCCTTGCTGCCGTCACGATCGCCAATGCAACCGTCGTTGGCTATCAGAACTCCCTCACCATCCGCCTGTTTAAATATTTGCTCTTGTTTCTATCGACGATCTTCGGCGTTCTCGGCCTTTTATCGGGCCTCGTGATCATCGTTGCCTATTTAAGCAGTGTTCGGACACTAGACGTTCCTTATTTGCAATTAAAACCCAAAGGTGATTAGATGACTAAAAATATGCATGTCGCCGTAGCCTACGTGATTACGCATATGGGATTGATGTTTTACTCCTACCCTGCCGATGTCATTGAGAGCACCAAGGAAGCGCACTGGCTGCCGATCATGGTTGGTTTCCTGTTCCATCTGACGATCATTTCCGTTTACATGAAGGGAATCAGCCTCATGAAGGGACAGAATCTCATTACCGTCCTTATGAACAAGAACAAAGGGCTTGCTTGGGCTGCCCTCTTTCCCGTATCTGTTTACCTGTTCGTCAACATTATCCTGACCGTTCGATCTTATGCCGAAATTATCTCGATCATCTTCCTGTCCAATACGCCGCTCTGGGTGCTGATGCTGCTGCTGCTCATCATTCCCGCGTATATGGCGCTTCATGGAGGTGCCAAGGGACTGATGCGAACGTCTTTATTGCTCGCCATCCTGTTTATCCTCCCGATTCTGTTTGTGCTGATCAATTCGTTTCAACATGTGGACTTTCGTTACGCGCTGCCGCTTCTCCCTACCAGTTCGCATATGTTCTCGTTCCTGCTTCACCCTGCCTACTACAAAAGCATATTTGTATTTACGGCCGGCTTCCTCTTTCTTGGTTTCATTCCTTCCAGCGTGCCTTATAAGCCCAAAACGATAATTAAAAGCAGCTTTATGCTATTGCCGCTATATCTGTTCTCCGTCTATATTCCGATCTTGACCCTAGGACAAGAAACGGCACGGCAGCTCGAATTCCCCTATACGTTCACGGTAGATACCATTGAAATCGACTGGCTGATGTTTGATCGGATAACCGTCTTCATGCTGCTCAGCTTGATGGCGTTCTCCATGATGTTTATCGCTGTAACGTTCTGGTGCCTTCAAACGGTCATTCGTCAAAGCATCAAAGACATACGGCCATTGTATCTCATGCCTGTGATCGTCGTCGTTTCTTTCAGCGTTTGCTTAAGTATTCCGGACTGGAAAATAGTCGATCATGCTTATCAGCTGAATTCTTATCTAAGAGGGTATGTGGCGCTTACGATTCCGCCCATTGCGCTCATTGCCGGCCGCTCCTACATACGTCAGATGAATCGAGAGTTGAAGTGACCATGCTGAAATGCATCGCCGCCCTTACCGCTCTGGTCCTGCTCAGCGGCTGCTGGGACAATAAAGATATCAATCACCGGGCGCTGCCGGTGGCGATGGGGATCTCGTACAAGCACGGGAATTATACCGTGTACCTGGATATCCCCCGTGTAAGCGAACACGACAATGGCATTCAAATCATCGCAGCCACCGGGGAGTCCATCAGCGAAGTCATCGACCATATTAGTATGAATATGGAAAGCCAAGTGGATCTCCTGCATTTGAAAGTCATCGTCGTCGATAGAACGTTCGCTTCGTTCGGACTAAACGAAGCCGTCGAGAGCCTGATCCGCTCAGGGCATATCGCTCCCAAAACGACCTTCGTCATCAGCGACGAGCCGCTCGATCGATTTTTTGAACGCCTCGATGCGACTTCCAAAAACGACGGAACGGCGCTCTATGACTATTTTCAAAAAGACGCGGGGTGGAGTCCTGAGATTGCGTATACGCAGCTGTGGAAAATTTTCCGAAGCATCCATTCGTACACCAATGATGTCGCTATTCCGCTTATCAAATCCGGAGATACGACAATTCTTCAGAGCACGGGCTCTGCGATCATGAAGAACGGCAAAATGGTCAGTAAATTGAACAATGAGCAAACGCTGCTGTATAACGTGTTTAACGGATTGAGCACGCAAGGCAAAATCGAAGTGACGGGGCACGGAACGATTCAGATCGTTAGCAGCCGCATCCGAAACCGGGGCTACTTCATAGGCGAACAGCCGCATTTGAAGAGCACCATTTATTTGAAGGTTATTCTCCTCGACACCCGCGGAAACCCGTCCACGGATGTGATCAAATCGGAGCTGAAAACCATTGTTTTGCAGCGCTTCAAACAGATGTTCACGACCATACAGCGGTCCAAGGCCGATGTTTTCGGACTTGGACAATACTTCAGAAACGATCTGACCCGGGCAGAACTGGCGAACTGGCGGTCGGATTATTTGCCCCGAATCCAAATCGATCTGGAGGTGAAGACTGTCGTCCGGAATACCGGGAACTTGAAAACTCGGACTTGATAAGGATCGCACATCCGGAGAGACACTATCAAAAGGGAACGACAAATCAAAAACCCGCGAGCAAGCTCGCGGGTTTTTGACTGCTCCGGCTTGGTACAGCCGGAAAAGAACGAGGTTCCCTCCGGGTATTTTATCATTAGATTCGCGGCCCCAATATAAGGAAGGACCTGTTTAATACGGCTATACCGTTTAGTTGCGCAGAAGATACAAGGCCACAAAAATGTGCCCACTTCTCAAATAGACGTACCGAGACTAATAATAATAAGTACAGAACAACATCTCAAATAAGGAGTGAGGTATTCATGTCCATATTAAATCTGATCTTGCAAGTCCTGTTGATTCTCGTTTTCCTCATGGGCGGCATCATGAACACGGCCGGCGTCAAGGCGCAAGTCGAAGCCTTCAGGAATCTGGAACTGCCTCAATGGTTCCGCGCCGTGACCGGTATCCTTCAATTGGTCGGCGCTGCCGGTCTTGCCGTTGGCTTCTGGTACCCGGGCATCCTGGCATGGGCCGGACTCTGGTTTGCCATCATGATGCTGATCGCTGTCCTGTCGCACGTGCGGGTTAAGGATTCTTTCGGCAAAACGCTTCCCGCGCTTATCATTTGCATCATCGCAATCGTTCTGCTTATCAACAACACGGACGGCTTCCAGCATCCGTTCTCGTAATCGGTCCGTACCCACGCGCAACTTAGACTAGACAGAAGAAGGTGCTATCATGAATCATCATTTCTTATCCGCAGCAAATTCGCCCTCGCCCCTATTTGAATTTGGATTATATACGTTCGGAGACCTGTTTTCAGGACCTGATGGCGCTCCGGTCTCTCCGCGGCAGCGGCTCCTGGAAATCTTTGAAGCAGCGCAATTAGCCGACGATGCCGGGCTCGATGTCTTCGGCGCGGGAGAGCATCATACCTTGGAATTCGCCGTCTCCTCCACGCCGGTCGTGCTTGCCGCGATCGCGCAAGCGACCCGGAAGATCAAGCTCACAAGCGCGACCACGGTGCTCAGCACCGTCGATCCCGTGAGACTGTTCGAAGATTTCGCCACCTTGGACCTGATCTCGGGCGGACGGGCCGAAATCATAGCGGGCCGAGGGGCGTTCGTGGATTCTTTCCCGCTGTTCGGCTACGACCTCAATGATTATCAGCGGCTGTTTGCCGAGAAAATCGATCTGCTGCTGCAGCTGGGCAAACAAGAGCGGATCACATGGAGCGGCAGCTTCCGGAGCTCGCTGGACCGATCGGAAATCGCTCCCCGTCCCCTGCAGCAGGTACTGCCACTCTGGATTGGCGTCGGCGGTACGCCGGGGAGCGCCGTCAATGCAGGCAAGCTAGGCCTCGGCATGGCACTCGCGCTGCTAGGCGGCACGCCGGAGCAAGCGAAATCGCTAGTGGATCTGTACCGGCAGGCAGGCGTACAGGCCGGACATGACAGGAACAAACTGAAGGTTGCAGTGACGAGTCACGGCTATGTCGGCGACACCTCGCAGCAGGCGATGAATGAATTCTATCCTTATTACAGCCGTTACATGGGCCACTTCTTAAGCCGAAGAACCGGCGCCGCTCACATCGCGCGGAATACATTCGATCAGATGGCCGGTCCGGGCACGGTCATGGCCGTGGGAAGTCCGCAGCAGGTCATCGAGAAGATTTTGCATCAGCACGAGCTGTTCGGCCACAGCCGGTTTATCATGCAGCTAGATATCGGCGGGATGCCCTTCGCGCAGGTTGCCAAAGCCATTGAGCTTCTGGCGGTGAAGGTAGCGCCCGTCGTCAGGCAAGAAATTGCCCGCCGAGAAGCGCGGTAATCTCCTCGTGCGCGCGCTCCGCTCGAGAGACAGCTAGCACTTTTGCTTCCAGGCAAGCGAAGCAAGCGGGCTAGCCGCTTTCTTACCTCTGCTTTTAATAGGCATCCCGATATTGTCGAAAATCATCAAATCTTGCTCACTACAAAAAGACCGCTCTATAAGAAGCGGCCCGAGCATTTGCATTGGATTCATGAGGAGTTTAACGCTTCAGCAGATTAATATGGTCGAGATTTGTACTGCTGTTGAAGATAAACGCGAGTTTGTATTTGCCGCGATTATAAGTAATCTTCTGCTGCACCAAGGATCCGTTCCGGATCGTGACCGTGCCGGAAGGAGTGCCCCATTGCCGGAAAAGCATCCGCTTCGTTATTCCGCCGATATTCGTCTGCCGTTCGACATTGGTCCCGAAGTAACGCATTTCCCGAATCTTGTTCCTCTTGTAGGCAATGGCGTAACCGGGATGCCCCATCTCCGCATGGTATACATCGAACCCGCCTCGCTTGTCCGGTTTGCCGATCTTGGCGATGACGTCCTTACGGGTGCTTACTCCTATTTTCAATCCCTTCACCGAGCCTGGAAACTGGCCAAGGAGCGCGGGCTTGTAGAAGCTGTTCAGCGTCTTCAGCGCCATCGCCGTATCGCTATTGGTCGCTTGCCGCATCAGCTTTGCTGCTTGTAGGGCATCGGCTTGAGCGGTTAATCCGGACGCAAAAACAAGGCTGAAAAGCGTCACGGAAAGCGCGGCTTTACGAAGTTGGTTCATAGCAAAAATCCTCCTGTATTCGAATTTGTGAGCCAGGATTTGCTCAACTACGTTATTATTTCATTTTATTGGAGTCAGATATGCGTGAACTTGGAAAATTTCTGTTTGTACATCTTCCCCGACCCCCATCGAGATCATATGGTGACCAACAATGTAGACGATATAGGCTAGCAGCGGGCTGAACAGCACCGAGGCAGCTCCTCTTGTTTGTTTATCTAAAATCCACTTCTCAGTATCCTTTAAACCGCAGCAGCATAGACAATTTTAAACAATTCTCTTTTAGTAAACGGATCGCTTCGGAGTTTTCGGAAATGTCCAGCGTTCCACTCAAAGCAAGGATTGAAACGGTAGCCATAATTTGATTGTTTCGATTGAAAATAGGACATGAAATTCCAGCTACTCCTGGGGCCAGCGTTGAATCACTTTGGGCATATCCTTTTTCTCTTATTTCTTGAAGTTCTTGATAGAATAACTCCGAATCCATCTTATCTTCTTCGAGTTCCTTTTTGATTAAGGCCTCTGTTTCCTCATTTCGCAAAAAGGCCGCGAAAACTTTCCCCGACGAAGACTTCGTTACGCTTACTTGTGACCCCACTCTAATGCCTATCTTTATCGCACGCTTACTTTCTATGTAACGGATGAAAAACGGACCATTCATTCCCCATAGCGACAAATACACCGTTTCATTTAAAGCATCACTGATTTCTTGAAGATAGGGCAGCGCCAACTCGTTGATATCCATAGCATCAACTGCTTCTAAGCCTAATAAAACCAGTTCTGATCCGAGTGTATACTTTAAATCCTCACCTTTTTGTAAAAAACCGGATCTGCAAAAGCTGGTTAAATAATGGTGTACTTTACTTTTCGGCATTTCACAAATTTGAGCAATATGCGTTATCGTAAGTGGTCTTTTTTCCACAGCTATCTTTTTTAAAATCGCTAGCCCAACCTCCAATGATTGGATCCCTTGCCCTTTTATTTCTTGTGACATTGGGTTGTTTCTCCTCCATGCATAGTTAAATACGTTACGCCCGATTCTGGTTCTCCTATTTCATTTCTTGAAATATAGTAACAGACTCTTGTAGACTATTCACGGATTTATTTCCTTCTTACACTTTATTGCCCTCGTAAAGATCAAATAAACAACGTTTTTCCAAACCAAGCCAAAATGCATTGCCGGCAAAAGCAAGTTCGCTCACCATGCAGGCAGCTCGCCTTAATCAAATAACAAATGGCGGCGTTAGGGAGTATCCCTGCGCCGCCATTTCTCGTTTTAATCCACGTTTGATTCTTTCAGCCGGCAGAGCGCAATAGCGAAGCGGCTTAGTAAGCAAGCGAGAATAAGCCGTCGATATGCGCCAAGTAGCGCACGTCGCTCGCTTTTTTCATTAGAGACGCCGGCATGCCTTTCAGTTCGATGCCGCTTTCGCCGATCCAACCGATGCCGTCCTTGCGGCCCAAGCTGGCGAGTGAACCGGAGTTAACCGGCTCGAACGCCGCCATTTTCGCAGCTTTGAACTGAGCGAACAGGTTGCCTCCAACGAGCTCGCCCATTTGCCAAGACAGCTGAGCGGTCGGCGGGTACGGATGCCCATCCGGTCCGATGACGACGGCACAGTCGCCGGCGAGGAATACGTCCGGGTGCGATACGGATTGCAGGAACTCGTTGACCGTCGCCCAGCCGCGGTCGACTGCGATGCCGCAGTTCGCCACGAGCCCATTGCCTTGTACGCCGCCTGTCCATAGGAGGGTACCCGCTTCGATCTTCCGGCCGTCACTCATACTGACCATTGAACCGTTCACTTTCGTGATCCTAAGCCCCGTCAGGAACTGAACGCCGCGCGCTTCAAGACTCGTTACCGCGCGTCCAATCAGCTCCGAGGAGTACGTCGAGAGTATAGATGCTTTCGATTCGACGAGGTACAAGGACACATCCGCGAAGTCGACGCCATGCGCATGACAGATACCTGGAAGCTCGTCCGCCAGCTCGCCAATGAGTTCGACGCCCGTCAAGCCACCACCGCCAATGACGAAAGTCGCGTCGGCTTTGCTTTTCGATTTCGCGTATGCGGCGATTTTTTCTTTGACGTGGGCGAAAATTCGTTTCGCGTCCGCGGCGGATTTCAGCGTGAAGCTGTTTTCCTCCAGTCCTGGAATGCCGTGGAAGTTTGTTTCGCTGCCCAGCGCGAGCACGAGCGCATCGTAAACATATGACGTTCCATTGTCCAGAACGACTTTGCGGCCTTCTGGATCGATCGTGGACACCGTGCCGATCCGCACGTTGATGTCCTTGCCTTTAAACAACTGTGCGAGCGGCAAAGAAACGGCTTTCTCGGCGACGTTGCCTACCGCCAGACGATGAAGCTCGGTAATGATTTCGTGCGATTCGTACCGGTTAATGACCGTAATCGTCGCTTCCTCCGCCGTAAAGTGCTCGCGAGCGGAAAGCGCGCTAAGAAGGCCGCCATAACCCGCACCCAAAATTAAAATTTGCTTGCTCATGTTCCCATCCCCTATTTCTTATTTTCTTCTCTCGCTCAGAATATCCAAATACGCTTGACCGAAGCGAAGCATCCGCTGCAGTTCTGGATCTTTGAGCAGTCTCAGCATGCCGAATAAGCCAATCGTGGACTCGTCTTGTTCCGCGCGTTCGCGGGCCTCGATAGCAGACGACGCGAAATGCTTCACTTTCTTCTCGATAGGCTTCACGACTTCCTTGATGCCGCCCAGCGTGTCCTGAATCAACACGCGATCGCCTGCTATTCGGGCCGCCAAGTCGTACGTCTTCGTCAGCAGCACCGTCAGCTCGGCGGTCTTCGGCAAGTTAGTGATCAGCGCCGTCAAAGCCTCTTGGAATTCCGGCTTCAACAATTGATCCAGAAAGTCCGCCCTTTTTGCCTGCAATTCGTAATCGTCTTGCTTTTGAATGGTAGTCTCCAACATATTATTGCTCCTCCTTGTTTATTCTCCTGAACCCGGCGACTCTCAATACCGTAATTGATCTAACAATAAATAATATTTACTAAAAATAATATAAATGGTTATAAATGGTGGATTGTCACGTGTATTTCACTCCCTTTCGTATAATTGTTCATATATATTATACTATACAAACAAATTATTAAACTATAAAATTATAGGAATGATAGGTTCGGTCGAATATATTGACCTCGGGACGGCAACCAAATGAAGGCAGCGGATTGGTCGCGGCGTTGCCATTCCGATCAACATGGCGGAAGGAGGATTCGCGATTTGAAGGTGCTTATCGTAGATGACGAACGGCACGTCCGGGAAGCCGTTCGACTGCTGGTGGAATGGGAGAGGCACGGCATTCGGGAGGTATTTGAGGCAACGGACGGTGAATCGGCCATTCAAGTGATTCGGAAGCATAAGCCGGAAATCATTATTACGGATATGACGATGCCCGGAATGGACGGTACTGAGCTGCTGAGTTGGATCCAGAAACATGCGCCTTGCAGCAAATCAATCGTGATCAGCGGATATTATGATTACCGGCTCATACGTCATTCGATGATGGCCGGAGGATTGGATTATCTGCTCAAACCGATTAACGAGAGAGAGCTTCAGAAAGCGGTCAAGCAAGCCGTTCTGCTTTGGAAACAAGAAGCCGATTCGCGCAAGTATCAGTGCAGCGTTAACATCGAGGTAAACCTGCTCAGGCCGATTTATTGGGAGAAGCTGTTCACCGAATTGATTCAGCACCCGGACGATAACCCCAAACGATTATCCGAGATTCAACGGGAATTCTCGGCATTCGGCGCTATGGACACGTGCAGATGCTCGGTACTCAGCCTTGCGAAGATGGACGAGGGGATCCGGCAAGAGTTTGTGAAGCACCAGGACCTGCTGTTCTTTGCACTCACCAACGTGTGCAACGAGATTCTGCGAAGAACACTGTCCGGGTTTGCCTTCCGGTACTGGTCAAGCGAGGATGAGATCGTGCTTCTTCATTGGAACCATTTGGAATGCGTGGAGGAAGTCATCAGAAAAATCAATAAAGGCTTGTTCGATACCCTCGGCGCCAGGTTCGACTTCGGGATCAGCTCTGACAAACGGTTCCACTCTGAAGTTCAGCAAGCTTATCTTGAGGCTAAAGCCGCGCTCCATCAACGCAATGTCGAACCGGCACGCGACCAAATTTATATCCTTGAACATGCTCAGGACCGGAATGTGATGGCAGAGATTCAGCAATACATAGAGACGCACTATTTTACCGATTTATCGCTGACGCATCTTTCGAATCAATTTCATTATAGCCGAGAGTACATCTCAAGGCGCTTTAAACAAGATTTCGGCGTAAACGCTTGAGATTATTTGCAGCAAGTCCGGATAGACAACGCCAAGCAGTATTTGGCGAATCCATGCTTGAAAATCTCACATATCGCCGAAATGGTAGGATATGCGGATATGAAATATTTTAGCAAGGTGTTCAAGAAAACGACCGGCTGCACGCCCCAAAATTACCGGAAAGACCTGAAGCAGTAATCCTGAACTCGCGAGGCGCAAATTCCCAGCCAGCTCCTCCACTCTCCCGCCATTTCCTGAATAGGTATGCATTAACGCACAGCTGCTCCCTCTTGCAAAAGGGAAGCAGCTGTGCGCATTTTTATGCCTTCCGATTTCATAAATGGCAGCATGTCTCTCGCCGCGAGCGGCCCTTTCCTGCTGATTTACAAGTATTAACTTGTCAATATCTCACTATAAGAGGTTAATATATTGTACCGAAAACCGTAAGATCATCTACTATACTGGGGATGCTAGCAGAAGCAGCACAACTTACACCATGAAGGGAAGCGAATTCGTATGAAAACATCCTTAAGAAAAAAATTAACCGCAGGTGCAATGGCATTTACTTTGGTAACGGGCGGTGCCGGTTTTGCAATCCTGAGCACAACGTCGCACGCCGCTAACGCAGCGGCGGCTGAAGTACAAGCAGGCCCGGTCGCGAAACCGGCAGCGGCCAAACAATTGCTGACGCCTACCGATCATACGCTGATGTTCATCGACCACCAGCCTCAAATGGCTTTCGCACTCAAATCCCACGACGTTGATTCGGTTCGCAACAATACGGAAGGCCTTGCAAAAGCGGCAAAAGCGTTCAAAGTGCCTACGATTCTGACGACCGTTTCCGCCAAAACGTTCAGCGGCCCGATTTTCCCGGAACTGCAAGCCGTGTTCCCTGACCTAAAACCGATCGATCGCACGACGATGAACCCTTGGGAAGACAAAAACGTAACCGACAAAATCAACAGCTACGGCAAAAAGAAAATCGTCATGGCGGGTCTTTGGACAGAAGTTTGCTTGGTTGACCCGGTTCTGTCCGCTCTCGATCAAGGCTTTGAAGTTTACTTCATCTCCGATGCATCCGGCGGCGTAAGCGACGAAGCGCACGACATGGCTGTCGAGCGTATGATCCAAGCCGGCGCTAAACCGATGACTTGGCTGCAATACATGCTCGAGCTTCAACGCGACTGGAAGGATCAAACCCACTACAAAGAAGTGATCGACATCGCTAAAGAACATGCCGGCGGATACGGCTTGGGCTTAGTCTACGCAGGCTCGATGTTCGGCGGCGGAGAAGGCAAATAATAAAATGGATAAACTGAACTTCGTTCTCATTCACGGCGCTTGGGGTGACGTCAGCCAATTCGAAAAAGTAGCTGACGAGCTTCGCAAACTAGGCCATACCGTTCACGTACCGGAATATCCAGGTCATGGAGAGTTGAAAGACAAAAACGTCACCCACGAGCAAATCACGATTGCCGTCGTCGATTATATCAGGGAAAAAGATTTGAAAAATATCGTACTGCTCGGGCATAGCTTCGGCGGTACGGTTGTCGCAACAGTAGCCCAGCAAATCCCGAACCGGATCGACCGTCTCGTCTTTACGAACGCCTTTGTTCCTCTGGACGGACAAAGCGTATCCGATCAACTTCCGCCGCCTGCCCAAGAAGCATTCAAACAACTGGCCGATGCTTCAGGAAACAACACGATCATGCTTCCGTTCCCGCTGTTCCGCGATGCCTTCGTAAACACGGCCAGCCTAGAAGAAGCGAAAGCGATGTACCGCCGGATTACGCCGGAACCTGCGGGCCCTTTATATCAAAAACTCGATCTGAAAAAGTTCTACAGTCTGCAAATTCCGAAAAGCTATCTTAACCTGACGGAAGATATCGTACTTCCGCACGGCGATTATGCTTGGCATACAAACCAATCCAGCCATCTCGGTTTCTTCCGTTACATTGAAGGCCACGGAGACCACTTTACGACCTTCCAAACAGAACCGAAAATGATTGCCGAGAAATTCGTGCAAGCCGGAAGACCTTAATGACGTCAAACGCTTTGGCGGATACGGAATCCGCTAATGGCGCCATGCTGCTCGCCAACGCTTGGTTAAAACATTAAGAGGAGGAATTTAATCATGACAACCCCAAATAACGATTCCAAAGTCGTTCTAGAGCCTGCCGCGCGACAATTCGTCGCCGACACTGCCAACCCGCCCTACCTGTTCGATCTCGGTCCCGTCAAAGGACGCGAAGTCGTCGACCAAGTACAATCGGGCGATATCGTGAAGCCGGACGTCGACTTGGAACGCTTGACGATCAACGGCGGACCTAAAGGTACCGTGTCGCTTACGATCGTTCGCCCGAAAGGCGCGAAGGAGACGCTGCCCGTCATTCTGTACACGCATGGCGCAGGATGGGTGTTCGGTAACGATTTGACGCACGATCGCCTTATTCGCGAGCTGGCCGTCGGTTCCCATTCCGCCATCGTCTTCACGAACTACTCTCTGTCGCCGGAATCGAAATATCCGGTGGCCATCGAAGAGGTCTATACCGCGCTGCAATGGGTTGCGGCCGAAGGCGGCAACAAAGGGCTAGACACGGATCGCATTACGGTAGCGGGCGATAGCGTAGGCGGCAATATGACCGCGGTTATTACGCTCATGGCCAAAGATCGCAACGGACCTAAGATCAGCAGGCAGCTCCTGTTCTACCCGGTAACCGACTCCGGCCTCGACACGCCATCTTACTCGCAATTCGCGACGGGCTACTTCCTCCGCCGGGACGGGATGTCTTGGTTCTGGGAGCAATACACGTCCGATCCGAAGCAAAGAGAAGAAATTTACGCCTCCCCTCTTCGCGCATCGATCGATCAGTTGAAGGGACTACCCGAAGCACTCATTATCACGGGGGAAGCCGACGTTCTGCGGGATGAAGGCGAAGCCTATGCGAACAAGCTGCGGGAAGCCGGCGTGCCGGTAACGGCTGTACGCTTCCAGGGCACCATTCACGACTTCGTCATGCTGAACGCGCTGAAGGATACGAACGCCACACGCGGCGCGCTCCTTCTGGCCAACGCTTGGCTGAAACAATAGCCGTGGGCAAATCGTCTTAGTTAGGGTATGGCTCGTAATCTTCCCACTTGGCATTTGTGAAAATAAATACGATAGCCGCTAAATCATGGATTTAGCGGCTTTATCATCTTATTCAATTCATATGCATTTCGCACACATGCACAAATTCCGGATTTAACCACGTATTATAGTTCTAAGATCGCTTTTATAACCTTGGCCTCCGGCTTTAACCAACCATCAAACGCTTCAATCATCTCGTCAAAGGATGAACGATGCGTAATATATCGGTTTATATCCAGCTCACGGCTGCGCAATACGTGCAAAACGTGATTGAAATCAGAGATTGCTGCGTTCCGGCTGCCCATGAGCGTCAATTCACGCTTATGGAATTCAGGATCCGAAAAAGAAATATCGCCCTTAACAAGCCCGACGAAAACCAGTTTCCCGCCGTGAGAGACCAGTTCAAACGCTCTGGTCATTGAGGCCGCATTCCCCGTTGCATCGAATACGGCAGCTGGAAACTGGCCGTTCGTGATAGCCGACAGACGCTGCTTTACATCGGACTCCAGAGCATTAACCGTATGGTCCACTTTAGCCCAGGATTTGCAGAAAGCAAGTCGTTCCTCGTTGATATCCATGGCAATGACCCGGGCTCCCGTATGTTTGGCAAATGCCATAACGCCTAGACCGATCGGCCCGGACCCGATGACAAGAACCGTATCCGAAGCTGAAACATCAGCTCTACGAACGGCATGCGCACCAATGGCCAGCGGCTCCACGATCGCCGCCTCGTCCAACGTCAGATCATTGGCTTCGATTAAATGCGTGACAGGAACCGCAATGCGCTCCCGCATCCCCCCGTCGATATGCACGCCAAGTACCTTCATGTCCATACAGCAATTGGTCTTTCCTTGGGAACATGCAAGACATTTCCCGCAATGCATGTAGGGAATAATGGAAACCTGATCACCGACTTCAAATCCAGCATTATTCGTGCCAATCCTTTCAATGACGCCGGAAAGCTCGTGACCCAATACGCGCGGATATTGAAAGAAGGGCTGGTTACCTTTAAAAGCGTGATAATCCGTTCCGCAAATACCAATTCGTCGTATGCTCACGATTGCGTGTCCATCGGTAAGTTCGGGTTCTTGCAATTCACTAGTCATACGGAACGCTTCAATTTTCTCGCATATAATCCCTTTCATTTCGCAGACCTCTTTTCGTTTAGACCCTAATATTCTCATTGTACCGCGGCAATCCGCTTATCCACGTTTGGTTCTGTACGGCAGCAAGTCGGCCGAGCACCTCGTTCAATAACGCCATGTCCAAGTGCTCTTCCGACCACTCAATATTCCTTATTATATTTTCGGGATTCGCCGTACTGACCAACGTTGTCGGAATCCGTTCATCTCGGGTCGAGAATTGAATCGCAAGCTTTGCCATGTCTTGGCCTTGGCTTTCAACGAATCGAGCTGCCTCAAGACATGCCTTTTTCAACGCTTCGCTTGCAGGATGCCAATCAGGCGTGCCGCGCGTGCTCAGAAGTCCCATAGATAAAGGGGAAGCATTGACGAGTCCAATCCCCCTTGCTTCTAGCAGCGGGAGAAGACTTAGCAAGGAGGTATCGTTTAAAGCATAATGGCAATAGGAGATGATTGCATCGACTTCAATGACCGGCAGCAGTTGTTCGAATAAGGCCAATGGCAAGCCGCAAATGCCTGAATATCGTATTTTGCCTTGCTGCTTTAATCTCTCTAATGCAGGAAGAGCTTCCTCTACAATGATTTCCGGTTGAATGAATTCGATATCGTGAAGGAACAAAATATCGACATACTCCGTTTGAAGCCTGCGCAGGCTCTCTTCCAAACTGGCTGCGATTCGAGCACCGGAAAAATCGAACGTATCGGCGCCGTAACGCCCGGCCTTGGTAGACAAATAAAATCGATCCCGCGAGGTTTGACCAATAGCTCTGCCCAACACGGTTTCGGCTTTGGCAGCCCCGTAATACGGAGAAACGTCAATAAAATTGATGCCGAGGTCCAATGCAGCGTGCACCGTGCGGATCCCTTCCGCATCATCCGTCTCGCGGAAAACGGAACCTAGCGAAGATGCACCGAAACTAAGATTGGAAACTTCCATATCGGTCTTTCCCAACTTGCGATACTTCATGCAATCACTCCGTTCTTTACCGGCAAATGGATTCCGCTAGCGGTCATAAGGTTACCCCATCCTTGAAAATCGCGATTTCTTTATATCCGTTATTCTCATTATGTGTCCGCGCCTCACCCGAAGCGATCGCGATCATGGACTCCCACAAGCCATTCGTCATTTCGTCCATGGACGTTCCTTCGAGGAGTACCCCGGCATTATAGTCAATCCAGTTCTTTTTACGCTTAGCCAGCTCGGTGTTCGTCGAAATTTTCACGGTTGGGACCGGCCCTCCGAATGGTGTTCCTCTACCCGTGGTGAAGAAGACGATATGTGCGCCCGCCGCGGTAAGCGCCGTCACTGAAATCAAATCATTTCCCGGCGAATTCAACAAATTCAGCCCGGTCTTCGCGGCTCTTTCGCCATATGGCAGCACGTCAGCAATGCGTGCGCGCCCTCCCTTTTGGGTGCAGCCGAGCGACTTCTCCTCCAGCGTGCTTATCCCCCCTGCCTTGTTGCCTGGGGAAGGGTTTTCGTATACGGGTTGATTATGCCTTATAAAATAGTGCTTAAAATCGTTAATGAGCAAGACGATTCGATTGAATACTTCTTCATCGCATGCACGATTCATGAGAATCGTTTCCGCTCCGAACATCTCGGGAACTTCCGTCAGGAGTGCCGTGCCTCCTGCCGCTATAAGCCGATCTGATACAGCGCCGACGAGCGGGTTCGCCGTAATGCCGGACAAGCCGTCCGATCCGCCGCATTTTAGCCCAATCTTTAATTTGGATACCGGAAGCGGCTTTCTCGAGAAGGTTTCCGCATAGTCGACCAATTCGCCGATTAGCTTTATTCCTTCCGCCAACTCATCTTCCGATTCCTGGGATTTCAAGAATTTGACTCTCTGCGGGTCGTAGTCTCCAATCACGGTCTTGAACGATTCGATCTGATTGTTCTCGCATCCGAGGCCAACGACCAGCACGCCCGCGGCATTCGGGTGATGAACTAGAGAAGCCAGCAGCTTTTGGGTATGCTGAAGATCATCCCCCAGCTGGGAGCATCCAAACGGATGTGCAAAGTGAAATACGCCGTCTACTTTGTCGCCAAATAAGGTCTGCCCGCTTTTGGCCAGTAACTCGCATGTTTTATTGATACATCCCACCGTGTTAATGATCCAAATTTCGTTGCGAATGCCGACTTCCCCATTGGGCCTCTCGTAGCCGCTAAATGTACGGATAGAATCACCGGATGCTGCGAATGCGGCTTCTTTTGAATGCAGGGTTTGATCCACCGGATCATATCGATAGTCTAATATCCCGTCTAATCCGGTTTTCAGATTATGCGTATGGACCCAAGTGCCTGGCGTTATCTCGACAATGGCTTTCCCGATGGAATACCCGAATTTACGCACGTCATCTCCGGAGAGGATCGCTGCGGCAGCGATTTTGTGACCTCGCCCAACTTCTTCCGTCACGGTAATAGAAGTCCCGTCCTCCAGCATCAGCTTCTCGCCTGCTGCTATTGGTTCGAGGGCAACGATAACTTGATCGTCAGGCGACAAACGAACCCAAGGCTTCATCGCTCGCCTCCTCCTTCCCACTTCGTCCATGCCATGCAAACGGCTTCTTCCAGTCCCCGCCATTCGGTTAAATCTTCGCCCCAAAGCTCCGTTTGTTTCAGCAGCAGCACTGCAATGTTCTGCAATGTTCCGCCTCGCTCCCAAATGTCCGCCATTCGGTTCAAAGAATCAACATCGTCTCGTACGAGATACGTTCGGCCGTGGAGATTGCTGCCTTCGAATCCAGCCGCCGTACGACGAACAGCGTAATATCTGAGAAGCGCTGCCAAACCTGACGCGAGAATCTCAGGCGGCTCTTGCCCGAGCAGCGCATAGTGCTTCAACGAAGGGAGCAGGCGTACTTTAAACTTGGCCAAGCTATTCATCGCAATGTCTGCCAGTCGATGCCGGATGAACGGATTGTTGAATCGATCGAACACCGTATCCGCGTACCTATTCATCTCCTCTGTCGGGTAAGGAAGAGAAGGCAGGATTTCAGCTCTCACCAACGTCTGAATCTCTTGCCCATAAACGCGGTGTTCCATGATTTCCCGAACGTGTTCAATGCCATTCAGAATACCGATCGGCGCCATCCAAGTATGAGCGGCATTCAGAATCCGAACCTTCCGCTGCTGATAGGGACGAAGATTATCCGTCCAATGTACATTAAGCCCTGCCTGTTGAAGAGGCAATTGCTCATCCAATTCCACTTCGCCTTCGATTGCCCACAAGTGGTACGGCTCCGCGACCGTCAACATGCCGTCCGTATAGCCCCACTCATCGAACCATGCCTGCGCTTGATCTTCACTTGGATAACCCGTGACAATGCGATCGACAAGCGAGTTTAAGAAACGATTACTCGAACGCAGCCATTGGATAAATGCATCCGGGAAGCCCCAATCCTCGCTATATTGAATGACGATGTCACGTAGAGCATCACCGTTTCTTTCCAGAAGCTCGCACGGCAGAAAGATTAAACCTTTATCCGGCGCTCCGCCTAACGCTAAGTAGCGGCGATGCAGCAAAAATGCGATTTTCCCAGGAAACGAGGCGATCGGACCGTCTGTCAGCGGCTCGGGTTTGTAGACGATGCCTGCTTCCGTCGTATTCGAGATGACGAATTGCAGCGAATCGCTAGTCGCCAGTGCGATTAAACGGTTCCATTGCTCATAAGGATTAAAAACGTCGGTAAACACGGAAACAAGGGATGCTTGATCAACAATTTGGCCGCCCTCCAATCCGCGGACGACAAGCGTATAAAGTCCATCCTGTGCAGCCAATGTTTCGATGTTGTGTTTTCCGGATGGTCTTGGCTGGATAACGGCAACGCCTCCGGCGAACTTGCCCTGCTCCCTGCTGACTTGGAGCATCCAATCGACGAAGCCCCTCAAAAAATTACCTTCGCCAATTTGTAGTACAGTAACCGGACTTTCCTTAGCGCCCTCCAAACAAAGCTTCTGTTCCCTTGTCAATACATGCCGGTTCAACGGTGACCTATTCATAATCGACAAAACTCCTTTGGCTTGTCTCTGAATATCCGTGCTCTTTGCAGCGTCATATGCTTCTCATTTTACATCTATAAATGGATAATAAAATAACGTATTGTTGCAATTTTATTCCGAAATTTGATATTGTAGCATCAAAAGCATTCGATAGGAGCCATGTACATGCATCCGATTCGTAAGCCCTTTCAATTGGATCCCGTTTTCCCATTCGAACTCGTCTATAAAGGCATTCGATATTCAGAAACCGAACTGCCCGATCATTTGCATGACATGTACGAGGTGGTCTATGTTCACGCCGGGAGAGGCACCTTTTTTATTGACGATGCGCTTTACGAGAAAGAAGCCGGAGACTTATTCATCATACCGGGCAATACCGTTCATCGCGCCTTTCCTTCTACTAACGATCCTATTATTTCCACCGCTATATTCTTTGCTCCATCCTTCGCACAAGCAGAATCGTTAGACGACGGGCACGATCCGCTGAGCTGCTTTGATATCGCGCATAAATTCAAGCGCTATAAAATCGAGCTGCCTAGTGAATCTAGCAGGCAAATCGAAACATGGATCGAAGCGATGGCTGATGAATGGGCCGGGAAGGAAATCGGCCATCGGCATGCAGTAAAGCTCCATTTACAGACGCTGCTGCTTGGCATTAGCCGCCTTCCTTTTACGAAAGACGCTGCTTCCTCACTAGCAGGGATGGGTCCGCAGTGGATCCATGAAGCACTGCAGCGTATCGTTCGTGATCCCGTTCAATGCGGTGGACTCCGCGAACTGTCGGCCAAGGCATGCGTAAGCTCCGCACATTTCTCCCGCGTATTTAAGCAGCTCACAGGCATGAACCTGACCGACTACGTGAATGCGAAGCGAATCATTCGCGCTAAGGAATTACTTCGCACAACGGATGACAATATCGAAACGATCGCGTTAATCTGCGGATTCCAGGGCCTGCCGCATTTCTATGAAGCGTTCAAGAAGTTAGCAGGCATGACGCCGCGGTCCTACCGCCTTAAGGAGAAATTACATTAAAAAAGAAGCAATGGCTCAAATTCATTTTTCGACTCGCTCCTCATCTCTTCCCTTGATTAAAACACAAATGACCCACAAGAGGGGTCACTTTTTTCAAAGTGTCCTTCTTGTGGGTCACAGTTCAACCTTCTTCGTTGGGTTACACACTGCAAGCGACGCATAGCCTAACGGCAGCCATTGTAGGCATGGAACCAACCGGTTATTACTGGCTTAATCTCTCAAACTGGCTTTCCGAGCATTAATTTGAAGTGGTTCTAGTTTTGGGTAACCGCAACAGTCTATAACATTAAAATATTGTCTCCACTGCTTTTCTTCGGCAGGTGTAAAGTCCTCATTCGTCCATCCGTCAATCCTTTTAAATTGCTTTAAAAGAAGCCTAAATTTCTAATTTCATATAAACTTGAAACCTCATAATCTGCCAAGTAATGGGGATCGACTACAGCATTTTTGTAAATGCCGTTCGTTCGCTTAACGCAAACCGTTGTCCATCCTAAGCGTTTGGCCGTAATAAAGTCTTTATGTGAATTATCACCGATATACACACATGCGGCAGGAGAAATACCTAGCCCATTTGTCATAAGCATATATGGAATTGGACTAGGCTTCCAATACTGCCAACCTAGCTCATCCGAGTATACGATATAGTTTAAATAGAAGTGTATCCCTAAAGATTTTACTTTTTGCTTCTGCGCGACTAAAAACCCATCGGTGATTAATCCTGTCTTCGCTTTGGTTGAGGCATACTGCAAGCACCATAGGGCATCCGGGTAAAGTTGAATCTGCGGAAGATGTTCACGATAGACCTTAAGCATCTGCAGGATCAATTCATAATCATATTGTACGTTCAATAAGTTCAAAGCTTCATTGAATATATTCCCTTTATGTCCTTTAGAGTAAAGCAGCATCGCTTCTTCGAAAAAACCTTGACGATTGAAACGTCTTCGAACCCAGCGGTCTAATTCCTGAAAACCGCTAATCACATACTCATTCTCGCTGTAAAGTGTATCGTCCAAATCAAACACAATGGCTTGTTTCATAGAAATTCGTCCTTATGAGCATAAAAGGCTTCATCATAGCGAAGCATGACTAACCCGTCCTGCCAATCATCCATATCCGTCCAATCCTCGGTCTGGTTTAAAAGCCATTTAATTATGGTCTTACTATACTTAGCCCCAGCAGCTAAGGAAAGCGGGATCCCTCCGCCAAAGCGTGGATTGATTTCTATAAAAACGATTCTCTCTTCTCTAGTCACAAAGCACTGCAAAGTGATGCAGCCTATAGCACCAGGAAGCGCTTCAACCGCTTTCTTGGCTGCAGCCATAATGGCGAAGTTTTTCACCGTCATCCCTTTGCTGACTTCACCCGCTCTTGTTTCCATTCGTAAACGCGGAACGGCTGCACGTGCTCTTCCTTGAAAATCCATCAAAACATCAATCGTATATTCTAGGCCTGTCACATATTCCTGAAGCAAGGGGTTAGGTGTATATTTCAGAAAAAATCGTAACTCCTCAGAGTTATTAATCTTTGTTACCCCTTTACTGCTGCTCCCGTTGGCGGGCTTTAACATCAGAGGATAATAGGCATCCGGATCAGATAGAATCTGTGCGGGATCTAACGTTTTAGGAGTGTTAAATTGAATACTCTCAAAAAAAGAAGCCGTATTTCTTTTGTCAAAACAAATACGGTTGACCTCCGAAGAACTAATGAGCACAAAAACTCCTATTTTCTCGAATTCATTGCGATGATCCGCAAGCACTTGCAATTCAGGGTCGATTAGAGGGATCAATAGCTGAATTTCATGCTTTTTGCAAACTTCCAACAGGCTTGAAATGTAGTTAAATTCTGTTACGCAAGGAAGCAATTCATGGACATCTCCAACCTTGGCTGCAGGGGCAAATTTTTGCATATCCGCAGTGACGATGGTTCCCTCTATAACCAACTCATTCAATGCTTCTTTAAAAGATCGGATTAAGGATACTCTCCTACCCGCACTGGTAAACAGAATATTGAATGCAGTCATGTTGTGCACTTCACCTCCTGCCGTAGATTCACCTAGTCTTTCCGGTAAACCTCCATAGCTCATCTACAAATTCTCTGACTCTTATATCGGTTGTATGGCGGGAATGAACCAACTCATAGCCCTTCTCCGCTATTGCATTTCTTGCATCTTCATGTCTCAGATAATACTGGGCCATATCCATAAAATTGCTTTTATTGATTTCAATAAACGTCTTCTTATGGATGAACCCCAAATCTTCTAATTCATGAAAACCGGAGGCTAATAGCAAGGTCCCGCAAGCCGGGATTTCAAAGTATTTTCCTACCGCGAAATCATACTTGGACCCGCACGTCAGGAACATTTTCGCTCGGTTGATTTCCTTCGCGTATTTTTCATCAATAAACAACCTCTTTTTCTCTTTTTCCGAAACCCATTTATACCCCGGATGCCCATGTGAAACAAATCCTTTAACATTTTGCATTTCACGGTAAATCTTTTTACGAAGAGGGTACAATTGATTGATTTTGCCCATCATTAAATAATCAATGGTTTTCTCTACTTTATATCTGCGAAATACCGGCTTATAAACATGATTCGGCAACCATCTAAATCGATTACGGTATTGCGGAAAATAGTTCAAAAAGGCGTCACGATAGTGGGCGAAGACCAACTCGATTTTATGCTCTTTCACGTAACTAGAGAAATCATTATTGATTCTGTTGACATCGTGAAATAAAATTCCCTTTGGAATGTTTACTGTATTCATTCCGGTCGGGAGCCCATAGACACCTCGAATAGATTCAAAATCATCGAAAAAAATAAAATCTGGAACGAATTCCAATTTATTTAAAATATCAGGCAGGTGTCCTCCGTTTTTTTTCTTACCGTCTCGCACCCCTAGCTTAAAATGAACCCTAACATCCGGCAGCTTAGCTAGTTCCAATTTAAAATAATGATCGGGTTTGTAGGTGAAAGTAGACCAATTAATTGTAAAATATAAGATATTTAATTTATTCAAGATCAACTTCTCCTTAAGGTCTTAGTTCGTTATGAATCTATTCCTGCCTAGTCTTTCCGGTAAACTTCCATAGCTCATCTACAAATTCTCTGACTCTTATATCGGTTGTATGGCGGGAACGAACCAACTCATAGCCCTTCTCCGTTATTGCATTTCTTACATCTTCATGTCTCAGATAATACTGGGCCTTATCCATAAAATTGCTTTTATTGATTTCAATAAACGTCTTCTTATGGATGAACCCCAAATCTTCTAATTCATTAAAACCGGAGGCTAACAGCAAGGTCCCGCAAGCCGGGATTTCAAAGTATTTTCCTACCGCGAAATCATACTTGGACCCGCATGTCAGGAACATTTTCGCTCGGTTGATTTCCTTCGCATAATTTTGGTCTAGATACAGTGTTTCTTTTTCATTATTTGTAAACCATCTATATCCCGGATGCTCGTGTGAAACAAAACCTTCTAACTTATGCATTTTACGGATTATTTCTTTACGAAGAGGGTAATAGTCTTTGACTCTGCCCATCATTAAATAATCAATAGTCTTCTGAACATTGTATCTGTGGAAAACCGGTTTATAAGCATGATTTGGCAGCCATCTCAACCGGTCATGATATTTCGGGAAATATTTGAGAAATGCATCACGGTAGTGGACGAAGATCAAATCAATCTTGTTCTCTTTGACGTAACTTCTGAAAGTATCATTGGATCTGTTGACATCGTGAAATAAAATACCTTTTGGGATGCTTACTTTATTCATACCGGTGGGGAGTGCGGACAAATTACGACTATGTTTAAAATTATCCATATAAATAAAATCAGGAATAAAGTCCAACGTACTAAGAATATCCGGTAAATACCCACCTTGTTCCCTGAAATGAACATGAACATCCGGCAGAGTAGCCAATTCCAGTTTGAAATAATGATCAGGTTTATAAGTGTATGTCGACCAATCGATTGTAAAATATAAAATATTTAGTTTATTCAACTTTTGTCCACCGACCTTAGATTCTGTCCGGTATTCTTGAAACCTGGAATAAATTGTCTGATGACAGAATAGATTTCTTCCGAAATGGCAAACATTTCTTCGTGAGATACTATCTCTTCCAATGTCCTCAAAGTTTCAAATACATCTTCCTCTAAGAATACATGGGGTTCACAAACATAGATGGAACCATGCTTCGTAGCTTTTAATTTTTCTTCGGCATTAAAGAGCTCTTCAACCAGTTTCTCGCCCGGACCTATGCCAGTAAAAACGATCTTGATGTCTTCATTTGGTTCTAAACCGGACATTCGTATGACATGGTAGGCCAAATCGATGATTTTGACTGGCTTCCCCATATCAAGAATGAAAGTTTCTCCGCCTGTGGCCATCCCAGCAGCTTTAAAGACGAGCTGCACAGCTTCCTGAATCGTCATGAAATAGCGAACCATATCCGGATGGGATACCTTAATGGGACCCCCGTTCTTTATTTGCTGTTTAAACAGAGGCACCACGCTTCCCCGGCTGCCTAAAACATTCCCAAATCTAACAATCACAAATTTTGTATCCTTGGATTTCCCCATCGCTAGTATCATAATTTCAGCCAATCGTTTAGAAGCCCCCATCACGCTGGATGCGTCAACCCCCTTATCCGAAGAAATAAAAACTAGCCTTTCAGCTTTAAATTTTAGCGCACATTCGGCAACGTTCCGGGTCCCAAACACATTGTTTTTTATCGCTTCGGATGGATTTAATTCCATTAATCGCACGTGTTTATGGGCTGCTGCATGAAAGATAATGTGGGGCTGAAAATAGGAGAATACGTCTTCCAGCCTTTTCTTGTCTTGAATATCGGCAATAACCGATTCGGTAGCGATATTGGGGAAATTCAATTTTAATTCATTCTCGATCGTAAAAATACTGTACTCACCATGACCAAGCAATATTAGTTTTCGAGGAAGAAAACCGCAAATATGCCTGCAAATCTCTGAGCCTATTGAACCTCCGGCCCCCGTAACTAGTATCACTTTATCTCTCACTAATTCAGATGCTGCTTCCAAATCAATGCGAACCGGTTCCCTTCCTAATATTTCTTCAATCCTTATATCTGGAATATGGTTGTTGCTCTGTTGAGCTCTATTCTTTCGGGCTTCAGAACGTCTTGAATGAAACCGGAAGTAAAAAAAGATTCCAATCGTTAAAATTAATAGCAGCAAGACATAAAAGACATTGATCGAGTAATGATATAGAAAATTGTTCAAGAACTCACCCCTGTCACATTCTTTACTGTCAATACGTTCGTTTTCCGTTCATGATTGTTATTACGCATTCAATCACCCGATCCTGATCTTCTTCCGAAAGATTGGAACCCGAAGGCAGACATAGACCTTGATGAAACAATTGATTAGAGATGCTCTCATCCGGAAAATGCGGGAAGTACATGCATGATTTGAAAAGAGGCTGGAGATGCATTGGCTTCCAGACGGGGCGCGATTCTATGTTGTTCTCGGCCAAAGCCTCTATAATTTGAATCGGGGATACACCGGTTATTAGCGGGTTGACTGTCAATGCCGTAAGCCAGCGGGTAGAATAACTATTGGCAGGTTCAGGCATAAACTCTATACCCTCACAAGGTGAAAGTGCTGAATAATAGCGTTGAAAAATGTTCCTCCGGTCAGCTATCCTTTCATTCAGTACTTGTAATTGTCCTCTTCCGATGGCTGCTAGGACGTTACTCAGCCTGTAATTAAATCCAATTTCACTGTGCTGATAATGCAAGGCTGGATCTCTGGATTGGGTAGCCCAAAAACGCATTTTCTTCATGGCGTCGAGATCATCGGAAACCACCATTCCTCCACCTGAAGCAGTTATGATCTTATTACCGTTAAAAGAAAAGACTCCAAACTTTCCAAACGTTCCACTCGCCTTTTTATGGAAGGTAGCGCCTAGAGATTCTGCCGCATCCTCTATAACCGGAACACGGTATTGCTCACAAATCTTCAAAATGGATAACATATTTGCACTCTGCCCAAACAGATTAACGACGATCACCGCTTTGGGCAGCTTTCCGAGATTATCGAAATGAATAAATGCTCGTTCTAATGCCGATGGCGACATATTCCATGTTTCTATTTCAGAGTCAATAAAGACGGGTATTGCACCTTGATACAAGATAGGATTGGCACTTGCAACAAACGTAAAAGTGGAACAGAATACGATATCCCCGTGACCTACCTCTAAAACCTTTAATGCTAAATGAAGTGCACTTGTGCCGGAATTTACTGCCAAAGCCCCATTCGTTCCTACATATTCTGCCATCTCTTTTTCGAAAGCATCTACATGCGGACCAAGTGGAGCAATCCAATTTGATTTGAAAGCCTCTTGGATCAGATTCAGTTCCTCGCAGCCCATATGTGGAGGAGATAGAAAAATCCGCTTGTTTTGATTCATCCCGTTCCCCCTCGATTACTCAAAGTAGTATGCCGGAATTTTTGGTATACGATATAAAATATTCATTCCCAAGGCATACTGCTTGGACTAGCACAATAATCAAGCTGATATCAAAAAAATCTATGGATTTTTCCATAGATTTGAATAGCGTTATTCTCTTGCTTGATGCGCTTATCGCGACTCACGTTTCATAACAATTTGGTACATTAGACAATACGTTCACTTCCTTGGTTTCCGTATTAATTACTTTCGTTTCTCTAGTATTATCATTTTTCACGATTAAAGGGTTGGCTCGCTTCAGAGATTACGTGAAAGAGCTCGAGGATGAGGCAGGTAATCCCCCAACTATTGTTTTGGAGGCGGCCCGTCATTACCAGGCAACCGCTGCTTCCTTTATTCGAGACCGATACCGATGCGGCAGACGCGTATCTGCTCGGCTAGTTGTTCTACAAAGAGGAACTCGAGAAACCCTTTTAAAGAAGCCATAATGAGCAGCAATTTTGTGAGTCAATCCTGGTGCAATCCCTTCTTCAATACCAGGAGCATCTATCTCACCTCGAAACTCTTAACACCTATTGGCTGGTATAGTTCAATCAAATAATGTTATATTTCTCTTTAAAGTCCACCGAGAGCTCGCTCCAAACATCGTATTTATTTCCATCCGGCTGAAGTAGTTTGTGCCAGTTATCATTCCAATATATTGGATCCCTAAAAAACGTGGAATTTTTTCAACCAATTAATGATAATCAAATTCATTCAGCTGATAAGAGAACAAAAAAGTCCTGATAAATCAAGGGATTCTTGATTATCAGGACAGACGAAGCTGTGCCAAAATTACGTTACAAATCTATGCCAGAACAAGTTACAATCGGTGCCAAACTGAATTACAACTCACACACAACAGTCTCTGGATCTTAAGCATACCGCCGTTGCCTTAATGCCTCATACAGCAGCACTGTGGAGGCCATCGCCACATTCAGCGATTCCGACTTTCCGTGCATCGGGATAATCATCCGCGTGTCCACCATCTCGAGCGCCTGCTCCGACAAGCCGTTGGATTCGCTGCCAAGCAGCAGCCAAGTCGGCCCGCTCCAGTCGTAGCTGTAGCAGGTCGCCGTCGCCTGTAGGCTCGTCCCGACCAGCTGAATGCCGCGTTTCTTCGCTTCGGGAAGCAGCACACTCAAGTCTCCTTCCACAACGGGCAAATGGAACAACGACCCCATCGTCGAACGTACCGTCTTCGGGTTGTACAGGTCCACGCAGCCGCGGCCGAGAACGACCGCATCGGCGCCAACGGCATCGGCGCTGCGGATAATGGTGCCGACGTTGCCGGGATCGCGGACGCCGTCTAGTACGACGACAAGCGAGTCAGACTTATATAGTGCTGAAGAGTCCACGAGCGGCTTAGCCACGACGCCGAAGACCGGGGGCGGCGAGTCGGTGCCCGTACACTTCGCCATGATCGCAGGCGTCGCTTCGATCAGCTCGCAGTCTATCTGGCTCAGCATTGTCCGAAGCTCGCCGGGTACGCCGCGCTCCGCGTCGATGACGATCGTCTCGACCTCTGCGCCTGCAAGCAGTGCCTCCAGCACGAGATGCACACCCTCGATCAAGAAGCGGCCGGTTCTGTCCCGATGCTTCTTCTCTAATAGCGCCGCCATCGCTTTTACTTTTTCGTTTTGCAATGAAGTAATGCTCATCATTCGCTGTTCAGCATTCCGCACGTTCGTTATCAGCCTTCCGCAAAGGCGAGCTCGACATCCGCAAGATCTTCATTCTTGCCGACGATGACGAGGACATCGCTTGCCTTAATGGTTTCCTCTGGGTAAGGGGAGATATTCATCTCCGTACCCGATTTTATGGCGAGGACATTACATTTATATCGAGCCCGAATATCGAGTTGCTTTAAATTTCGGCCGACGGTAAAAGCCGGTGCCTTAACTTCGACGATGCTGTAATCCTTAGACAGTTCTATGTATTCCATAATGTTGGGGGAAATCAAGTGATGCGCAACGCGCATTCCCATATCGCGTTCGGGAAACACCACTTTGTCCGCGCCGATCTTGCTTAGCACTTTACCGTGCAGCTCGCTTTGGGCTTTCACGATAATTTCAGCCACGCCAAGCTCTTTGAGAATCAGCGTCGTCAAAATGCTGGCCTGGATATCTTCGCCGATGGCCACGACCACCACATCGAAATTACGCAGTCCGAGTGACTTCAGTGCTTCTTCATCCGTTGAATCCGTGGCAACCGCATGCGTCACCCAATCGGATACCTCTTGGATTCGCTCCTCGTCAGCGTCGATCGCAAGCACATCAAACCCTAGGTTGGACAGCGTATGCGCAACGCTTGTACCAAATCTCCCCATGCCGATAACGGCATATTGCTTCTTCGCCAAACCAGTTCTCCTCCCATGACTCAGAGTTAGCTTATTATAGCATAACTGCCGATGATATCCGAATATCCAGGCCGCGAATACGGCATGAAAACAGCGCAGCATGGAGATATTAATCGGGAATCATCAGGTGATGGAGGGATAGATTTGAACAATCTAGATTTGCGTCAAGCGATCGTGCGTCGGGTGCAAAATAAATCCGGTGAGGAACTAACCGACGTCATCGAAAGCTCCATCGGCAGCGACGAGCGGGCGCTCCCCGGACTAGGTGTCCTATTTGAAATGATTTGGCGCAGCAGCGAGGTTCCGGAACAAAATCGCATGGTGGAGCTGCTGTACAATCACCTGCACACAGCAGAAAGCGCAGCGCCGAGTCCAAGCTGACCCTCGCCGCGCAAGCAGTGAAGATAAACGGGGTCACTAACTAACCGAATAAAGCATCATCTCTGCGCGGACACGCAGTCATTCCGAGCGGGAAGACATCGATACGAAGGCCAGTACACGAAAACAGCTTGCCCGGGAAGGGCAAGCTGTTTTCGTGCTGGACAATTATACAGCGGGAGAATTCGTCAGCGCCGGCATCGGTTCAGGACGCGCGCATGTGCTCTCCATCGTGTAATGCTTGCCCTCGCGGGAAGCATCGTGGAAGCCGTGCATCGCCTCAAGCACATGGTAGGCCATCGCGCCATTCGCGCGGTGCGGGCCGCCTTCCCGGATCGCCCGGGCCATGTCGGCAACGCCGATGCCCCGGTTATTATCCGTATTGTCGTGCGTAAGGGAGACCTCCTCCCACTCGCCGCCGAGACGGCGAAGCTTCACCGTGCCGCCGAACATGTTCGGATCCGGCACCAGCATGGAGCCTTCGCTGCCGTGGATCTCCATTTTCGGCAGCGTCGTGCCTCCGCGCGTATCAAAACTCGTAATCAGCGTGCCGACGGCGCCGCTTTCGAAATCGATAACCCCCGCAATGTACGTCGGCGTCTCGACCTTCATCACTTTACCCTTCTTCTTCTCGCTTGTAATGGTACGCTCCGGATAGGAAATAACCGCGGATCCCGTTACTCTGCGGATCGGGCCCATGAGCGTAATGTAGGCCGTCAAATAATAAGGTCCCATATCGAACATCGGACCGCCGCCGACTTCGTAGAAAAATTCCGGATCCGGGTGCCAGCCCTCCGGCCCGCCGCCCATCATAAACCCGGAAATCGAAATCGGCTGGCCGATCACGCCGTCATCGATCAACTTGCGACACGTTTGAATGCCGCCGCCGAGGAATGTTTCCGGCGCGCTTGCTACGCGCAGCCCCTTCGCCGCCGCTAACTCCAGCACCTGCCTGCCTTCCTCTCTCGTTACGGCAAGCGGCTTCTCCACGTAAACATGCTTACCAGCTTCCAGCGCTTGCAGGCAAATATTCGCATGTGCCTTCGGAAACGTCAGGTTTACCACAAGCTCAATGTCAGGATCGGCCATCAGCTGTTCAACGGTATACGCTTTGGGTAAATCAAATTCCTCGGCGCGCTGCTTCGCTCGCTCCAAATCGATATCCGCCGCCGCGACAAGCTCGATCTCCGGATATTGCTTTAAATTTGTAAAATAAATCTGGCTGATATTGCCGCAGCCCACAATTCCGACTTTAACAGGCTTCATCGAAGCATCTCCCCGTCTCAACATAAATAAGAAAGCAGCCCGCCCCTTCGGGGCAGGCTGGCATTTAATACGTACTTTTCCAACATGCAGTATACGCGACTTCAGTGGTTACTTCGACTGCGTCTCCAGCGCCGGCATCGGCTCAGGCCGCGAGCAGCTGCTCTCCATCACATAATGCTTGCCGTCACGGGAGGCATCATGAATGCCGTGCATTGCTTCCAGGACATGGTACGCCATTTCTCCGTTCGCGCGATGCTGTCCGCCTTCGCGGATAGCGCGGGCCATATCGGCTACGCCGATGCCGCGGTTGTTATCCGTATAACCATGCGTTAGCTCGATCTCTTCCCACTCACCGCCTGCGCGGCGCAGCTTGACCGTTCCGCCGAAGCCGTTCGGATCCGGAACGAGCAGCGTGCCAGCGCTGCCATGTACCTCAATGTTCGGCAGCGAAGTACCTGCCGCGGCATCAAAGCTTGTAATAAGCGTGCCGATCGTACCGTTCGCGAAATCCAGCACGCCCGTAATGTTCGTCGGCGTTTCCACCGTGATTTTCTTGCCGCGCTTCTTCTCGCTCGTAATCGTCCGCTCCGGGTATGAGATGCGCGCGGAGCCTGTCACACGGTCAATCGGACCAAACAGGGTGACGAACGCAGTCAAATAATAAGGCCCCATATCAAACATCGGCCCGCCGCCGATTTCATAGTAAAATTCCGGATCCGGATGCCAGCTCTCATGACCGCCGCAGATCATGAAGCCCGTCGCCGATACCGGCGTCCCGATCGCGCCTTCATCGATCAGCTTGCGGCACGTTTGGATGCCGCCGCCGAGGAACGTCTCCGGTGCGCTTGCTACGCGGAGGCCTTTGGCCGCAGCAAGCTCAAGCACCTGCCTGCCTTCTTCGCGCGTCACGACGATCGGCTTCTCCACATACACATGCTTGCCCGCTTCCAGCGCCTGCAAACATACGGAGGCATGCGCCTTCGGAATCGTCAGGTTGACGACGATCTCAATCTCGGGATCAGCGAGCAGCTGTTCCACCGTGTAGGCTTTCTCCAGATTGAATTCCGCCGCGCGTGCCTGTGCCCGTTCAATATCAAGATCTGCCGCCGCAACAAGATCAATCTCCGGGTACTTCTGCAAGTTCGTAAAATAAATCCAGCTGATATTACCGCAGCCGATAATGCCGACTTTAACCTTCTTCATCGATAATCCCCTCCCGAATGGTGATGCTTCGATTCTCCTCAGAACTGCAAGGCATTACGGTTCAGCATGACCTGGCGTCAGCGCGCTGCCCACAGGAAACCGCGGCGCATCAGTTCAAGCGTTTGCGGCATGGCCACAATGTTCGCTTGATGGCCAAGCGTATTGTAATACACGCGGCCGGCCCCCCAACTCTTCGTCCATACGACAGGCATCTTCACGTCGCCGAAGTTTGTCGTCGCGTGAACCTTGATCGCCGGATCGACATGCATGTAATACTGCTCGGATACGACCTCAAAATCGCCGATGCCCTTCGTCAGCGGATCGTTCTCATCCACCAGGTTGACGTCGTAGCGGACGCCGTCATTGCCCGGATGCGCAACCCATTGGCCGCCCACCATAAATTGAAACTCCGTCTCGTTGCGGAACGAATCGCCCATGCCGCCATGGCAGCCGGCGATCCCGCAGCCCGCGTTCACGGCGTCCAGAAGCGGACGAAGCTGCTCTTGCGTAATTTGGCCCATCGTCCAGACCGGAACGATCAAGTCAAGACCTGCCATCAGTTCCGCGTTCGCGAACGTATCCAGCGTATCGGATACTGTCACCTCGAACCCTTCCTCGCGCAGCAAGCCTGCGAAGATCTCGCCCACTTCCTTTGGCTGATGGCCATCCCATCCGCCCCATACGATCAGTGCCTTTTTCATATTCCGTACCATCCTCTGCTCTGATTTGCCCGCTCAATTCGTCTATCGCAGCTCCGAAATGGAAACCCAGCGGCGTTCTTCGATCGATTTATCTACGGCTTCCAATACGGCTTGGCACTCCACGCCGTCCACGAAATTCGGAATCGGCTGGCGATCCTCGGCGATCGCGTTCATGAATTCCACCATCTCGTGCGTGAACGTATGCTCGTAACCGATTGTATGCCCTGCCGGCCACCAGTTCTCGCTGTACGCATGCGCGGCATCTGTAGCCAGCACGCGGCGGAAGCCCTGCACGTCGGCGGCATCGTCCGAGAAGTATACTTCGAGCTCATTAACGCGCTCGAAATCGAACTTGATGCTGCCCTTGCTGCCGTTGATCTCGAACGAATTCGTGCAGCGGTGGCCAGGCGCGAAGCGAGTCGCTTCGATGCTGCCAAGCGCACCGTTAGCGAAACGCGCCAGAAACAGCGTTGCGTCATCGACAGTAACCGAACCCTTAGGCGCATCTTTGTCGCCCTTTGCGCTCAATCCTGTCATCGCCGTCGGCAGCGGACGTTCTTTCACGAACGTTTCGCTCATGCCGATCACCTCGTTGAACTCGCCGACCAGGAAACGAGCCATGTCGATGACATGCGCGCCCAAATCGCCATGGGAGCCGGAGCCGGCGATCTCCTTCTGCAGTCGCCATACGAGCGGGAAGCTAGGATCCACAATCCAGTCCTGCAGAAAGAATCCGCGGAAATGATAAATTTGGCCGATGCGGCCCTCCTCGATCAGCTTCTTCGCCAGCTGTACGGCCGGTGCAAATCGGTAGTTGAAACCAACCATATGCTTCACGCCGGCTTTCTCGGCTTCATTCAGCATCTCGACGGAATCTGCAAGATTCAGCGCCAGCGGCTTCTCGCAGAAAATGTGCTTGCCTGCTTTCGCCGCGGCAATGGCAATCTCCTTATGAGCGTCGCTAGGCGCATTGATATCGACGACATCGATATCCTCGCGCTCGACCAGCTTCCGCCAATCCGTCTCGGCGCTCTCCCAGCCGAACTGCGCGCGCGCCTGCTCCAAGCCGGCAGCGTCGCGGCCGCAGATGACCGACATTTGCGGCCGTTTGACGTTCGGGAAAAACATCGGCAGCGCGCGGTAGGCGTTGCTGTGCGCTTTCCCCATGAATTTATAACCGATCATGCCAATGCGAATATTGCTCATCGTTTTGTTCCACCTCTCATTGGAATAGGTTAAAAGTCAGGCAATCGTTAGGTTCTGTTCGTTCCTGCGGCTGCAGAGGAAGCGCGTTCGATCAGCTTGACCGGCAGCTTTGCGTCGAAGGACGCAGCGGACTCCGGATTCGGATCCTGCATCCTATCCAGCAATCTTGAAGCCGCCTCCGACCCGATTTCAAAGAACGGCACTCTGATTGAGGAAAGCGGCGGGTCCGTCATGCGTACGACATCGGAATCATCACAGCCGATGAGCGCCGCTTCCTCGCCGACTCGGATACCGAGCTCCTTCAACCCTTGCAGCAGACCGATCGCCATCCGGTCATTCGCCGCGATCACCGCATCGATTTGCCCGCTGCGAATCAGATCTGCAACCGCTTTCGCTTGTAAATAGCCGCTCTTGCGGCTGTAATTGCCGAGGAGCACCCGTTCGCTCAAGAACGGAAGGCCTGCCTCCTCAAGCGCATCCCGATATCCTTGAAGCCGATCTAAGCTGTTAGAGTAGACGGAAGGTCCATTCAAGAAACAAATTTGCTTGCAGCCCTGATGAAGCAGATGCTTGACCGCATCATAGCTGCCCTTTCGCTGATCGGCGTCCACCGTGTTGTAGGCTTCACCGTCAAACCGCTGATTGACCAGGCAGAAGGGGTGATGGCCGGCTTTCAGCTCAGCCAGCGCTGCGCGTTCGGGCGGCACGTCTTGCGCACCCAGAATGATACAGCCGTCCACCTTCTGCGTCCGAAACAGGTTGGCATAGTCTCGCGGCTCGTCGGGTTCGCGGAAGAGCAGCAACAGATCATAGCCGCGCTGTTTGGCCGTCATGCCAATCCCGCTGAGCACTTCTGAGAAATAGTACGTCGAGAACAGGTTGACCTTTGGCAGCATAGGCAGAATGACGCCAAGATTGCCGCTTTTACGCAGCGCAAACCGCTGTGCAAGCGAACTCGGCACATAATTCAGCTGCTCCGCCGCTTCAATGACGCGCCTCGCCGTTTCTTCCTTCACCGAGCCGACGCCGCTCAACACGCGCGATACCGTCGCCTCGGACACGCCGGCAAGCTCAGCGACTTTTTTACGGATAAGTCCTTCCTCCCGTTCAGCATAACTCTCATAATGTACACGCGTACATTTTCGCATGAAGCTCTCTGAATGTCAACGTGAATTGTGTGCAGCCGCATTCGACAAGGCAAGGCGCAGGATGCCGCTTTTACCGTCTCTGTCACACTTAGCATGTTAGCTTTGCGCAGACTGACGCTTAGATGCAAAAAGACCCCGAATCCGCAATGGCTTGCAGACTCGAGGTCTTCCTATCCGTCATACTTCTACTCGATTACGGCGCCATCTCCAAAAACTTGGAGGTTGGGTTCTTATCCATCGCCGTGCGCATCGCGTATTCGTTCTCGAACAGCGCAACGTAATTGTCTTTCTTGTCTTTCACGAGCGTGGAATTAATCCGATACTTGGAAGGATCGATTTTATCGTCGACGATCCAGCGGGCAAACTGGAACTGCATTCGGTGAAGCATAATGTCTACGCCATACTCAGAGCGCATCCGATGCTCGAACACCTCGAATTGCAATTGGCCGACGACGCCCAGAATGGTCTCGTCGAAGTTGCCTGTGGAATGGAACACTTGAATTGTCCCTTCCTCCGTCAACTGGTCAATACCCTTCTGATACTGCTTATGCTTGAGCGCATTCTTAACCGTCACCTTCGCGAACAGCTCCGGCGAGAATGTCGGCAGCTCATCGAACACGATCTCGCTTCCCTGCGATAGCGAATCTCCGATTCGGAATATGCCGGGATCGAATAAACCGATAATATCGCCTGGATACGCATTCTCCACGATATCCCGGTCCTGCGCAAGAAACTGCTGCGGCTGCGACAGCTTGATGTCTTTGCCGTTGCGTACATGACGCACGCTCATGCCGCGCTCGAACCGGCCGGAGCAGATCCGCAGGAAGGCAATCCGGTCACGGTGAGCCGGATTCATATTCGCTTGAATTTTGAACACGTAGCCGGAGAACTTCTCGTTCAGCGGATCGACCGGACCGCTTGTGCTTTGGCGCGGCGTCGGCGCCGGAGCAAGCTGCAGGAAATTCTCGAGGAAGGTCTGCACGCCGAAGTTGTTCACGGCACTTCCGAAGAAGAGCGGCGTCAACTCGCCGGCACGTACCTTCTCATAGTCGAACGGATCGCCCGCGACATCGAGGAGCTCCAGATCCGCAATTAATTGATCGGTCAAATAATCGCCCGCCATCTCGCGAATATGCGGGTCGTTATAATCGGCGACCTTCTGTACTTCAATCGTAGAGTGATCGTTCCCTTGAAACAGCTCCACTTGGTTCTTCATCCGATCGTATACGCCGCACAGCTCGCGGCCCATGCCGATCGGCCAGTTCATCGGAACGGCGCGGATGCCGAGCACCCGCTCCAGCTCCTCCATCAGCTCGAACGGGCTTTGCCCTTCGCGGTCGAGCTTATTAATGAACGTGAAGATGGGAATGCCGCGTTTGCTGCACACCTGGAACAGCTTAATCGTCTGTGCCTCGACGCCCTTCGCGACGTCGATCAGCATAACAGCGCTGTCCGCTGCAGTCAGCGTCCGGTAAGTATCTTCACTGAAGTCCTGGTGACCCGGCGTATCCAGAATGTTGACGCGGTGGCCGCTGTAATCGAACTGCATGACCGAGGAAGTAACGGAGATCCCCCGCTGCTTCTCGATTTCCATCCAGTCGCTTGTTGCGTGGCGGCTTGCTTTACGCGCCTTAACCGAGCCCGCTTCGCGGATCGCGCCCCCGAATAGAAGCAGCTTCTCGGTCAGTGTCGTTTTTCCCGCATCCGGGTGAGAAATAATAGCGAATGTTCGCCTTTTCTCGACTTGCTGTTTAATTTCGTCCGTAATTGTTTTACTCATGATTATTCCCTTCGTCCTTTTACATGCCGCCGATCAGGAATGCGCGGGCAGGAGCCGCGTCGATTCCGGTGAGTTTAAGCGGCGCAATGACCATAAAATAAGTGCCAGGAGCAACGTCCTTCAAACGCAGCCCCTCCACAATAATAACATTATTGCGGAATAACGAGCGATGTGTGGCATAATCCGGCTGCGCGCGTTCAATGCCAAGCGCATCCGTGCCTAAGCCGCGAATGCCGAGCTCGACCAAGTAGCGTGCGCCGTCTTCGCGCAAGTACACAAATTGAAAATCAAATGACGCCGACAACGAATTGCGCGTTTTGAACAACACCCAGTCATTGCGCTGCAACCCGAGCACTTCCAAATCCGCCCGGGTGATCGCTTCCTCGCAATGCATCAGGTCCACGACGCGCGCATAGCCGACAAGCTGCTCCAGACCGATGGTATCGATCGTTTCGCCATCCTCCAGCATATGCAAAGGCGCATCGACATGCGTGCCGCAGTGAACGTCCATATCCAGGCGGTGACCCCCTGCTCAGCGTCAGCAAGTATACAGGGGCTGCCTGCTACTTCGGCCCGCCGGAAATCCAGATGACATTATCTTCGACTTGGCCGTTGACCGGCCACCAGTGAAATCCGTCCTCGGCCAGCAGGCCGTCCGTACGCTCCGGTCCCCACGAACCCGCCGGATAGAACTGCAGGCTGGCGTTGCCTTCCCGCCATACAGCAGCAATCCTGTCCACGAAAGACCAAGCCTGTGCGACCTCGTCCCAACGCGTGAAGTACGTCGATTCGCCGCGGCCGGCGTCATGAAGCAGCCGCTCGTAAGCCTCAGGCGTATTGATGCCTACCATGCAGCTTTGGCAGAACTCCATCGACACCGGCACGACATTCTCAGCGCCGGGCTTTTTGGCATTGATTTTAATATAAATGCCTTCCATCGGGTTCACGCGGATGACAAGCAGGTTCGGCTCCAGCTCGTGACGGTTCGCGAACAAAATATTGTTCGGCACGTTCTTGAACTCGATAACGATTTCGGTCGTTTTGACCGGAAGGCGTTTGCCTGTGCGAATGTAGAACGGAACGCCCGCCCACCGGAAATTGTCCAGATATACGCGGGCTGCGAAATACGTTTCCGTCGACGACTCCGGATTGACGGAATCCTCCTGCCGATAGCCGCTCAGCGGCTTGCCGTTCACCGCGCCTTCGCTGTATTGTCCGCGAATAACGTGCTGATTGACTTCTGCAGCAGTCTCGTACGGACGAAGCGAGCGAAGCGCTTTGACCTTCTCGTCCCGGATGTCTTCCGGATGCAGTCTGCTCGGCGGTTCCATGGCAATCATGGCGAGCATCTGCATCATATGGTTCTGAACCATATCGCGCAGTGCGCCGGACTTGTCGTAATAGCCGCCGCGCTCCTCGACCCCGACGGTCTCGGAAAGCGTTATTTGCACATTCGCGATATGCTTGTTGTTCCATAACGGTTCGAAGAACGCATTGGAGAAACGGAGCACTTCGATATTTTGCACCATTTCCTTGCCCAGGTAATGGTCGATCCGGTAGATCTCTTCTTCCTTGAACACCTGGCTGAGCTGCGTATTCAGCTTGCGCGCAGATTCCAGGTCGTAGCCGAACGGCTTCTCGATTACGAGCCGGTTCCAGCCCGGCGATTCCAGCATGCCGCCGTCGCGCAGGTTGAACGAGACCGGCCCGAACAGCTCAGGCGCAAGCGCCAAGTAAAACAAGCGGTTGCCCGGAATATCGAACTTCTTATCCAGTTCTACGGTGAGCCGGGAAAGCTCACGGAAGCCATCGACATTCTTGATGTCGAGCGGCATGTATACAAAGTGCTCCGCAAACCGATTCCACAGCGCTTCATCGTCGGCCTTGTACCGGCAGAACTCGCCGATGGATTCATGCACATCCGCTCGGAACTGTTCATTGGTCCGCGGTCTGCGCGCAAGTCCGATGACAGCGAAATCCTCGGCCAGTTTGCCTTCCTTATATAAGCTGAAAAGCGCAGGAAACAGCTTTCTGCGCGCCAAATCGCCAGTCGCCCCGAACAAAAAGTATACCGCACCCTCTGCGGCAATCGCATCATGTTTGCTCACTTAGGTTATACCTCATTCTCTACGTATTTTCACCCAACGATTGTATGTATCTTGTATTGTAGTTTAGCATATCAAGTCGCCGGATGCCATTCATCAGGGGAGAAATAAACGACTTCCCCGTTAATCTTTCACTTATCTTGCACTGTATAATCGCCCGTTATTAGCGGTACCCCAAAGATCAGTTCTTCCGCTTGATTTTTGCTGGCATGAGAGACGGCGATTTGTAGATTTACGGACGAAGAGCCGCTCTGGACCTCGAGCTCCAAATCTGGGGTATAGTAGGTCAGGCTGCTTGTGTGGCCGTCATCGTAGGACTCCATCTCCCTCGCGGAAGCCAGCCTCACGATTCTTGAAGCAGCATCTGCGCTGGCTGAGGTACCTTTGACACTAAAGCCCCCTTGCAGCTGAATCCGCGCGGCATTCCGTGCTGCCTCAATGCTTCCCAATGACGCGCGGATCGACGACTGCTCCGCCGGTTGAACGGCGTCGAAGAGCAGCACCAGCTCGTAATCGGATGTAGACGTACCGTCCGCTGCCTGCTGAGGATGCAGCCAAAGTGTCATTTTATGCGCTGGATTAGCAGCCATGATATCGACGGGCTTGCTGCCCGCATTGCTGCTTAGCGTAAAACCCAGCCTCTCCGCGAACAGCTTCGCGGCCTTCAAGCTTGTCGTGCCATCCCAGCGAAAAGACCAGCGCGCCTCCTCCGAACCTCCCTTAAACGCCGATTGCCCCCACGACCATACCGTGTCAAAATCATGCCGCAGCGGCTCGTCTCCGGACTGACGGGTGCGATTATCCCTGTGCTGCAGCGTCCATATGACAGCAGCAGTCAGCACAAGCAGGGCGGCAATGAGGCTGAATACCGGGCCGCGCGAACGCTTCATTTTGCGAATCGGAACCAGAGGGGCCATTTGACGTGTCATGCACGATCACTCCTTCGCTTCGGCTTATTCTCCGCGATTAGTGGGTAAACATCCATACGCATCCGCCTCTGGGTGAATACACTGTCACAGATTAACCAGGGGAGGTGTCAATCACAGATGGAACAAATTTATCCGCTGCATGAAGATACGATAAAACGCTACTGCGGCATGGCCGTATGTGTTGTCACGACAGAGGGACAACGCCACGTCGGCATATTAAGCCGGTGCCACGGCGGCCGCCTCATGTTGAACGAGCGCCCCAATGCCCATGCTCAGCAAGCGACAATTGGTGATCAGCTGGGCAAAGTGACGAACCTGAAAAGCAAGAAGCAGAAGAAGGGAAAATCAGCAGCCGATAGCAAATCCAAGGATTCCGCTGCTCAGACTCAAGCCTATTATCCGTACGATCCTTATTACGGTGATCCCTACGGTGGTTATGGCTACGGATACGGCTATGGTTACCCCTACTACGGCGAGGCGCTTGCCTTCGATCTGGCTTCTATCGCATTCTTGTTTCTGCTTCTGTAGCAGGCCAATGCATCGAACGCCCGAGCCTTGCGCCATGCGGGGTGAGGGCTTTTGTATGCGCGGGGCTTGTCCTGAGGCGAATCGATGAGGAATGCCGATAAATCATCGACAAGGTGGAAAAATTTATGTAGCATAAGAATAGCATATTCTAATGACCGGAGGCGATGATTGTGGTGCTGCCTTATTCCGTGCCTGCTATTTTCGGAACGGTTCGCCGCTCAGATGAGACAATTTTTCCTGTAGAACGCTATGCGATGTACCCCTACATGCATGATGGGAAATATCCGTTCTGGCGCAGAAGCGCCAAGAAGCCTGCGGTGCGCGGAGCCAAGCTTGCCGGAGTCGTCGCCAGCTTCCAACTGCCCAAGGGAGCTGAGGAAGCACTGAAGTCGGCCGCGTTCAGCTCGGCCGCGTGGCTTTCGGAGGGCAAAGCGCTCATCGGCACGTTGAACCAGTTTGCCCGGAGAGACAAATCCGTGTTTCAACAGCGGGTCATCGATGTGGATGAGCGCGGCGCCCTGTCCGGCCAAGCTCAGGCAGGCGCTGAACGGCGGCCGTATACGGTGGCGGTTACCTCTGCCGCAATGGCGCAGCGCAATCTGGGCTATGAGCTGACCCCGCAGGCACCTTCCGTGATCCCCTGGGGCGCGCATCGGTTTCTGCTGCGGATGGGCTGGGATTCCACGCTCCTGGCGGTCGATATTCGCAGAGGCGATACCAATGCCATTGCGCTGGGCAAAATCCGCGATGTCGTGAATAACGCGGGAAAAGGGATAATGGCTTCGCTGCTGGAGGATGCCGTGAACGGCGTCATTCGATTTGAAGCCGTCTCTGAACAAGCGAGCGCTGCAGCGGCGTTTGCGCTGACAGATGTGGGGAGCAGCAGCTGCATCGCTGCAAGCGGCGCCGGCCGGATCGTGCATGCTGCGTCGGATGCCGTCTACGCCATTGACGGCGGAGCGGATATCGTATCCACCTCCAACCTTATCGTGCTCCAAGACGGGCTCGTCACACTTGAGATCGCCGCTCCTTTATCAGACCCGGCTTCCGTAACGGTAACCGTAGGCAATGATATCCCTGCCATCGCCTCGCAGCTTGAACGGATTCTTGGACATGTCAACGAGCTTCATCGCATTTACGGCAGTGCTTCCGGTTACCTGAATCCTATGCTGGAGCAGCGAATCCATGATGCCATGCACAATGCCAGCATCGAGGCCATCGGCATCTATCGTGACCACGACGAAGCATGGACACTTGAAGAGGAGACGTTTCAGGCTGCTATGGAGACGCAGCCCGATGAAGTCAAACGGCTGCTGACAGGCCGGAACGGACTGTCAGGGAGGCTGGAAAGCGCACTGAAACGATTTACAAGCCTGCCTACGGAAGCGCTGATCAGCTCGAGAGCACGCGGCTTTCAATCGTTCACGCTGTACCGTGCCTCCTCCAAAGCCTATCTCCAGCTGCCCTTGAACGGACTTTACGTAAATTCGTTTATGTAGGAGCCGTACTCGCGATCAATCAAATAAACCCGCTTCCTCTGCAACGGCTTTGTCGGCATGCTGCAAGGCTGCGGGTTTTGAACGTTTAGAGCACGATCACATCGACGACGGTCCCCTCCGATGGACCTTCCGCGCCGGCTTTAATGCGTATCAGACCCTCTGCTTCCGGTATCGAAGCCATCATGCTGGACTTGCCGAACGCCAGCGGGTCCGCGAAGAGAACTCCCGCCTCCGTATACAGCCGGGTACGCACGAATCGTTCATGCGGACTGCCTTTATCGAAGGTGCAAGCGAGCTTAGCGGTGACCTGCTTCGGCATGGCTTCAGCCGGCGAAGCACCCTGCAGCCGTAGAAGCGCGGGCCGGGCGAAGAGCTCGAAGCCAACAAAGCAAGCGCCTGGATTGCCCGACAGCGCGATCAGCAGCTTGCCCGATACGACTGCCGCCGAGGTCGGCGACCCGGGACGCATAGCGGCCTTGTTAAATAGCAGCCTGCTGTCCGCCGGCAGCGCCGCGGACGTCGAGAGCTCTATCTCTCCCCGCGGCTGCGGGGCAGCTTCAACCGGTGCCGCGGCAGGCACGCCGTCGATGCGTTGCAGCAGGCTCGCGATCACGTCGTAATCGCCGACCGACACGCCGCCGGTCGTCACGAGCAGATCGCTTTGCGCCAGCGCGTCGCTGATGGCCCGTGCCGCTGCTGCCGGCTCATCGGGCACGCGGCCGCACAGCACCGGCACGCCGCCGTACTGCTCGATGAGCGCGGCGACCATCGCGCTGTTGCTGTCGCGTATGCGGCCCGGCTCAAGCGGCGCCTCGACCGGCAGCAGCTCCGCCCCGGTCGCAAGCACCGCGATGCGCGGCCGCGCATATACAGGCACATGGGCATAGCCGAATGTGCCTAGCAATGCCGCGTGGCCCGGCCGCAGCCGCACGCCGGGCTCCGCCAGCACGCTGCCGCAGCGAAACTCCTCGCCCTGCGGTGCGATGTTCTGCCCGGGCTCGGCGGTGCGCTTCACCTGTACCGCGGGCTGCCCGTCAAGCCGGGCGTCCGCCGTCTGCTCCAGCATGACGACGGCGTCCGCCCCCCAGGGCACGGCGCCGCCCGTCATGATGCGGACGGCAGTGCCCGGAGCTACGGCCGCCGAGGCAAGCTCGCCGGCGGCGACCGTGTCAATGACGCGCAGCACCGCCGGCGAGCCCGGCGATGCCAGCGCGGTATCCGCGCTGCGGACGGCGAATCCGTCCAGTCCGGCCCGCGCGAAAGGCGGCCAGTCCGTCGTCGCGGCAATCGACTCTGCCAACCGCCTGCCTCCGGCCTCCCGGAGCGGCACCGACTCCATCCGCCCAGGCTTCGCTGCTTCGATTATGAGACGAATCGCATCGTCTACTTTGATAGCCTGCCTGCGAAACCGTGCCTCCCCTTGCAGCTGCCCCACGTTCATGCTTCCTCCGATCCCATCTCACGTTATCGTTCCATTGTACCAGAAACCGGCAATGCCGCGATACCTTCATATGGTATACTAAGCGCATGTCCAGCGGACACGAAACCTCCCAATTCTACTGAAGGAGTACATTTGCCATGCTATCTCATCTACCGGGCCATCAGCCTTCCTCTGACGTGCATCGCCGCAGAAGCCCGTTCGTGCTTCAAATCGTCGGCTACAAGAACAGCGGCAAAACAACCCTGCTCACGAAGCTGACAAAGCACCTGAAGCAAAACGGCTATACAGTCGGTACAATTAAACATGACGCCCATGATTTCGCTATGGATACCCCGGGTACGGATACATGGAAGCACCAAGAGGCCGGAGCCAATATCACCGCAATCTCCTCCGCCTATCGAAGCGCTCTGATCAGCCAAGGTGCAGCCGAGCTCTCCGAGCTGCTTGCGTACATGCTGCATATCGATGTTGTACTTGTCGAAGGCTTTAAGCAGGAAGCTTACCCCAAAATCATCCTCATCCGGTCGCCCGAAGACGCTGCGCTTCTTGCGCTCAGCAATCCGCTACTGGCCGTTCGTTGGCCCGGCGCACTCCTTGTAGATACGGAACCGCGCACAGGAATACGCTTCTTCGATATCGAACAAGATGAAGCCATTGCCAAAGAAATTCTAACCCTCATCCAAACCTCGATATGAAAAGGACCCGAAAAAAGATCACTTCTCGCCAAGTGTCCTTCTTTCGGGTCCCCTTCGGGCTAATGTATGAAGCAAAGCTCTTGTCTAATTCCAACCGCTTATGGCCATTACTTCAAAAGACTCGCTTTGCACCGGCTCTCTCTATCAGGCTACTCCGCCAGCCCGTGCTTATGCGCATAGATAGCAGCCTGCGTCCGGTCATCCACGCCGAGCTTGGCAAAAATATTCGTTACATGGAATTTAACCGTCTTAATGCCGATGAACAGCTCCTCGGCAATTTCCTGATTAGACAAGCCTTTGCCAACGCATTTGAGGACATCCATCTCCCGGTCCGTCAGCTGCTCATGCAGCGGCCGAACGGCTTCAGCCTTGGGCTGGCGGAAACGATTCATCATTTTTGCCGCCACTTGCGATTCTAGCACGGACTGCCCTCTTGCCGCTGCGCGTATCGCATCGGCAATTTCGTTTGCGCGGGACGTTTTGAGCAGGTAGCTAAACGCCCCCGCTTCAATAACCGGATACATTTTGCCGTCGTCGAGATAGCTGGTCAGCACGATCACTTTGCAATCCGGATACAATTCAAGCAGCCGCCGAGTCGTTTCCACCCCGTCCATGCCTTCCATGACCAGATCCATCAGCACCACATCGGGATGGTAAGCCTGCGCCAGACGAATTCCTTCCATGCCATTGCTGGCTTCTCCGACGACCTCGATGCCGTCTTCTGTATGGAGTACGGCCGCAAGGCCGATACGTACCATTTCATGGTCATCCACAAGCAGTACCTTAATCGGTTGTTCGATGCTTTCCATTCGTTCGATCGCTTCCATTCGGTGAAATTCCTCCTCCATCCTATACGGCCGAAGGCACTCGGATATCGATAACGACTCCGTTGCCCGGCGAAGTAATGAGCTTCATCGAGCCCCCGAGCACGTTGACCCGTTCCTCTATGGTGAGTAAGCCGTAGGACGTTTGTTTCTTCTCTTCCAAATTAAACCCGCTTCCGTTATCCTGGATGGTCAGCCGGACGTAAGGACCCGCATGCTGCAGATAGATATTGAGCTGATCCGCTTTGGAGTGGCGCAGCGCATTCGAGAACGCCTCTTGCGCAATTCGAAACAAATGATCCTCTGCTTCCGAATCCAGCTTGATCGTCGCATCCGCTTCCAGCGTGATCGCCATCGGTACCTTCTGTTTCAATTCTTCAATCAGGCTATGAAGCGCCTGACTCAAATTCTTGCCATCCAAATGCACCGGTCTCAAATGCAGCAGCAGCGCGCGCATTTCCGATTGCGCCACGGATGCCATCTCCTCAATGAGCTGTACCTGGCGCTTTGCGCGCTCCCAGTCTTTCTCCAGCGTACGGCTGACAGCCGTTGCCGTCATCGAAATCGCGAACAGCTGCTGACTGACAGCATCATGCAGCTCGCGGGCCAGACGTTCCCGCTCCTCGATCACAGCCGAGAAACGCACCTGCTCCGTCCATACGTCGTCCTCCTCGGACAACGCTTCCGTGTCCGCCCTGCTGCTTCCCTCTGCGGGCAATGTCACGCGTTGACGCTTACGCCGTTGTTGATCCGTCAGCCGCTTAAGTGCGGCACGGAGCTTCATCCCTTGTAAATAACTGTAAACGGCAGCGAGCACAAGCGCAACCGCAATGACCGTCAACCCGATCAGCGCCGCTTTGCTTTGCAGCGCAAACAGCTTAACATAGCCGGTTCCCTGCAGCACCAGTACGATTAATCCAAGAATGACGAATAACCACAGCACCGTTTCCGCAGCATTTCTTCTTTTCTCGGCCTGAATGGGCGGCGGTACCCCGTCATTGCGGTAAACTGGATATTGGCCCCGCTCTGCCACAACCGTCTCCGAACTGTCAGCTTGAGTTTCTAACGGCTCTTGCTTCGGCACGGACGAATGCTCGCTCACGGCCCTCCCCCTTCCTTATGTAAACGCGTAAAAACATGCCAGTGGCCGATGCCGCTTACTCGCATCGACCAAATGGGCATATTGTTCAGCTGTTGGAGTGGACTTATTCGCCTGATGGCGGGTTCAGCTTGCTTTTAAGTGCTTGCAGCTGCTCTTCGACTTTCAATTGCTTTGCCGTATCGACTGTGCTTACTGCGGAAGGAGCGTTATACGTTCCGAACGGTCCTCGAATGACATCCGCTTCTGCTTCCAGCTGCATGATCTTCTCTTCCATACGGCTGAAACCGCGTGAAGCGCTGCCGCTTTCGATGGAATGTACAGATGCTGCCTGTGCCATTTGTTTCTTGGCTTTGGCCATTTGCGCGCGGGCTGCGAGCTCATTGCGCTTGTTGCGGAGCTGGTAGTATTCATCCTTCATCCCATGCAGCTGGTTCATCAGCTCCTCGGCCTGAGTCTTTGCACTCGCATGCAGTTCGGCGTACTCCGCAGTCTTTTGATCGAAGAAGATTTTCTCCTCCAGCAGTTTGCGTGCAAGCTCTTCCTGACCAGCGCGAAGTGCAGTTTCGGCTTTTCCTTCGCGGTCAACGCCGCCTCTTTCCGCTTCGTCCAGGCGCTGTTTCATACGACGCTCATTGGCCATTTGCTTCGCGACCGTCAACTCCGCTGTGTGAATTTCTGCCTCCATATCGCGGAGATATTGATTCAGCATGACAACCGGATCTTCCATTTTGTCCAAGAGCTCATGTACGGAAGCTTTCGTCATATCCTTCATACGTTTGAAAATACTCATCGTTTAAAACTCTCCCTTCTCGTGTTTCGCTAGTTTGGCGCGAAGCTCTTCGATTTCTTTCTTCAATGCGCGTTTCTCCAAGTCTTCCATCATCGCATCAATGTTGGAGGCAGGTTGTGCCTGGGTCTGAGCGGGTGGATGCTGCCAATTGTTCATCGGTCCTGGATTTGTGGAATTCCCGTAGGAGCTTCCATGTCCGTGACCCGGACCGTTTCCACCGTTTCCGTATTGGCCACCTCCATAGGGACCGTTATTCCATCCGCCATTGAATCCACCTGCTCCGGGACCATAACCGCCGTATGGATCCTTCGGCACGACTAAACCTGCCAAGATATAAACGAGAATCAATGCTCCGCTTGTAAAGACAGTCACGACGATAAGAAGAATCCGCAGCAGCGTCGCATCGACGTTCAACATTTCGGCAAGTCCGCCGCATAAGCCGAACAGTTTTTTATCGCGGCGCGACCGATACAGTTTCTTCATTACGATTTCCATCCTTCCTGCTGCAGTTTACGTTTCAGCGACTCCATCTCCCGTTCGATAACGGATTGCATCGTTTGTCCTGCACTGGTCAGAAACTCTTGCCCCGCTTTGCGCAAATCGCGTAAGCTCCGTGCTTCCAGCTCTAGGTCGCTGATCCGGTCTTCCAGCTTGCGGAACATGCCGGAAGGCTGTTGGCCCGGTGAACTGTTATACACACCGCCATTGGCATATCGTTGGTTCAGCCGCTGCTGCAGACGAAGGGACTCCATTCGTGCCGCAAAATACTCCCGTTTATCGTAGACGCTTTGATATTCGCTGCGCAGCTCGCGCAGCTGTTCCTCTAGATCCTTCACGCTCACCGCGGCCTGCTCGTAGAGCTCATGGTATTGATTAGCGCGCTCTTCGCTGGCTGCCTTCTCCATCAGCGCGATGCGGGCGACATGTTCTTCGCCGGCTTTAAGGGCAATGATGGCTTGCTGCTCGCGTTTCTCCTTTAACTGCTCCGCCTGCAGCCACTGTACTTTGAGATGATTGCTGTGACCGAGACACTGTTGATACAGCTTCTCTGCTTGTATAATTTCTTCCCTTGTGGACCACAGAAACTGGTCGATCAGCTTCACTGGGTCTTCCGCTTTCTCCAATCGCTCGTTTAGCGTAGCGACTGTCATATCCCGCACTCTTCGCATAATGCTCATGATTTAAGCCTCCTCCGTTCCAGAACTTCAATGACGATCACTGTTGTATGTTAGACGCGGTTATGACGATTTTTGAAATAAGACACGCCCCAAACGATCAAGCCGATTGCCAGCAGAAGCGTGATAATACCAGCCAGTTTGCCGAGCAGCATAAGTCCGCCCACAACGATCAACACGGCTCCGATTATTTTGCTGTTGTTTTTTACGCCGACAACGCCGAGTCCGATCAGGATGAAGGGCATCAAGAAACCAATGATGCCTCCCAGATTAATGTGCAGGAATTTCAAGACCATAAGTCCTCCGACCAATACCAGTATCGCGCCAAGTGCATTTTTTCCGTTCATTGTTCAGTCACCGCCTTTCTATAAGTTACTGTTATTCGTTTCTTACGTTGCTTGCCTTGCCGTTGTTTCGTTTCTTGCTTATGTCCTTATTGTAGGTTGTTTTGCCATGATTCAAAACGGACCCGCGACGGTTTTTAGCCCTAGACCTCAGGCGGGGAGCTAGCAGACCCTAAGACCGAACACATGCATAAAAAGCATTTGCTGCACGACTCAAACGTCATTTGCACCTATTTAATTCAGGTTGTACCTGCTTGCTCCTTTATGAGCTACGACTGCAGTTCAGCCCTCTCAACACACATCTAGCCTCTACTTGCCTATACCTATCCGTGTTTCCTATCGTACCTTTCACTGCTCTTCGACACATCTCTAGTTGACAAAGTCTGCAGAACCACTGACCTGCAGACAAAATAAGCTTTAGTAATTTTTTAATTTCTCCGCCTATTTAGACGAAGAAATAAATTCATCCTCTTTTGAACGTGTTTTATTCGTTTAGAGCAGCATGAAAAGCCTCGATTAAACGTCGTTGCATTGTCGGCTCAACTGCTGTCAATTCCGCTTCTATTGCTTGTACACGTTCCATACTCAATGTTACTTGCGGTGTTGTTATCTAATGATGATTCAAAAATTCAAGCCTATTGGCGGTTGGCGGATGCGTATAATGCAATCTTGATCCTTTGAGGAGCCCTACGCGTTTTGATTCTTTCCTTCTCAAGGAGGGACAACGCACTCACCGTTGTTTTAACCGCTCTAAAGAAATTCCTCCATGCTGATTTAAAACAAATCGATGTAAGGCGAACTCAAATGCCTGGCGGCCATACCATTTGTATCGTTCAACCCAATGATAGCTTCCGTTCCGCTCAATGTTGCGCTCGAGTAGTCAGCCAAATACATCTCTTTTTGCGATTCATAGTAAACATATGTATATATAAATATGAAAGCACCTTCGGAATCATGGACAAAGTCATCATGAACACGGTTGCCAAATCATAAACTGCTTATTCTTCGGAACATCCGTGTCGCAGAGCGGACACGTTTCAACAATCTCATCTTGAATGGCTGCTGACTGATTCAACACCATCTACACCCCACCCTTTTACAAAATTGAAATATAAGACTAGAACGCAAAAACGCTGTATGTACATAATGTACATACAGCGCTGAAATTTTTAAATTGGTGCCGGCGAGAGGACTCGAACCTCCACGGTTTCCCTCACGATTTTGAGTCGCGCGCGTCTGCCATTCCGCCACGCCGGCATATTTAATGGCGTGCCCTAAGAGATTCGAACTCCTGACCTTTTGATTCGTAGTCAAATGCTCTATCCAGCTGAGCTAAGGGCACATGTTGTATAAATTTGTGGAGGCGCCACCCAGACTCGAACTGGGGGTAAAGCTTTTGCAGAGCTCTGCCTTACCACTTGGCTATGGCGCCAGATAAAAAATTGGAGCGGAAGACGGGAATCGAACCCGCGACCCTCGCCTTGGCAAGGCGATGCTCTACCGCTGAGCCACTTCCGCATAAAATGGCTGGGGATCTAGGATTCGAACCTAGGGAATGACGGAGTCAAAGTCCGTTGCCTTACCGCTTGGCTAATCCCCAACATAAAGCTTTTGGTTTAGTTAAAATGGGGCGACCGATGGGAATTGAACCCACGAATGCCGGATCCACAAACCGGTGCGTTAACCACTTCGCCACGATCGCCATACAACAATATTTAATTGGCAGGGGCAGCAGGAATTGAACCCACACTAACGGTTTTGGAGACCGCTGTTCTACCCTTAAACTATGCCCCTAGGTAAGAAAAGTGGTGGAGGATGATGGATTCGAACCACCGAACTCAGAGAGAGCAGATTTACAGTCTGCCGTGTTTAGCCACTTCACTAATCCTCCATGATGGTGCCGGCGAGAGGATTCGAACCCCCGACCTACTGATTACAAGTCAGTTGCTCTACCAACTGAGCTACACCGGCAAGTTATTCAATTATTGCTTGTCAAGAATGGTGGCTCGGGACGGAATCGAACCGCCGACACGAGGATTTTCAGTCCTCTGCTCTACCGACTGAGCTACCGAGCCGTACTTGGTTATAATGGCGGAGCCGACGGGATTCGAACCCGCGGTCTCCTGCGTGACAGGCAGGCATGTTAGGCCTCTACACCACGGCTCCACATTATAATTCTCGGTATACACCGAAGGTAATTGGTTGCGGGGGCAGGATTTGAACCTGCGGCCTTCGGGTTATGAGCCCGACGAGCTACCGAGCTGCTCCACCCCGCGTCATTGTAAATCATTATGGTGGAGGCTGACGGGATCGAACCGCCGACCCTCTGCTTGTAAGGCAGATGCTCTCCCAGCTGAGCTAAGCCTCCATGTTTGAGCAACAAGTAATACTATAACCTATTTCTTATGCTCAATGCAACTGTTTTCTTGAAGGAATTTCAGAGAAAATGGTGACCCGTAGGGGACTCGAACCCCTGTTACCTCCGTGAAAGGGAGGTGTCTTAACCACTTGACCAACGGGCCAGATCTGGCGGAGAGCGAGGGATTCGAACCCTCGAGACGCGGTTAGCGCCTACACGATTTCCAATCGTGCTCCTTCGACCACTCGGACAGCTCTCCAGAAATGGCTCCCCGAACAGGACTCGAACCTGTGACAACTCGATTAACAGTCGAGTGCTCTACCAACTGAGCTATCAGGGAACGGTAATACATTCGGGCAACTTTCACCCTGAAAACTGGATACGAACCTTTGCGAAGGTCATTACTTAGCTGAGCGAAGATGTTAGGGTTGGTTTCCGAAGTGAACCCCTTAACAGGGTTCAATAGGATAAGCCCTCGACCGATTAGTATTCGTCAGCTGCATGCATTGCTGCACTTCCACCTCGAACCTATCAACCTGGTCGTCTACCAGGGGTCTTACGAATTGGGAAATCTCATCTTGAGGGGGGCTTCACGCTTAGATGCTTTCAGCGCTTATCCCGTCCGCACTTGGCTACCCAGCGGTGCTCCTGGCGGAACAACTGGTACACCAGCGGTGCGTCCATCCCGGTCCTCTCGTACTAAGGACAGCTCCTCTCAAATTTCCTACGCCCACGACAGATAGGGACCGAACTGTCTCACGACGTTCTGAACCCAGCTCGCGTACCGCTTTAATGGGCGAACAGCCCAACCCTTGGGACCTACTTCAGCCCCAGGATGCGATGAGCCGACATCGAGGTGCCAAACCTCCCCGTCGATGTGGACTCTTGGGGGAGATAAGCCTGTTATCCCCAGGGTAGCTTTTATCCGTTGAGCGATGGCCCTTCCATTCGGTACCACCGGATCACTAAGCCCGACTTTCGTCCCTGCTCGACTTGTAGGTCTCGCAGTCAAGCTCCCTTATGCCTTTGCACGCTGCGAATGATTTCCAACCATTCTGAGGGAACCTTTGGGCGCCTCCGTTACATTTTAGGAGGCGACCGCCCCAGTCAAACTGCCCACCTGACACGGTCCCTGTACCGGATTACGGTACCAGGTTAGAACTCCGATACGATCAGGGTGGTATCCCAACGTTGCCTCCACCGAAGCTGGCGCTCCGGCTTCTTAGGCTCCCACCTATCCTGTACAGATCGTACCAAAGTCCAATATCAAGCTGCAGTAAAGCTCCATGGGGTCTTTCCGTCTTGTCGCGGGTAACCTGCATCTTCACAGGTATTAAAATTTCACCGGATCTCTCGTTGAGACAGCGCCCAAGTCGTTACGCCATTCGTGCGGGTCAGAATTTACCTGACAAGGAATTTCGCTACCTTAGGACCGTTATAGTTACGGCCGCCGTTTACTGGGGCTTCGGTTCATAGCTTCGCCTTGCGGCTAACCACTCCCCTTAACCTTCCAGCACCGGGCAGGCGTCAGCCCGTATACTTCGCCTTACGGCTTCGCACAGACCTGTGTTTTTGCTAAACAGTCGCTTGGGCCTTTTCACTGCGGCCCCCTCGGGCTATTCACCCTACCGAGGCACCCCTTCTCCCGAAGTTACGGGGTCATTTTGCCGAGTTCCTTAACGAGAGTTCTTCCGAGCGCCTTAGCATACTCTGCTCGACTACCTGTGTCGGTTTGCGGTACGGGCACCTTCACCTGGCTAGAGGCTTTTCTTGGCAGCCTGAACTCATGACCTTCGCTACTGCAATTTTCGCTCCCCATCACAGCCCAGCCTTATCGATGTGCGGATTTGCCTACACATCAGCCTCACTGCTTGGACGGGCATCCATCAGCCCGCGTCACTATCCTTCTGCGTCACCCCATTGCTCGTAACGGCTTACGGTGGTACAGGAATATCAACCTGTTGTCCTTCGACTACGCCTTTCGGCCTCGCCTTAGGTCCCGACTTACCCTGAGCGGACGAGCCTTCCTCAGGAAACCTTAGTCTTACGGCGGACAAGATTCTCACTTGTCTTTTCGTTACTCATACCGGCATTCTCACTTGAATGCGCTCCACCAGTCCTTA
>NZ_CP080269.1:2972500-3192500 GCF_019431355.1 Paenibacillus sp. R14(2021)
TGGATCCTCAACAGGCTACCGATCTCGATGACACCGTATCGATCGACGAAGTCAGCCAACCTCAATCGTGATCGTGATTCCCAACAATAAAATGCCCTGCACACGGTTCTTACCCCGCGCAGGGCGTTTTTATTTCCGCAATTACGGAAGCTGAATTAAAGACTGATGAATGATGGCCCAAATATCATCGGACTGAAATTGCCTCTGCCACGTAGCTGCTCCGGCCAATTTGTACTTCTTCACAAGCGCAACACGTTCCTTCATCGAAAGCGAATCCTCAATCCATATTCGCTGCAGCGCTCCATCCTGCTGGTACTCTACGTAGCGCTGACCGGCATCGGTATCCAATTTAGGCGTGAGCTTATGATCTTTCAAAATCTTCTGTACGGCTTCCATGCCAAGCGCCTTCGAGCTCACTTTGAGTTTACCGCTCTCGTCCTTCTTCTCTGTCCAGAGCCTCGTATAGAGCGGCATCCCCAGCACGACTTTGCTTGGCGGAACGTTGTCTTCCTCCAGAATACGAAGAATGGATTGTTCCGTCCAAGGCAGCGATGCTACGGAACCCGAATCCTGACTTGATGCCCAATGCTCGTCATAAGCCATAATCATCATATAATCCACGACTTTGCCAAGCGCCGCCCGGTCTAAAAACAAAGACCACATTTCACTGTTAGATTTTGGCGTGACGTCAATCGATACGACCACGCCCATTTCGTGCATATACGGCGTCAGTTCGCGGACAAACTGTACAAGATTAGCTTTGTCAGCCGTATACACATTTTCGAAGTCGAGGTTAATGCCCTGCAGCTTGTACATTTGCGCGTAGGCCGCCAGCTGTTGGATCATTTTCAAGCGTGCATCCGTACTCGCAAGCGCAGCAGTGGTTCGATCGGGCTCAAAGCTGTTACTGAACACTCCCCATACCTGCATATGACGATTGTGTGCCCAATTGACGTAGGCCATATCAGCTGTACTCTTAATACTCCCCTTGCCGTCCAGCAGTTGGAACCATGTCGGCGAGACGACGTTTACGCCGGGCATGTCCCCGATTGCCGCTGTATTGGGCGACCTTCCGTAGACGGCTTCCCAGGTTAGATTGATTTTGGTGCCCACGGCCTTCCATGCTGGATATACCGGTTCTTCCTGCTGCTTCTTGATCTGCTCCATCTGCGTTAAAGCAAGATTGGATTTGGAAGCATAGCCCACGATGCCGTCTGGACTTTGGACAAGATACCAGCCTTCCTGCTCGCCCCAGATCCGAACCTCAGTCTCCCCAGGCACCCGCTCGTAAATCGGTGCTTTGATGGTTGGGCTCCGACGAATCGTCAGCATGCCTTTGGTTTTGGGATTGGCGCCGAGCTGCACAGCCTCTCCCGCCGTCATGACCGTAACAATGTCTGTTTTCTCGTTATACTCTACTTGAAGTCCATACATCTCCTGCAGCGGTTTGATCGGCATATAGGCCACTTTATTAATAACCTCTGCAGCAATCCGCAGCTGATAGGGTTGTTTATTCAATGTCGCCGTCAGCGTATTCGTCTGCATGCGAAGCACCTTATTCGCCGTTGTCATTACGATGGAGCCCGTCTTGCTCTCGTAATAAACTTCTTCCTTGAGCCCAAGCTGTTCCTGAATGACCGTGATCGGTATCCGAACCTCGCCGCCTTCAACGAGCGCCCCGTTCTTCATAACCTCGCCGTGATAGAGCAACGGATGCGCGGCTCCGTAATCCGGCTCTACCACCGTGTTGTTTGGGGCCAGCCGCTGCCAGCCGAACCACATACCGATGACCATTGCGAATAAGCCGCTCGTGATGACCAGCCATTTCAACCATCCGCCACTTTGGCGTCTTGGCCGAAACCGAACAGTTTCCACCTGTCAAATGCTCCTCTCTGCGATTGGACACGCTGTTTCCATTCCGGAAAAAACGGCTGCCCTGCTGGAAATAAAAAACGCGCAGGCGGAGAGCTTGCTCATCCCTTGCGCGTTCATTTCATTTTGTCAAAACAGACCCGGTCAGTTATGCCGCGATGCACATGTTGCGCATTGCCCGTAAATCTCCATGCGATGACCTTCCACTCGAAACCCCGTCACTCTGGAAGCGGCTTCTTCCACCCCGGTCAACGGCGGATGATCAAAGTCCACAATCGTTCCGCAAGAACGGCAAATCGCGTGATAATGCTCCGAAAGATCGGCATCAAATCGACTCGAATCGTCGCCGTAGGTGAGTTCCTTGATCAGCCCTGCATCAACGAAAAGCCGCAGGTTATTATATATCGTCGCTACGCTCATGCTCGGAAAAGAAGACGAGAGCGATTTATAAATTTCGTCCGCAGTTGGATGCGATTTGGAATGCATGAGAAAACTTAATATGGCATGACGCTGCGGGGTCATACGAACGCCGGTACTTTTTAATTGTTCTAAAGCTTGCTCAACGGTCGCCCCCATGCCCAACACGTCCTTTCTGCATAGTTTAGAACCATTGTACGTGGATACTTTTCTATTTGTCAATGAAGGCGGTAATCATTTTAAGGGGTGTAACGATTTACCACAATGCTGCTGTTGGCATCGATATTGATTCGGTACGTCGACTCTCCGACGCTCCCGCGTATCGTTTTCTTGCTGATTGTTAAGGGCAAGTCCGTAGATACATCACCAAATGTAACGGATCCGCTCACGGAATAGCTGCCCGTTTCAGGAATCATCAGATGAATCTCCCCGATTGAGCTGTCTATATCCCAGTCGCCGCCGACAGCTGCGCTTGCGATATTGATATCACCGTTCAATGTGTCCGCTTTGATAGCGCCTGACGCTTCTCTAACACCGATCTGACCATTCTTCGTATCTGTATCGATATCGCCGGATATATGCCGTAAATCTATGCTCCCGCTTAATGTAGAGCCGTCTATACTGCCCGTAATGTCTGCAGCCGCAATGTCGCCGTTATAAGTGTTCAGCTTGATGCTGCCGTCCAGCGCAGCAGCGGTGATGCTGCCGTTCTTCGTTTCGGCATCTACGGGCCCTGCGATTCGTTTAACCGAAATTTCGCCCGAAGTCACCTTGATGGTCAAACCTCCACTGACGGTAAGATCTGATGTAACGACTGAGCCGTTCACGGTCCCGATGTAAAGCTCCACTTGGGGAGTCTTCCCTGTAGTAGACGCATTGGCATTATCTGAAGTTGCAGATTGTCCGGAATTGGTCGATGAATCGCCGGGTGGAACAGCCTCTTGGTCTACAGGAGGGGCAGGAGAATTCATCGCATCGACCCCTGATTCGGTTGACGAAGTACCACCGTTGGCATTATTCGCTGACTTGCCGCTGTTCGGATCGTTCGGCGGAGGGGTCGACTGCGCCTGCTTGCCGAAGGCGGAGTCCGCAGGCAGTGTGATTACCATATTCATACGCGGCTTACGATCACCGTTAGTCCCGTACGGATGGCCTTTCGCCTCGATTTTGATGTGGTCGTCTCCGCTGATGACAACTTCCGACTTCTCTGCCGTATTGTCTGCCTCCTGCTGATCGGCGGCATCGACCCACATAACGGTTTCAATGACAATGTCGCCGACATCCCCCTCCTTGACTAGTACACTGCCGTTCACGTTATTGATCGCGATAACCGATGTGCTCGGAAGCAGCGGCTCATGGATGGTTTCCTTCTTGTATTGGAAGCCCTTCTCTTCTCCAAATCCGCTTGTGCCCGTCAAATTGACTTTAAACTCATCCAGCCAGCGAAACGGCATGGATGCATACTGCGTTACAGCAAAGGCTGTCACGGTGACGATAACCGCGATGAATGCACCACCGATGTCAAACGATGGCCGCTTCACTCCTTTGCGATACACCAGGCTGGCAATCATAATCTCGATGCCCAGCAGCACAAATGCCGCAGGCCACCATTGTCCGAGCAGCTCGATGTCATTCCGGCTGCGCAGCTGATCCCACAGCAGCAAACTGCCGACAGTGACCAGTACGGCAGCCGCCGTGAATCTTCCCAATTTAAACATCGCCTGCTTCCCCCTTAAAACAATGACTACCGCAAGGCAAATGAGCAGAACCCCAGGCAAATAGGTTCCGGTCGTCTCAATCGGCAGCGACACATCTATAGTCGATTGAACGAGCACAAGGAGTATGAAGCTTATCCCTATGACGGCAATTCCCTGCGCAATTAAAGCAAAGCTAATTCCTCCGTGCCGTTCAACCTCTCTATTCGTCCGCGTATCGCCCAGCAGCTCCGCTTCCCGTTCCGCAGCCTCATGACGAAGCTTAGCCGACAGCTGCAGCGTGCTGAACACGCTGTAAAACCAAAAATAAGGCACACCCAGGCCCAGTAAAATGATAAGCAGCGCAAATTCGCCGCCGCCCTCGTCCGCGAAGCGAATGATACCCGCGATATCGGTCAGCGTACCCAGCAGCAGAAGCAGACCCGTGACCGTCCTGCCTAAAGCCAAATGCCCGCCGCCAGGAATCAGAAAAGCAAGCAGAGGCGCTAAAGCGGACTTCCGACGTGACTGTTCGCCCATAGTCACCCTCCTGATGGAAAAATTCTTTGCCACTATTGTACCATATTCCGAATACGGCAAAGAGACATGTCCGCAAGATCGGACATGCCTCTAGAATAGAGAATCGTTATTGATTCAGGCGTGCGACTAGCAGCTTATTGACAAGCGCCGGGTTCGCTTTCCCCTTCGTTTCCTTCATGACTTGACCGACGAGGAAGCCAATTGCCTTTTCCTTGCCGGCTTTGAAATCCTCCACCGACTGCGGATTACCGCTTACGATCCGGTCGACGACTTCAGCGATGGCGCCTTCGTCGCTGATTTGGACAAGGCCCTGCTCCTCAACGATTTGCTGCGGCGACTTGCCGCTCTCCAGCATTTCTTTGAAGACGGTTTTGGCGATCTTGCTGCTGATGGTGCCTTTCTCCATCAATCCGATCATTTCGCCGAGGCCTTGGCCTGTCAGCTTGATATCGTCAAGTTCCAAGCCGCCTGCGTTCAAATAGCCGAGCAGATCGCCCATGATCCAGTTGGACACCGCTTTGGCATCTTTCGTGTAGTTCAGGCTCTCCTCGAAGAAATCAGCGAGCTTCTTGGAAGACGTTATGACTTCCGCGTCGTAGGACGGCAGTCCGAAGTCTTCGGAGTAACGCGCTTTGCGGGCGTCTGGCAGCTCCGGAATCGAGGCGCGAACACGCGCCTTCCACTCGTCGTCGATATGAATCTGAACGAGGTCCGGGTCCGGGAAATACCGGTAGTCGTGCGCCTCTTCCTTGCTGCGCATCGTAAACGTCTTGCCTTGGGACTCGTCCCAGCGGCGTGTTTCCTGTACGACCTTCCCGCCGCTGTCGAGTACGTCGGCTTGACGCATCTCTTCATACTCCAAGCCGCGTTGTACGCCGCGGAAGGAGTTCATGTTCTTCAGCTCCGCACGCGTGCCGAACTGCTCCTGACCGTAAGGACGGATACTGATGTTGGCGTCGCAGCGCAGCGAGCCCTCTTCCATCTTCACGTCGGAAACGTCGCAATAGAGCATAATTGCCTTGAGCTTCTCCAAGTAGGCCTTGGCTTCTTCAGGCGTGCGAATGTCCGGCTCCGATACGATCTCAACAAGCGGCGTGCCGACACGGTTAAAATCGACGAGTGAACCGAAGCCTCCGTCGATGTGCGTCAGTTTACCCGCATCTTCTTCCAAGTGGAGGCGCGTGATGCCGATCCGTTTGGTCTGTCCGTTCACTTCGATATCGATCCAGCCATGCTCGCCGATCGGCTTATCGAATTGCGAGATTTGATATGCCTTCGGCGAATCGGGATAGAAATAGTTTTTGCGGTCGAACTTGCTAATGTCTGCGATTTGGCAATTCAACGCCATCGCTGCCTTCATGGCATATTCCAGCGCCTGGCGGTTCAATACCGGCAGCACGCCGGGGTGTCCGAGGCAGATCGGACATGTATGCGTGTTCGGCGGGGCGCCGAAGGAGGTCGAGCAGCCGCAGAAGATTTTGCTCTTCGTGTGGAGCTCGACGTGCACTTCCAGCCCGACGACCGTTTCGTATTTGTTCGATTCAAACATGACTTTGCCCTCCTGCTTCCTAGCCGTCCGCTTACAGCTGCGGACGCTGTTTATGATGCTCAGTGTGCTGCTCGAAAGCATGCGCGGCGCGCAGCACCGTGCGCTCGTCGAACGCTTTGCCGATGATTTGCAGGCCGATCGGCAGTCCGTCCGCGAAGCCGCAAGGCACGCTGATCGCAGGCACTCCCGCAAGGCTGACCGGAATCGTGCAAATATCGTTCAAATACATCGTAAGCGGGTCTCCGACCTGCTCGCCGATCTTAAAGGCAGGCGTCGGCGCGGTCGGCCCGATGATCAGATCGAAATTCTGGAACACGTTGTCAAAATCCTGCTTGATCAGCGTGCGCACTTTCTGAGCTTTCAAGTAGTAAGCATCATAATAGCCGGAGCTCAGCGCGTAGGTTCCAAGCATGATGCGGCGTTTTACTTCCTGGCCGAAGCCCTGGCTCCGCGATTTGCGGTACAAATCGATCAGGTTGTCCGGATTGTCGGCACGCACGCCGTAACGGACGCCGTCGAAACGGGCCAAGTTCGAGGAAGCTTCCGAGGAAGCGAGCAGGTAGTAGGTCGCAACCGCGTACTCGGTATGCGGCAGGGAGACTTCCTCCCACGTCGCGCCGAGGCTCTCGAATTGCTTGAGCGCGGCCAGCACCGCTTCTTTCACTTTCGGATCGATGCCTTGTCCGAGATATTCCTTCGGCACGCCGATGCGCAGTCCTTTCACGTCGCCGTTCAATGCGCTGACGTAGTCAAGGATGTCGACGTTTGCCGACGTCGAATCGTTCGCGTCATAGCCGGCGATCGACTGAAGCACGTAGGCGGAGTCCTCAACATTCTTCGTGAGCGGACCGATCTGGTCGAGCGACGATGCGAATGCTACTAGTCCAAAACGAGACACTAGACCATAGGTAGGCTTCAAGCCAACGATGCCGCAGTATGCCGCAGGCTGACGGATCGAACCGCCAGTGTCGGAGCCGAGCGCGAAATACACTTGTCCCGCCGCTACAGATGCAGCGGAGCCGCCGCTTGAACCACCCGGTACGTAGTCCGTGTTCCACGGATTACGCGTAGGGTAGAAGCTGGAATTTTCGTTGGAGCCGCCCATGGCGAACTCGTCCATGTTGAGCTTACCGATCGTCACCGATTGCGCGGCCTTCAGCTTCTTCACTACCGTCGCATCGTAAATCGGATCATAGTTGCGCAAAAACTGGCTTGCGCATGTGGTAAGCAGACCTTCTGTAACGATATTGTCCTTCACGCCGGCAGGCAAACCGAATAAAAGCCCTTGTTCGCCGCCTTCTACCAGCACCTTGTCGAGCTCGGCAGCCGCAGCGCGGGCGCCTTCTTCGTCCAAGGTCAAGAACGCTTGAATCGATGCATCGGTTGCGGCAATGCGCGAATACGAAGCATCCACCAAATCGCCGACCGAAAGCTCTTTCTTTCTCAGTTGGTTATGTACATCCTGCAGGCGTAGATCAAAGAGTGCCAACAGCCGTTCCTCCCTTCATATCCAAAACGATCGATTTATTCCAAAACAGCCGGCACTTTGAACTGGCCGTCTTCATCATCAGGCGCGTTACGCAGCGCGGTTTCATTGGACACGGATTCCCGAATGACATCTTCCCGCATCACATTATGAACCGGAAGCACATGGCTCGTCGGCTCCACATCGTCGGTTTCAAGCTCGTTCAGCTTCTCCGCATATTTCAAAATGGCATTCAGCTGTCCGGCAAACTGCTCTTTCTCCTGCTCGGAGAGCTCCAGCCGGGCCAGGTTGGCCACATGCTCAACATCTTTGATCGTGATGCTCATCGTCTCTTGTCCCGTCCTTTCCATCCAAATCTGAACACATTCTACCCATTATAACGCAAGGCTGGTTTTAAACTCAACGTAAAGGTGTTCAGATACTTGAAAAGGAAGGTGCTGCTATATGAAGAAAAATTTCATACTGGGCTAAGGGAAGGCTCACGCTTCTTTCAGCTTTTTTTAAGGTTGGCTGTCCATACTGGGACGTGCAGCCAGCAATACCAAGAAGAAACAAGGAGGAACCAAAATGAAAGTAAACAAAACGATGAGAGCTTTGACGATTACAGCCGCGCTTGCGGTCATGATCCCGCTCAGCACCTATGCGGCAACAGCGAGCAACAGCACGGCGGCCCCTACCGGATCCGCTTCTGATTCTGCTTCCACTTCCTCTAAGGACGGCAAGCTCAGCTTCCATAAAGGAAAAGCATTGGCGGACAAGGAGAAGGCTGGACATGTTCATGCTGGCTTCCGCGGCGGATTCGTCAGTCAGGAAATATTGGACCTGCTGAAGCTCGACAAGAAAACCTTGCAAGAGAAGCTAGCCGCCGGCAAGACGCTTGCACAGGTAGCTGAAGAGCAGGGCGTATCGAGAGACGCGCTGAAGCAGGCCATGATCGCGGCATTCGAAAAGCGCCAGGCAGAGGAGAAGAAGGAATTCACCGACAACCTGGACAAAGCAGTCGACGGTCAGCTGAAACCCGAGCAAGGTAAAGGCTTCGGCGGCGGTTTCGAAGGAAAAGGCCGGATGGGATTCGTCAAAATGGATCTCAACGCTTCCGCTGCATTACTCGGTTTAAGCGAATCGGATTTGCAGAAGGAGCTTGCTGCCGGCAAATCACTGGCTGATGTCGCGAAGGAAAAAGGCGTTGACGTTCAGAAGCTGATCGATGCACAGAAGAAGCAGATCGTTGACGGCGTGAACGCTGCAGTCAAAGCAGGCAAAATGACGCAGAAGCAAGCGGATAAAGTCATCGCGGATGCGGACAATATTGCGGAGAATACTGTAAACGGCAAAAGATTCATGAAACCTCATGGACCGAGAGAAGTAATCGGCGGCACAAGTGCGGACAACGGAAGCACCGATGCTCTGGTAACCGGAGAGACCAACGGCGCGTAACGAACGCCTGCCTCATCGGCAAACCCAGCAGAAGGGGCACCTCCCACGTCTAGCAGCGTTGGGACGTAATCCTTGCGTGTTCATCAGCCTATTGTCGTACTTCGTCGCGCGCTGAATGTTCATGCAAGGGTGCGGTGCGCGGAGCTGGCTGCTCCTGAATGAAGCGGCAAACAGATGAACGCCGCTGACACAGCTCCCAACAAACCCGATTGCAAGAAGGAGCTGTTCCGTTCATCCGAAGATGACGGAACAGCTCCTTCTTGCCGACTGGCTTGATGCCCCGGTCAGATCCATGCTTTCAGTCGTACCTGACGCATGAAGTCTTCCCGCGTCTGCGGCTCGCCGCTGCCGCTCTCTTCTTCCTCTTCACCCTGATCCCCATTCATAATCCGGTGGAACAGCTCCGCGTTATGGGTAGCCAGCGCAAAGTCAATCAGCGCTTCCCGCTCCAGACGATCTACCTCCATCTGAATTAACACGGCTTCCAGCTCAATATCTCCCGCGGGAACGTAAAAGTTCCGGTTCGCTTTCGGAACACGAATGACGTAATCAAACGCATTGTCCGCATTTCTATCATAAGCGATTATATAACCATACTCCCCGACCGGGAGGCTTTGTTCAAATACATCCGAAAGAATAACGATTCGCTGCCCTAGTTTGTACATCGATCATCCACCCCTGTCACCCATTAGCCGTACTCTATAACTCTATCCTACTAAAAATCAGCATGGAAGTCCAATAGAGTCAACCGGCTCACAGCGCTTCAAGCGCGGGTCGTTTGCGAAGGGAGCGCGCTGCGTTTTCGACCGCGGCGGCCATTGAGCAGAGCGTTAGTAATGCGGCCGGCCAAGGGATCTGACTGCCGGCAGTAAGACTGCGAGGCTGCACGATGATGATGGCGAGAATCCACAGTCAATTGGGACCTCTCATCCGCTCCGCGCGATAAACTGTGAGGTTACAAGATGATCTATTCATGATTCTCCCTTTCACAAGCAACTAGTCCCCAGGCGGCTCAGCCTTCTGAGACCATGGCCTGCGAACAATGAGCAAATAGCAGAGCAGCGGCAACGGAAACTGAATCAGCCCCCACAAGCCCCAAAACCACGGGTACCGGCTGTGCTTCTTGGCATCAGCGAACAGCCAATTGGACTGGCAGAGAAGGACAGCGGCAACGGCGATAACGAGTACGATTTTCCACCCTATCATCTTCGCAGCCTCTCCTTCCTGCCCAACGTGGAAGCCAAGACGAGAAAACCGGCTGCCGCAGCAAACACGACGCTCTGCAGGACGGCAAACAGCAAAATGCTGCACTGCCAAACGAGCAGCAGTCCGCTAAGCAGGACCAGACTGATCAGCCCAAAAACGAGCCGCTCCGACTGCATGCGGCTGCGAAGCTGCCCCTTACGCTCGCGCACCAGCTGCGATAAAGCTTCTACAGACGGCACCTGCGGCTCGATCGCGTGATCCCATTTCTCGACATGACCCCAAAGCAAGTCCCCGAAAGTCCGTTCCAGCTCCAACTCCTCATCCCGTTTTGCGCTGTTTGCCGCTGCTTCCTCAGCAGCGTTCATCGTGCCTTGCCTGCGCTGTTTCTTCATTCGTCCTTCAACTCCTTCCTCAGCCTTGCCAGTCCATTGTGCAGCCTGGATTTTACCGTCCCGACCGGAATATCCATCCAAGCGGCAATTTCTTCATAGGCGTACCCATAATAATATTTCAGCAGGATCGGGACACGAATTTCATAGGACAGCCCGCCGAGCGCATCCAGCGCCAGCGGCCATTCCTGCTGCTGCATGGCGGCTTGGAACCGGATGCCCTGCAGCGCCTGCTCCGCCGTCTGCCATTTCTGTGCCCGCTGCTCCTTGCGCATCTCATCGAGATACAGCCTTGTCGCTATCGAGATCAGCCAGGTGGAGAACTTGCTCCTGCGCTGGAAGTCGCCAATACGCTCAATCGCCTTCAGCATCGTTTCCTGCACGAGATCCTCGGCTATCGCCTTGTTCATCGTGATCTTGAGCATATAGCGATACAGCATCGCATAGCCGCCGCGGAGCAAGCTGGCAAGCGCTTCGTCATCGCCGCGGACGGCTAGCGCAACGAGGCGTTCTTCTTCGAATTGCGATTCTGCGCCGCTCATGCTTCCGCTCCCTTCGGTTGGATTGGTGCGCTGCCTTGTTATCGAAAGTATGACGGCGAAGGGCGTCCTTTTGTTCACTTCCCTATAAAAAAAATACGGCCGCTCCCGCGACGGGAACGAACCGTATGGTAATGCCGCTTAAATCGTCATGGCGCCGAAGCCGCCGTCGACGCGAATCAGCGAGCCCGTCACGAAGCCGGAAGCCGCTTCCGACGCCAGCCACACGACGGCGCCCTGCAGTTCCTTCGGATCGCCGAAGCGCTTCATCGGAGTATGACCCAAAATGCTGTCGATCCGCTCCTGTGATAGAATCGCGCGGTTCTGCTCCGCCGGGAAGAAACCTGGGATAATGCCGTTAACGCGTATGCCATGCGGCGCGAATTCTCTAGCCAGAAACTGCGTCATGCTGTTGACCGCGTATTTTGATGCCGAGTAGGTGAACACGCGGGACAGCGGCGGTCCGGAGGAAACGGAACTGATGGTGATGATGCTGCCCCCATGGCCGGCTTCGATCATTGCTTGGCCGAACACCTGGCACGCCAGCATGACACTCTTGGCATTAACGTCCATGATGGCGTCCCATTCCTCCTCCGTAATCTCGAAGAAGGGCGTTGCACTATTCGTGCCTGCCGTATGCAGCAATATATCGGTGCGGCCGTTCGGCGACCACGCGTTGATCTCGCTCATCACCCGTTTCAAATCCTCTTTGGACGTCGCATCCGCATGGAACAGCGCTGCACGGCCGGAGGCTAGTAATTTCGCCAGCTTCGGCTCTGCTTTATCGGTGCTGCGAACGACAAGGGCTGCATCAGCACCATGGTCCAAGAGCGCCTCGATCATGACGCTGCCCAAGGTGCTGGCCGCGCCGATGATAACGGCGGTGCGGCCCGTTAAATCGAATAATGGGCTGTTCGTTGAAATGGTTCTCGCCTCCAAAACGGCGGGCTAAATCAGGCTTCCACTGTCGGCCGCCAGCTGCAGCATACGTTTCCGGTACGATTCCGGACTGACGCCGACCGTTGTTTTGAACAAACGGCTAAAATGCGGCAGCTGATGAAACCCAACCGCGCGGCATACGTCGGAGACCGATTGCTTGGGCTCCAGCCGAAACATCATTTTGGCCTGGTTAATGCGCCGGTTATATAAATATTTAAAAACGGTCGTACCCGTTACGTCTTTGAACAAGTTGGACAAATACGGCTTCGTGAGGTGCAGCGCGCCGGCGATATCGTCCAGCGTAATTTCCTCGACATAATGGTCTTCCAGGTAGGAAATGACGCTCTGCACGTGCTGCTCCCTGAGCGATCGATGCTCCCGTTCATTCACGGGCTCGCTGCACCAATCACGAATGAGATGCAGCAGCTCGATGACCCGGATAACAAACCGGTCATACGCCGTCCGAACCCCCGCTTCATTCGTCCTCGTGTACAACCGGTTCATCTCGGCAAGCAAGCCTTCCAGCTCCGATTGATCCGCCTTGCTCAAGGACAAGCGGATATTGCGCAAATCCTCGAAGGGCTTCAGCAGCATCGACGCCGTATCCGCTTGCAGTACTCGATGCACGTAGGCGGGATCCAGATGGATGATCGTCCGGATATAAGGTATTTCCGGCGACGGATTGGGACAATGCAGCGTCATGCCGTGCATGAGGAGCAGATCGCCCGGCTCGAGCGACATGAGCTTGTCGCCGATCAAATAATTGCACTCGCCCTCTTGAAAATAATACATTTCATAGAAGGCATGCGAATGAAACTGTGCCCCCGCCATCGGCAAGTCGTTGCGGTACATGAGCTCGATCGGCTGCTGCCATTGCATCGTAAGCGGCACTTCCAACCCCTCCAACTGACACGCCTCATCCGGCGCGTCCTGATGAAATGATTGTACCATGCCGCCTCCCTTCCGGCCCATAGGGATTACAGCCTGACGGCGATATTTTGCGCGGCGATGCACAGCTCGGCTGCCTTGAAGGCATGTGCCTGCGTCATCGCGTATTCCGTCCGGTTCAAGCAGTCCAGGATCAGCTCGCCAAAATACGGGAAGCCCACTTGGCCGCCCACGGACAGATGATGCTCGCCCTCGTGATTGACGAGGTAGACGTGATCGCCGCTGCGATCGCGGGCGATATCGATGTACTTGCGCAGCTCGATAAAGCCGTCTGTGCCGAGAATGATCGTCCGCCCGTCGCCCCAGGTGCCAAGACCGTTCGGCGTCAGCCAGTCCACGCGAAAATAATTCGTCGCGCCATTATCGCCTACCAGCGTCGCATCCCCGAAATCCTCAAGCTCCGGCACGTCCGGATTGTTGTAGTTCGCGACCTTGCTGCTAGCGACAGTGGCATCTTTGCAGCCCGCAAAGAAAAGAAACTGCTCGATCTGATGGCTGCCGATATCCGTCAGAATGCCGCCGTACTGGGCCTTGCGGAAGAACCAATCCGGACGGGATGGCTTGTTCAGCCGGTGAGGGCCGGTGCCGATTACCTGCACGACGCGGCCGATCGCACCTTCCTGTATCAGTCGTCCCGCGTAGATCGCGCTCTCCACATGGAGCCGCTCGCTGTAATAGACCATATATTTGCGGCCTGTCGAAGCTGTTACCGCTCGCGCTTCCTCCAGCTGTTCGAGTGACGTAAACGGTGTCTTGTCCGTGAAGTAATCTTTGCCATGCTTCATGACCCGAACGCCGAGCGGGCCGCGGTCGGACGGAATCGCCGCCGCTGCGACAAGCTTCACTTCGGCATCCTCCAGAACAACTTCCGGTGATGAGGCGGCTTGGGCTTGCGGATACGTCTTGATAAATTGCTGGACTTTCGCTGGATCGGGATCGTATACCCATTTGAGCGTCGCTCCCGCTTCCAGCAGTCCGTTCGTCATGCCGTAAATATGACCGTGGTCGAGCGCCATCGCCGCGAATACGAATTCGCCCGGGCCGCAGACTGGAACCGGCTTGACGATGGATACAGGTGCGTAGTTCATGCCGTCGTTTCGGTTGAGGTTGACCATTATTTCTGACTCAGCTCCTCTGCGGGCTGCTCCCGTTTGAATTTCGACGACGCGATCCGCTTGTTCAGCTCCGCCTCATGCAGCGCCTCGTCAAGCGGCAGCTCCACCCAGTTGTCCAGCCATGTGGACAGGTGCATCGCATTGGAGAGCGTCAAGCCGCGGATCCCCTCTTCGCCCGGGGCCACAAGCGGCGCATCATGCAGGACGGCGTCCGTGAAGTTCTGCAGAATTCCAGCATGCTCGGGGCTCTTGCCTGGGCTTGGAATATCGATTTTCCAGCATTCCGGTCCGGCGAAAGGCTCTTTATTGCGTGCATTAAAGGCCGCTTCATCCTCGCGGAGACGGTACAGCGTCATACGCTCGTCTTCGATGACGATTTTGCCTCGGCTGCCCGTCACTTCGAGCCGGTTCGTGCCCGGCGCATCCGAGGTTGACGTGATGAATACCGCCGTCGCGCCGTTCGCGTATTCCGCGTATGCCGTCACGTCGTTCTCGACTTCGATGTCGCGGTGCTTGCCGAATTGGCAGAAGGCGCGGATGCGAGTCGGCATCATGCCGGTCGTCCACTGCCACAAATCAAGGTTATGCGGACACTGGTTGATCAGAACGCCGCCGCCTTCGCCGCCCCAAGTCGCCCGCCATGTGCCGGAATCATAGTAAGCCTGCGTCCGATACCAGTTCGTGATGATCCAGTTGATCCGGCGGATTTCGCCAAGCTCGCCCGTTGAAATCAGATCGCGCAGCTTCTGGTAGAGCGGGTTCATGCGCTGATTGTAGACGATGCCGAACTTTCGGCCGCTGGCCGCAGCCGCATCGTTCATCGCGCGTACCTGCTTGGCGTAAACGCCGGCCGGTTTCTCAATCAGCACATGCATGCCTTTGCCGAGCGCGTGAATCGCCTCCGACGGGTGGTCGTAATGCGGCGTAGCAACAATGACCGCATCGACGAGACCGGAATCAATCATCGCGGACGCATTCTCGAACACCGCGACCGCGCTGCCGTACTGCTCGCGCGCCCAATCGCGCTTGCTCGCGAATCCATCGCATACCGCCGTCAGAACAGCGCCCTTGATGATTCCCGACGTTAGAATCGAAGCATGTCCCGAACCCATATTGCCGATGCCGATAATGCCGTATCTCACCTGTGTCATGTTTATTCCTCCATCCACATTTTCATTTGATTCGCATACGTCTGAAGCATCGTTCGCGTGTCGAACGTGCCGCTGAAATCTTCAACGCCGAACCAGCCGTCATAACCCACCGCGCGCAAATCACGAAGCACCTGCTTCCATGGCACCATTCCGTTTGCAATCGGCGCCCAGCCGCTGCTCCATGCCACGGGCTGCAAGTGATCCGGCGTTTCGCCCGGCGCCGCGGACTGCCAGCCCGCGTTCTTCACATGCACATGGGCCAAATAAGGGCCGAGCAGTTCCATGCCCATCCGGTAATTCTCGAATCCCTCGTGCACCATGTTGCCGGGATCGTAAAGTACGCCGACAGCATCGGGATTGAACGGCTTCACGAGCCGGTGCGCCAGCGATGCGCTCGGGGTGATCGTGACGTGATGCGTCTCCACCAGCGCCTTGATACCGTAATGCAGTGCTAGCGATTCAATTTCACGCAAATAAGCGGTGGCCTGCTCGAACAGCTCGTTGTAGCTGCGAGTGCGGTCGTAGCCCGGTACCCCTACGCGAACCATGGAGGCGTCGAATCGTTTGGCCAAGCGCATGATTTTCTCGGTTTCTTCGATGTCGCCGCAGGCCAGATATGGCGTAATGGCAATACTTTGGCGGCCGTGCTTGGAAGCCGCTTCGCGGAATGCGGCGATCTCGGCGTCGTCCGCATTCGGCGAAATCGTGGAGCGGTTGTTGCCCCAGAAGGATGGCTTCTCGGACCGCACCTCGGCAGGCGTGTCCTTGCAGCGCCATTCCAGTCCGGCAATACCCGCGCCCGCAGCAGCCTCGCAAAGCTCCTCGGGCGTAAGGTCCGGCGCGGCAACCGTAAATATCGACAGCTTCAACATGGGTCGGGCTCAGCTCCTTGTTTTCGAAATCGCTTCCCAAATGCCGTTCAAATACGTCGCGCCAAGCGCTCTGTCGAACAGTCCATAGCCGGGACGCCCCTGCTCGCCCCAAATCATCCGTCCGTGATCCGGACGAAGCGGACCCGCGAATCCTGTGTTATAGAGCGCTTCGAGCACGCGCGTCATGTCGATGGAACCATCCGACGAGAGATGCGACGATTCTTGGAAGGAACGCGGTCCCGTCCGCAGAATGTTCCGCGTATGCGCAAAATGCAGCTTGCCCTGCGCGCCAAAATGTTGAATGATTGCGATCAAATCGTTGTCCGCGTTCGCGCCGAGCGAGCCGGAGCAGAACGTTATGCCGTTCGAAGGGCTGTCGACATGCTCCGTTAGACGGCGAAGCTGCGCCATGCTGCTAACGATGCGCGGCAGTCCAAAAATCGGCCACGGCGGATCATCCGGGTGAATAGCCATGACGACGCCGGCTTCCTCCGCAACCGGAATTACCCGCTCGAGGAAATAAGCAAGATTGCTGAACAGCGTCTCTTCCGATACCTCCGCATAAGCCTCGATAAGCTGCCCTATCTCTTCCTTCGTATAGCTCGAATCCCAGCCCGGCAGAGACAGATCGCCCTTGACCGGGTCCATGCGAGAGATGGTCTCGTCCTCGAACGTCAGCGTCGTCGAGCCGTCCGGCAGTACATGCGCCAGATTGGAGCGCGTCCAATCGAAAACCGGCATGAAGTTGTAGCAGATGACCGGTACGCCGGCTTCGCCAAGCCTGCGGATGGTTTGACTGTAATTTTCAATGAGACGATCGCGATTCGGCCGGCCAAGCTTGATGTCCTCATGCACGGGAACGCTTTCGATTACAGCCAGCTGAAGCCCCGCTGCTTCGATCGTTTCCTTCAGCGCCGCAATGGACGATGCCGGCCATGCCTCGCCGACCGGCACATCATACAGCGCGGTTACGATACCGTAAATGCCAGGGATTTGGCGGATATTTTGCAATGTGACAGGATCGTTCTGACCAAACCACCTGAACGTCATTTTCATGGACAGCACCTCTTATAGCTAAAATGGTAAGGCTTGCAAAACGAATAAGATCACGAACTCAAACCCATTGTAGCATAGGCCAAATCAATTCCTATCGCTTGGCACGATGAGATTAACCACAGTTAAACCTTTGCGGATATTCGGTTGTTAGAGTCAAAGCCGGCGCAATTTGAAAAAGCCGTCTGCGGCGTCGCGGGGACGGGACAGACGGCAATGTATAGCATGGTGAACCTAGAAGTCGCTCAGAGGAATCTCAGAGGACGATAAGTCCCTCCGGAGACTGAGTCAGCTGACGGCAGCCGGTTTCCGTAATCAGGTAACTGTTCTCGATGCCGACGACGCCCCTGCCGGGGAACGTGAATTTCGGCTCCACGGCAAGCACCATGCCAGGCTCCATTCCGTCGCCGAAGCCGCGGGCAAGCACCGGCCATTCATCAACCTCGAGCCCTATGCCGTGGCCGAGAAATTTGACCTGATTGCTGCCAAAGCCCATGAAATGATCGGCGAGCCCCGCCGCGGCGGCATCCGCAAGCGACGCGGCATAGACGGCATCGCATGCCGTGCCGGGGCGCAGCAGCTGCTCCGCATGGCGGATAATCCGCTCTGACTGGGCATAGGCCTCCGCCAGATCATCCGGCAGACCGCCAATGACCGCGGTACGCGTCTGGTCGATCACATAGCCGTCGATGCAGCAGCCGATATCGATCAGAATCGGCTCGTGGCGGACGATGGCTTTACGGCTCGTGCTCTGCGGAGCGGCCGGACCGAGACCGAGGCCGCCGGCCGGGCCGTCGAATGCACTCGGTACGGCCGCAGCCGCTCCCGAGCCTAGCATGCCTGTCATGATTTCCATGTTGTAGCTGCGCGTTCGCATGAGGCCGATATGCCCGCGGATTCGCATCTCGTATTCGAGACGGGCCATCAGCTCAAGCTCGGTAAGCCCTTCTTTGATGATGGGCAGGGAAGCCTCCAGCGCTTCCGCCACCACTTGGGCGGCTGCTTCGATTCGGCTGACCTCCCACGGCGATTTGATCATCCGCTCCCGTCGAAGCAGCGCCGAGCCGTCGATCAGCGAACACGGCGCCTCGCCATTACCCCCGGCGAGCACTTCAAGCAGCTTCGCATAAGTTGCTGCCGGAAGCACATCCATTTCCGTCGCAATCATGACCGCCGCCCCCGCTGCTTTGGCAAATACGGCCGGATGACGCTGCGCCAGCTGCTTTCGGAAGCCGCGCAGCGAGGCCAATGCCTCGACCAATGCAGCCGACTCCGACTGCGCGCGCTCCAAGCTGCGCCGAACATAAAATACCGCTTCTCCCTCAGCAGGGATAAACGCATAGCCCGCCTGCATCGAGCCCGTATAATAATATAAATCCACATGCTGCGTAACGAGGAAGGCGTCGATGCCTTCGTGGACTAACCGCTCCTGCAGCCGTACGATTCTTGCCGTGATCTCTTCCCGTGCCACTGCTTCCAATTGTCTGTCGTTCACTGAACCCGCTCCTTGCGCTTAGCTTTGTTCCTCCCATTACAACAAAAGAACGGCAGGCACGTCAACTAAGACGTCAGCTCCGCCGTTCCTTTGATGGTCCATGTGATCGGTTCAATAACGGCAAATACGCGCGGATACACGATTCTGGCAATCAGCACAACGCCGGGACGCCGCAGTGTTACTTCGTAGTCGGCGCTGTCATTCCGGTACGTATACGGAAAGGTGTTGTCGTCATTGATGATCTGAAAATCGACAAGCTCGACCCGCTCCTTCAAGTACGCGCCCGGCAAGGGCACTCCGTCTTCGCCGAGCTGTAAATTGCGCTGCAGGTACAAACCGGCTGCCGCACGTGCAGCAGCTTCGTCAATGTGTAGCCGGCCGTCGGCAAGCGCTGCCGCATCCACCTGCTGCGCAGCGGCATGAGCAGCACGATTCACGGCATGCTTGCCTTGAAACAACGCCGCAATCGCCATTTCCTCATCGGTTTGCAGCGCATGCAGCAGCATCCAGACGACCATCATCAGCATAACGAGCACGAGCTTGTACATCAGTCTCTATCCTTTCCCGAACGGCATACATCAATGATGGTTAAGGTACATACTCGCTCATTTTCGTCCCTGTGGCTTTGAGCAGGGCGTCTGCCTGCGGCGGATTGATGCCGATTAATCGGTCAATATTCAGCAGCCCTTCCACCGGGTAAGTAGCCGTTAGCGATAACGGCGCTCCGCGGAGAAGCGGAGCTGCCGGATTCGTGGCATCCGGCCCGCCTTCCGACGACACCTCGAAACCAATCGAGGCCGGATCTAAGCCGAAGCCGGCCATTCGGAGCTTTGCTTCGTTTAGCATTGCGGCATCGATATAACCGTGATCTCCGTTCGCGCCGACTTCCAGCAAATAATCCACCTCCTGCTGGAGCACAGCTTGACGTGCGATCAGCACATGCTTATAAATCGGTGAAAACATGAACCAGCACATCATGGCGGCCAGCAGCACGAATACGAGGAGACTCTTCACGGACTCATCCTCCGGATGCTGTCGCTCATATGGCTGCCCGATCGCTCCAGTTGTTTAGTCGTCCCTTCCTCGCCGCCCGTAACGTCCGTGTAGACGAGTACGGCGACGATGATGAGCAGCAGCGTCATTAGCAGCGAACGCATCACGCGCCTCCTTCCCCAGTGCAGCACATTCTACCGGCTTTACGGCGTAAGCATGGTGCTGATTTTCGTATTGGCGGAATTGCCCTGCGACTCGATTTGCGCCTTCGTGCCCGTCGTGTCTTTGTTGATGATGGCGTTAAACAACAGAATGACGACGACCAGCATCATTACCGTGATTAGAATATTACGCATGCACGCTCACCCCCTTAGTTCAATGAATTAAACAGCTTCTGTCCTTCCCGGACCCAGGGATAGATGAAAATTTGGAATGTGTACAAAATCGGGATACCTGCCAGTACGAACAGAAAGTACGACGTCGATTCCTTGCGGCTGTCCTTCGCAAGCTCCAGCTTCTCCTTGTAATCCTGGATCCGCTCGCGCAGCAGCTCGTAATATCGCTCGCTCTCATGCAGGCGAAGCGAATCGATCGTCTCTACGAAGCTGAGCCCTTCCTCCGTTCCAAGTCTGAGCTTTAGACGCCTAAGCGCGCCTTCCGCGTCGTGATACCACTCGCCGAGCAGCTGCTGCAGGTCGCTCCGCATGACACGGGTAAAAGGAAGACAGCGCATAAGCTTCGTATGGATATGGAGCGAGGAACCCGAGAGATAGAGCAGCTGGTTGCTAATCACATAGATTTCCTTGGTCATCCGCTCCGCGCGCGTTCGGCGCACCGCCTCGAGCCATGGCAGATCCCATAAGAGCAGCAGAAGCATGATCGCAAGAACAAGCGGAGCGGCAACGCGCGGCACGGCGTTCAAGCGCACAAACGAAAGCCCGTAAGCCAGCGCGCACCAGATCGGCGTGCTCATGAAGAACATCCGGCGAAGCAGGAGATACATGGTCGCATCCCCGGTATATCCGCAGCCGGCTAACAGCCGTTCCCTTTCCTTGAAGGATGGCGCATTGCGGCTTAAACCGAACGCCCGAAGCCACCGCTCATGAACGGTATAGGTCCGCCATTTCAATAATGCCAAATGCCCAAAACGCGGCCGTTTGAAGGAGACGGCCTTCAGCAGAGCGACGACAAACACGATACCGAGCACATATTGAACGGCAAGAGCCGCCCACATCAATGCCATTTCGAATGAGTTGCCCATAACGCCGGCAGGGCTCCTTTCACATTTTTTTGCGAGAGAGCCATAGGCCCATGACGAAGGATAAAAAAATCATGACAGCTGCGTTCAGCAGCATGTCGCGGCCTCCAGGGTCGATGACGTAATACCGATAAGCGTTCTCCGGGTTGTAATGGACGTTGATGCCCACGAATAACAGCAGAAACAAGAGCGGAGAGAAATTCGCGATCCGAATCTCCAGCAGCTTGTTGCGCTCCTGTTGATTCGATCTTCGGGCTTTGCGCATATCCGTGATCAAATCCTTCAAATTCCCCGCTATCGGATGGCCCTCCGCCAGCCCCGCACGAACGATATTGATAAAATAATCGGCCCATACATGGCCAAGCGACGCCGCGAATATCCGCAGGCTGGCCTCATCGTCTCCACGGACCGATACGTTGCGGTACAGCTGCTCGAACACCGCCTGCATGGGACCGAGCAGCCGCTTCTCCTCCACCGTGCGCTGCAGCGCGGCGCGGATCTGCCGGCCGCCGCTGACAAGGCAGCATTGATAGAACAATTCCACCGCCGGCAGAAAATCGATTCGTGTCTTCATCTGGCGGTGCACCAGCATCATGCGAAGCAGCAGATAGGGCAGGGAAACGAGTACGCCGCCCAGCAGGAGCATGCCCTTCAAGCTTTGGAAGAACAGACCGCCGAACGCTGTCCCGATAAGTAGAAGCAGCAGGCTGGTTACGACAAGCGAGCCCGGGCGCCAGCTGAGCTGCAACGATTCCAGCAGCTCCGATACATGCCTGTACGACCGGTCAAACCGCTGCAGATAACGGGCAAGCCGCTCCTCGATCCGCTTCTCCCGCCGATAATGCAATCGGCCGATCACCTGCTGCCGATGCAGCCATAAGCCCAGCAAATGACGGAAAGCGATAAACAAGGTGCAAAACAAGGCCGCCGCGAAAGCAAGCAAGGCAAACTTGGTCATAATGCGCCACCTGCGCTTCCCTCCCGGTCTTCATCAAGCCGCTGTTGTCCTCTCTCATCCGGGTCAGGCCAGACCGATCGCCAGGATTCACCCATCTCCCTAAGCAGTCTGGCTGCCGCATTTGCAGAAGGCAGATGCGGATACGTCCAATCTCCAGCCGCTTCGTCAAATACCGCCCATTCCCGCACGACCGGCTCCCCGCGTTCCCACGCCATCTCCGCTAAACGCACCAATCGGCGCCGGCCGCCGGCAAAACGCATTTCAATGCCGATCTGAGTCACATATTCCGTTATCCGCTTCATAAGCCGGTCGCCATTCATGCCCCGGCCGTCCTGCATGCACATATCGGTAATGGCTTCCGGCACATCCTCGAGCGTATTGGCATGCAGCGTCGTCATGCTCCCTGCATGTCCGCGCGTACAAGCCCTCACATAGATGTTGGCATCCTCGTCCCGAATTTCGGCATGGATGATCCGCTGCGGCGATTGACGGAGCGCGAGCTTAAACGCTTGCCCGGAACCATGCAGCTGATCCTCCTCATCCACCTCGTATTCGATGACGTTCTTCTCGGGAAAATCCTGCTGGAGCATGAGCTCATGCCGGCTCTCGATCGTAATGAGTCGTTCTTCATCCGGCAGTTCCCCGATCAGTGCTTTAATCAGATGAGTCTTGCCGGAGTTCGTCGGCCCGATAATGACAACATTAAATCTGGCGCGCAGGACAGCCAGCAGCATCTGCCGCAGCCGTTCGCTGATCGTGCCGTATTCCGTCAGTCCGAGCTGATCCAGCCGAAAGCGCCGAACCGTATAGAAACGCAGGGTAAGCGTCGGCTTCGCCGTAAAGCCGAAGCCCGTCATTGTCACCCGCGTGCCGTCCCGAAGCATAACTTCCGCCCAGCGTTTGCGCGGGTTAATACGGTCATTGTTGTACAGTACGAGATTCTGCTGAATCCGTTCAACCTCGCGCAGCGACTCGAATGCGTAGGTCGAAGGATGGCTGACCCCGTCCCGCACCTCGAAAATAACCGTGCCAACGACTTGTATTTCCTCCAGCCCTTGCCGATTTCGAAGGACCAGCTCAAGCACGTTCATCCCAATTACTTCTGCGAACAAGGCTTCGGCAAGCGTACCGTACGGATGTTTGTAGCCGTGCAATTCAAGAATGCGCTGCCGGAGCAAACGGTCGGAAATAACGGCCAATATTCGTTCGCGATCATCCGTATAGCCGAGTACCGCGCGGTTCAGGCTCTCGTTGTACTCGCGCCGTTCCTCTTCTGTTTCTCCTCTCTGCTGCGCCAAGTATGTCCGCACGTCCTCCGCGAGCCGCTTGAAGTCCTGCTGAGCAGCTGCGATCGAAACCGCCTCTTCCTCCCCGCCTCCTTCTCCAGCCCATAACGCAGCCGAGAAAGCAGCGGGCGAGAAGCGAATTTCCTCCTTTCTCGTCAAGAGCTCACCCCGCCCCGATGCGTCAGCAGCTTCTTATGCCAAGGCTGCACAACCGGCTTCGTCTGACGCCTCATCCCGTACGCTTCCGTTATAGCTTTCGCCGGCCCTTGCATCATTCGCTTTCCCCGATCGTTCTCGGTCAGCCATTCCTCCAACGTCCCGCTGTCCAGCTGCGTCAGCATTGAATCTGTCAGCGTCAGCTCACCAAGCATCGTCACGCCGAGCTCTTTGCCAATGTCCTTCACATGAAATCCTCCCTTGCTCCAAGGCGAATGAATAATGATGCTCTGAAATGACTCCAGCGAAAAGCCGTAAAGCGGCGAAAGCTGCCTCACCCAGCGCTGTCCATCTTCTTGAAAATGGGACAATGCACTTGTCGTGACGACGATTCTCGTACTCGCTCTTCGCAGCGCGCTTAGGGTTGCCGCATTATCCCAATAAGCCCCGACGTCGGCAACCACCATATCGAACGTATGCTGCGCTGTTTCCAGCACGTGATCGATTTCCTCGATCGTATAGAATTCCGCCTGATCCCGAAGCATGTTGCCGAACAGAACATGCAGACCCGGCTGTTTGCGGCATCGATGCATGGAGCGAAGCAGCTTGTCTGGATAAAGCGAGCGCGTCGCCATCTCCGGCCGCAGCGAATCGAGCGTGGCGGCGGGCTCATCAACACCCAGATACCGGTGCGTCTTCGCACTCTTCAAATTCAAGCATAAATAGCCGACGGTGCCGCCGCTTTCCTCTGCGATCCGGCAAGCTGCGGCAAATGCGGCAGCCGATGTTCCGATATTCGGCGTCGTTCCGACGAATGCAATGATCGGCGCCCCCTCCATACGCGCTGGAAGCCGACTCATCGCACCTGCTCCTTTGCAGGCGCGCCTGCATTCAGCGATTCCGAAGAGTATGCAATGACGACTTTGCTCCTCCCGCCCTTGCACAAGGCATCCAGCTGCAGCCACTGATCCTCCGTTAAATTCAAATTGATATAATCAATCATCCTGTTGGCATCCCGTCTCGAGGCGTACATGCCTTCCTTGTCTCCGTTTGCCAGCGACATCAAATTGGGATTCTTCGTATCGTCGATCTCCACGTTGCCGGCTGTCTTGACGGAAGCGACCGTAACCGGATCCTGGAATAACCGTGCGGAATTCACCGTCTCCCCAGACACATACAGCATGACCTTGTCTCCTGCCCGGATCCCATTCGAGATGGAAAGCACATAGTCCCTTGGAATGCCGAACGTCGACTGGCTCCTGCTTGGCAGCAGCCGGAACTTATCTAATTTCCAATCGAGCAGCGGTTCTCCCGCACCTAGAGGGACGACCACTTCCATCCCGCTCAGCTCGTCGCCGCGCACCGACATCTCCGGGCTGTACAAGGCTTTGGCAATCTGCTTCGTACCGAGCATGTCCGTCGTAAGCCGCTCACCCGCCGCGACAAACCGAACAGGCACAACAACACTGACCGTTTCCTGAAACTTAACCTGGCGCAGCTGCAGTACATATACGCCGTAAACCAGAAGACCTGATAGAAGCGCTGCTGCCGCTGAAATGACCATATTTCGTCTACGATTCATCCTGATCCCTTCCGCAGTGGAAGCGCCGATATATAAAAAAAAGAACGCAGGCCGGGCATGGTGCCCAAGCTTGCGTTCTTCGCATAGCGGTCGCTAATGATCTGCTCATATAATGTTGACCTCATAATAGCAGACATTATTTTAGCTGTCTAGATAAAATTGGGATTTTTGTCGAACCTACAACTTGAGCTCCTTTTTAATCTGCGCGTATCCGCTGCGCTTGAGCGATTTACGATACTCCACCGTTCCGATCCGGCAGCCGCTGCCGATCGTGACATGCGTGCCACGTACCACATCGGCAATCGTGTTCTCCAGATAGATTGTTTCCCCTTCGATCAGCTCTGCCGTGAGCGTCATTGGTCCCTGGCCGGAAAAGAACTGCTTGATCCCTCCCCATTTGGTCGGCCTTACGGTTATCCGTCCGCCGCCGATTTCCTTCGCACGGCAAGGTCCCCACGTACGGATATCCACCTCGTTCGCGTTCAGCAAGCCGTGAATATGAAATCCGCCGCGCGAGTCGAATGCGTCGGCCTCGCATTCGCCGCGTACGTCGAGCTGTCCTCTAATTTTGATTGTGCGGCTCCTCATGCTGCCTTGAAGATCCATCTGCCCCATGATGCTGAAATCATTGCCGAATAAGTCGCCTCGCACGGATGCTTCTCCGATCAGCCGGATTTTGCCGGATTTGAGTGAGCCGTCCACCTCGATATTGCCCATGCTGCGGATGGAGTCGCTCTCCAGCGGACCGAAAATCTGCGCCTCGCCCATAACACGCACGTTATGGTAGCTGCCGCCGTTCGTAGAGCCGTTGCCGGTAATATGAATATTCGGCTTCATCGTCATATGCACCCCGTTCCCTCCTCCGTTTTAGCCAGCAATTTGGTGCCGGTCGCCGACCTGCGCCAGCGGATGAACGATCAAATCGCCGCTGTACTCTACGCGGCCGATCTCACAGCCTGGACCGATAATAACGGTTCGGCCGCGGACGACAGCTGCCGTGGTCTGTTCCAGCTCAATGATGTCGCCTTCGATGAGTGAAGCATTCATACGTGCCTGCCAGATCGGGAGCAATGACTTCATGACGCGCAGCAGCTTGGCGCTGCCGACATGCTTGATGCTTATAACGCCGCCTCGTATGCCTTCTGCCCGTCCCGGCCCTTCCAATTGCAGGTCGATGCTTTCACCGGTCAGCCAGCCGTCCACGAGAAATGCGCCTCTCGCCTTGCATTTCTTCGTCTCGCAGCTTCCCTTCATTTTCAAATAACCGCCAAGCTGCAGCTCCTCCGTGCAAAGCGAGCCATGAACGTGGATATGACCTTCAAGCTTCACAGCCGGGGACAGCACCGATCCTTCGCACGTAAACTTGCCGGATGCCTCCAGTTGCTCCGACGCCGTAATGCCTCCTTCTACCGTCGACATGCCGCTTGTCGTAAATGTAAAGCAGTCGATTGCCCCGTTTACCTTGCATACACCTTCCATCTTGACACTGTAGTAATCACCGCCGCCTGCATGACCGATGCCTGCGATTTGCAAATCCGGACGACTCGTCGTTTTCATATGCATTCCTTCACTCCCCTGGTTCATTCTCTTACTCTCATTATGGCTCGCATCGCCATGAGGAGACAGCGGCGGAAGATGGAACTTGAGCTACGTCCGCAGACGGATGGCGCTTGCCTCTTCTGCGGCAGTCCCCGGAAGCGCACAAAAAAAAGAGCCTTGCAGGCCCTCATGGTGTGTACGTCTATCGGTAAGATAACTTCAAAAATCAATAAGACCGACACTGATTTGAAGCGCTTCATCCACCTTACGCATCATTTCATCGTCAAGGTGAGTGATTTTGTCAGTTAAGCGCTGCTTATCAATCGTTCGAATCTGTTCGAGCAAAAGTACGGAATCCCGGTCGAAGCCATGGGATGCCGCATCGATTTCGACATGCGTCGGCAGCTTCGCCTTCTGAATCTGGGCGGTAATGGCTGCCACAATGACAGTTGGACTGAAGCGGTTGCCGATATCATTTTGAATGACGAGAACAGGCCGTACTCCACCCTGCTCAGAGCCAACAACAGGTGACAGGTCCGCAAAAAACACATCGCCGCGTTTAACGATCAAGCTTACACCCCGCTTACGAGTCGGCCGAGCGTATCGCCGGCATCTTCCTCCGCTTGAAAAGCTTCCGACGCCATTACCAGGTTAATCTTGGCCATCTCCAGATAGCCCCGCTGCATAGAATCTCGAATCTGGCGCTTCTTCCGCTCAATCAAATACAGCTTCATAGCCTGACGAATAAATTCGCTTCGGTTCGAGTTTTCTTTGGCGACGATTCCGTCGACTTCCTCCAGCAAATGATCCGGTAAGCTGATCATAATCCTTTTGGTATTTTGCAAATTGGCCACCGAACTCGCACCCCCAAAACATTTCCAGCAAGGTGAACCGGCTATCGCCGTCTATAAGAAGGCGAAACGCGTTTCATCCCGGAGAAATATAAGCCTACAGATAGTCAAAAAAGGCTTATATTTCAAAAAACAGTAACAGTATGTCATTGTTTGGTCCGTATTATACACCCTGATATGTATGCGCACCGTATATCAAGTATGCTGCATACATGTATAACCGCAAAGACTTTAACACCAATTTAAACACGCTAATCTACATTATTCGAGACCAGACGATAAAATCCTCTTGTCCCAGCGCTAAACCCAGCAAAGAAAATTATTCCACCGTGCGCAGCAGCGGGTTGACGACAGCAATCGTCCTCTGATCTCGGGTATATACACGCGGAACGCGGGAAGCGATCATGCAGGTCACTTCATAATTAAGCGTTCCGAGCTTATCCGCTACTTCCTCGGCCGAGATGACGGCGTTCCCCTGCGAGCCAATGAGCACGACCTCTTCCCCGTTAACGACCGGCCCAGGCCCGCCGGCCGAATCCAGCCCAATCATGCACTGGTCCATGCAAATCGTTCCGAGCACGGGCACACGCCGGCCGCGTAGCAGCACCTCCGCCTTGCCTGTCAGCATGCGGCTGAAACCGTCCGCATAGCCGACCGGAAGCGTTCCGATCGCCTCGTCGCCTTGTGTTACATACCGGCTGCCATAGCTGATTCCCCAGCCCTTCGGCACTTGCTTGACCATGACGACTTCGGTCTTGAGCGTAAGCACAGGCTTCAGCGCGATACGCTGCCGGTTCACTTCCGTCGAAGGATACAGGCCGTACATGCTGATTCCTAGGCGAAGCATGCCGCCGCCCATCTCAGGGGTATCGATTCCTGCAGCGCTGTTCGCTGCATGAATGATCGGAATGTTCAGTGCTTCCGTTCTGAGCTGCTGAACAAGTGCAGTGAAACGCCCGTGCTGCAACTGCGTGTAGCTCTTATCAGCCTCGTCCGCGCGCGCGTAATGCGTAAACAGCCCCTCGACGTGGAGGTTCGGTTCTTCCATAGCACGACGGATAAAGGCCACCGCATCCTCGCCGGCCAACTGACCAAGGCGTCCCATTCCCGTATCGATCTTGATGTGCACCGTGAGCTTCTTGCCGCTCGGCAATGCAGCCGCGGCTTCAAGCACGTCCTCGCGAAACAAAGCTATCGCGATGTCGGCATCCCGGGCAATCGCAAGACCTTCGGGCGGAACATAGCCCAGGACGAGAATCTTGGCCTTCAATCCGGCCTGCCTCAGCTGAAGCGCCTCATCCAAAAATGCGACACCCAGATAATCGACGCCGCAGCGTTCCGCTTCCCGGGCCGTTTCAACCGCACCATGCCCGTAGGCATTCGCCTTTACCGAGGCCATAAGCAGCATGCCCCCAGGAATGGCCTTGCGGAAAGCCTGTAGATTATGCGCCAGCGCATCCAACGAAATTTCTGCCCGCGTCGGGCGATAATAAGCTGCTGTGCTCACCTTGCTCCACCTTCATTCCCAAAAGTAAACGCCTGCCGCGTAGCTGGGCAGGCGTTTATCTCAAAATCCAAGCCTGATAAGATTCACCCTTATCATTGCGCTTGTATTTCTCCGGAATGAAACAAGCCGCGCCGCCGATCAAGACGGAGCGGACCGTTTCACCTTGTTAACCCATAACCTTTATGTTAAACGCTAACGCTCGGGGCTGTCAATGAAAGGCTGGGGTCATCGTAATGGGCAAGTGTTGGAAATCCAAGAATGGAACGGTTACTTGGATATCTCGCCTTGAACGGATTGCGCGACTTTAATCATCTCATTCTCTGGCAGGTTTCCGCTCGTAATCCGGAACTCCTTGCCTTCGTACGTCCATGTCAGCGTATGCTGCCCCAGCTCTTCGCCGAAGAGTTGACCGTAGGTAAAACCGAGATCGACGAGTTTCCCTGTCGTTGCGGAAACGGCTACATCCTTCGGCTGCGTCTCGATCAACGTGTATTCATAGTCGCCGGCATAACGGATCATAATGCCCGGATTGCCGCCGAAAACGATATCCTGCTGGTCTTTCTCCGAGACGCCGTCCGGTAAATACGATGGCTCCATGCCCGTAAAAGTGCCTTCCGCAGGGGCAACCGCGCCTTCTGCTCCGTCGCTTGAAGCATTATCGGAGGCGTTGTTGCTGCTGTTGCTGCCATCGGCGTCCGCATTCGTCGCATTCTCGTCCGGACTTGCATTGTCGGTTGACTGGTTCCCATTGTTCGAGCTGTCTGCGTTCGTTGCGGCATTGTTGGACGGATCGGCGTTATTTTCCGAGTTGTTCGTGCTGTCGTTCGTCGTTATCGTGTTGGCATTCTCGTTCGCTCCGCTATTCGTGCTGTCGTTCGTCGATGTTGTGTCGGCATTCTCGTTCGCTGCGCCATTCGTGTTATCGGCATTGTTGTCAGGGTCGGCCATCGTCGGCTGATCGCCGCCTGCTGCCGGCGTGCCCATATTCTTCTGGGTATCGAATACGCCCTTCTCCAGCTTGGAGCCGAATTCAAACGAGTCGAATTTCACCGAGACCATAACCGCATTATTCGTATCGCTGACTTCGACTTTATTCGGTGCGTAATCGGATTTGTTCAGCCAAATTTTCTGACGGGCCAAGGTACCGTTCTGATAATTCGCCATGACGTCGAAGACGTAGGCGTCATTATCTACTGCAAACTGACGGGAGTTGTCCAGCAGAATGCTTTGGACAAGCGTTTGATACAAGTAGACCTGGCCTTGGTTCGCCGGCCAATCGCTCTGGAACCGGAAGACTTTGTTCAGCCGCGGCGTTAGGACAAATACGCCTTCGTCGTTGCGCAGCACGATCTGCGTAATGTCTTTCTTCGCATTCGTCAAGGCGATGCGGTAATACTGCGGCTTCTGGTACGAAACATCCACATCGTACTCGAGCGGCTGCTGGCCGGTGAACAACGTCATTTTACCCTTGCCGTGGTAGCTGTCCAAACCGTTTAACGTTTTGTCCAAATCCTTGACAACCGATTCCGCGTCCTTAGTCCCGCAGCCTGCGAGCACCGCCGTGAGGCAAAGCAGGATTACTGCGATGAAACTGAATCGACGACGCATGAAATCAACCCCTCATCACAATTTTTTAAACGTATCCGGAGCTGTAGAGCAGCCAGTGCGGATATCTCGCACAGGGCTCGTACGGGACGTGGCCGTTTACGCTCGACTTGTACCATGTGTATGAGGGGACTTGGCCGATTATGCAGACAAGTTGGAGCTTGTTCGATAAATGGCAGAAGGCCCGGTGCTCTCTCGCGAGATCAACGGGCCTTCTACTGCCTTTAATAAGAATTAATTGATAAATGCAAGCTGCTGGAGCATTTTGTGCAGAGCAACGACTGCATTGGCGCGTGTCACCGGAAGCGCAGGTTCAAATTGTCCGCGCAAGCCCGTCTCCATGATGCCGCTGCTCAGCATCGTCTTGACATCGTCCGCCGCCCAGCTTGCTACTGCCGCCGAGTCAGAGACGGCATTGAAGTCGATGGACCGCGATTGAAGCGTCTTGCCCGCTTTGCCGGTATAATCGACCGCTCTAGCGATCATAACCGCCATCTCCTGGCGGGTGATGATGCCGTTTGGCGTAAACCTGCCCTTATCATCGCCGATAATGAAGCCGGCTTTGGCTGCGCCGTCCACGACGCCTGCATACCAAGCCTTCTGATCCACGTCGATGAACCGAAGCGTGCTGCTCTGCGGAATCGTCATGCCGAGCGAACGAACCAGCAGCGCGGCGAATTCCGCCCGCGTGACTCGCTGTTCCGGCTTGAAAAGCGTGTCCGTAATGCCGAGAACGACTTTTTTGGAAGCCATGATTTCGATATCGTTCTTTGCGGCGTGGTTCTTGATGTCCGAGAACGATTTGGACGCGCTCGTGATCGTATAAATGCTGTTATGGGGCGCCTTGACGTCAACGAAAACAGCTGTGCCTTCTTTACGTACGAAAGCAGGCACGAAGGTCGATCCTTTGGACACCGGATCATAGACAAGCGCCGTAACATGGTTAGCATCGACGCTGTCGCTTAAGGAGAATGTCCGGGTCACGTAGGTGCCGTTGAAATCTTTCATTTCAATCGACTTGCCCTGGTTGTCCAGCGTAACCGTAAAATTGAAGGAAGCCGACAGTTTCGCGAAGCCCTCTTCTAAAAGCTGCTGCTCAATAGTCGAGTTAAGCGCTGCACCTATCCGTTCCATCGTAATTAAAATATGCACATTTCCTAAATCCAGGCCGCTTGCGCCTAAGCTTTGCTTCAGATTGTCGCCGCTAAACGCTTCGAGCGGAAGGGAATACGTGACATCGTTGGATTGGATGACAACCGCTGTCTGCCCATTGGCTTTGCTCGTTGATGCCAGCAAACTTGCCGGAAGCTCCACCGTCGTCTTGTTACCGATGGTTCCAACAGGGATGACGACCTTCGGCGTAATGGACTCGCCATGCTCTTTCTGATAGGTATCCGAGTTTTGCTGCGCATCCTTGAACGCTTGCGCCAATCTATCCGGATTTGGCGTGACCTGATCCACTTTTTCACCGCTCGTATCTATTTCTTGCTTGATTACGAAATCGTCCGAGCCCAATGTCACCGTGGGGTCAGCAGCTGGTGCAGCAGGAGGAGTGATCATACCGCCACCTCCGCCTCCACCTCCACCTCCACCTACAGGAGGCGGTGTTCCCCCGCCGCCTCCGCTTGTCGGAATCGGGCAGGCACGGAGACTTGTGCTATTAGCTGCTGCCGCTTGCGCCGAGATGGCATGCGGACTCGCCTTGCGAGCAGGCTGTTCATTGAGCGAAAACGCTGCGATCGTTACACCCATGTCGTCATTCGCGTATTCCATGAACAGCTTATTAGCCTCGTCGCCAAGGAAGATCTCTTCTGCATTCGCAGGAACAGCACGTTCGCTCTCCAGCTGAAACGAAGCGTAATTATAGGTTCTAAGCTTGCCGTTGTCCAAGGTATAGAACTTCTGCAAATCTTGCGAGAAAACGATGCTTTGGAACGGCTCGATGCTTCTTGAGTAGACCATGTCGTCTGCTTTAACCGATGAAGTCGTGAAAATCGTGCCAGCTCCGTTAAACAAATAATTGCCGTCCGGAGAAATCCGGAGGTATGTCGACATTGCGTAGTCGCCATGGTAAGGAGAATCATAGCCGCCGATCGTCGACTTGGGGTCGGTAAACTGAGCGGCCGCGTTAACATTGTACGCATAAATATCCCTAGGGCTAACATCGGTGTTGATGGAATAAAGATGACTTGAGCTGCCCAGCTGCAAATAACTGGCCTCGCGGATCGTCACGGTATCGACCGCCGCCTTCGTCGTACCAGAGAAGGACGTAAAATTGGTCCATTGTCCCGAGCCTGAGGACACATAGATATTTCCGTCCGCATCCACCACCAGATCAAACGGATCGATCGGCACGTTGAACTGATCCAGCTTCGTGAGCGTCTCCCCGTTCAATATCGCAATGCTACCCGTTTGATCTTCATTCCACCACGTATAATCGTGAGGCCGATCAACGAGAGCAACGTAGAGCTTCCCGTTCGCCCAGTACAGCCGCTCAGGCTGACGATCCATCTCAATGCTCTCAACATCGCCGGTATCGAGGTTCACCGCGTTAACCGTAAAGCTTTTGTCGGCAATGGTATACACAATCGGCTCAGTTGGATGCTTTATCATCTGCTTCACGTCGCTGTTGATATGCGCCCAATCCTTGCCTGCGGCAATCGGAAGCGAATTCGTTCGGTTAATGACTGGAACGTTCTTGAATGCATCCAGCTCATTGCCGTTAAAATCTGTCACATTCAAGTACGTTTCCTCATCAGAAGGCTTATAGGAAACACTGACCTCGTCCGTGGGAGCTACACGATCGGGCAGTGTCAGAACAAGTCTTCTCGCGTTCGAAGTAACATCGATAGGCTGAACGGTGCTACCGTTGATTTCCAACGAGAAGGTTTCCCTCGTGGAACTATAGGAGGCTTGCACGTATTCATTAAACGTAAGGGTAAGCTTATCGCCGCTCACTCTAGCCGTGCTGAGCACCGGCTTGGCGGTATCGTCCGATAAGAAATACGTGCTTGTCCAGTCGGATCGCACGCCTTTTAAATCCGTGCTCTTCAAATTGGAAACGGACAGCTTGTAGCCATTTTGCGAAACAAGCGCGTTGGTCGTCAAATAGACAACATTCTGATCGTCGCAATCCACTTCGACTTTGCTGATTTGAGGGTCGGCATTCCCGAGCAGCAGAGATTCGAGCTTATAGTTCGCCGTGTTCCCAAGCGTCGAAAAATCCATCGCATGATCGAACACGGCCATAACGACGTTATCGCTGATCGAGCCTGCGGCCAGAAGCTTCGGACTGAGGGAATCTTTTACGGCTGCTACCGTCCATGTCTGCTTGCTGCCGTTCTCAGCCGTTACTGTATAAGTCACAGGTATCGACAAATTGATAGCCGTACCGCTGGCAGGAGTAACTGAAGCCCCTTGCGATACGCGGACGACCGGACTGATTGCGGTCAGATCGTCATCATTCTCGGCATAGACCGTGACCCGATGGCCGATCGGATCGACAATCGCCGGCCCGCTCATGAATTCGGCATTGAAATCGTCGATATTGTTTTGCGACTCCGGATCCAAGACGGCGCCTTGAACCAGCCAATCCTGCGCCAGGCCGTTATCGGATGTGATCGTATACTTGACGGGCACCTCGAAATTCTGCGTTTCCGTCGGGTCCGGACTGACGGAAGCCCCCGGCGAGACGGCAATACTCGGTGCTAACTTCGTGAGATCGGTGCCGTATTTCACTTGAAACGTTACGGTATGCGAGGCACTGTTAATGATAGCATTATCCGCCATTCCCGTCGTATGGAAGGCCACAATGTTATTCTCATTGCTTGTGTATGGCAAACCGACGGCCGCCCATGCGTCCTTGACGGCGGCAATCACTGCTTCCTTCTGCTCCTCAGGGAGATTTAAATCGCCAGCGGCCAGCACGAACGCGTCTCTTGCAGCTTCAAACCCCGAAGTAGGCGTCAAATAGGAAGTCAGCGCTCCATAGGTGATTTGGCCGAGCAGTGACCGGCCCTGGCCCTCTAAGCCCGCGACGCCGTCAATACCGGTCGCAACCAAGTAGGCCGCGTGGTTCGGAATGCCGCTATTCAAATGAACGCCGCCGTTATCGTGATCCTCGTCCTCAGGAAGCTGCACGTAGCCTGCCATGGTTGAAGGCTGCGGATCTAGGCCGCGGTCCGGATTCTGCATGTCGCGAAGCACGCCATGTACGCCGGCAACGCCCGTATCTTCGCCGATTGCCCAGTCCTCATCGTCAAACACGGCAGCCATGATGTCAGAGACGGACTCGTTCAGCGCTCCCGATTGTCCGACATAATCCAGATTCGCGGAATATTGGGTGACCGCATGCGTAAATTCGTGGGCGATTACGTCGTTCGCGCACGTCAAGCATTCAAACAAGTCCGCGCCGTCTCCATAAACAATTTCGTACCCGTCCCAATAGGCATTATCAATGGCTCCGCCATTCACGACCGAAATAATCGACATGCCATTTCCGTCCAAGCTGTTGCGTCCAAAACGATTGGCATAAAAATCGTAAACCTGCCCCGCAAAATAATGCGCGTCAACAGCCTCAGGATCCGCAAAATCCGAGGAGCTCGATGTAATCGGGAAGAACGGATTTTCGATATCGTAGGTATCGATCGTACCCTTCTCCGAACCGTTCTCCGAGCTGTACATCGGTTTTGTTTTATCGATCAACATGTACGTTCCGTCGGACTCCTGCGAGACATTAATCGCTCTAGAAGTACCATAATAGCCTTTGCCTGAGCCTGCTGCGCTTTCTCCCGCTTGCTCCATTAAGCTGAACTTCTTGAGAACCGCGCCGGTTTGCGCATCAACGAAACCAGTCCAACGTCCGATTGTAGGCTGGATATATTCCATCTCAACCCGGTAAGCCAGCTTATACGTGCCTTCATATGGATAAACGAGCAGTTCCGTCTTAGGCTGTCCAAGTTCACGCGCAGCGATATGGCCGCCAAGCGTAATGGTATATCCGACTGCCTGCTCAACATCGGCCTGAAAGAGGCCTGCCGCCGCTGACGGCGCGATTGCCGGCTGCGTCTCCAGTGACAACGCATCTAGATCCGACGACGAGTCGTTCGTAATCGCGTACATACGCTTGTCCGCGCCTAGATGGGCGGTTACATATTTCCCGTATACAGGCAGCCCTTGGTAGGTTTGCTGCAGCAAGTAATGCTGTTTGCCCCCATTGTCTCCCGTCTTCTTCACAATCGATAGATTGCTCTTGATGCCAGTCAAGCTCTTCGCATCCTGCTTGGGCGTGAAGAAATCAACCACATCGGAGTCGGACTCCAACTCGCCGGACAGCTTGCCTTGCAGCAAGCGCGGCGCATCCGACAGAGACAGCCCCTGCGACTCCCCGGCCAAAATCGGATTGCCCGCCATGCCTTCATTACCGTTTGCATTTGCCGATGCAGCCGGAACGAAGACTCCGGAGACAACCATTACCATGGCCATTGCAGATGCCAAATAGGACTTAAGACGTAAATACCTCAACTATGCTTCCTCCTCAAATGATTCCATCCATACTAAGAATAGTAAAAAATACCACAACTCTTAATATAGTTGAATCCATTTTAAGAGACAATGCATTTTCATAGTCTTATGAATTCGGTGACCGCCAACTCCAGTGAAGTGAGCGATGCGCATGCGCCGCGTTGATACCATTTTTAGCCCCTTTACTGTGTATAATAATTCATTTATATTAATAATTATTCATACTTTAAGGTGGTCGAATATGAAACATCTGTTATCTTTAAAGGAATTTAACCGGCAAGAGCTGATGGCACTTATTCAGAAAGGCCTCGACATCAAGCTGAACCCTGAGGACTACTCCCACGCGCTCAGCCGCAAAGGATTACTGATGCTTTTTCAAAAAACGTCGACGAGAACGAATCTCTCCTTCCAATCCGGCATCAACCAAATGGGCGGGTATGCCGTTACGATGGACTGGGCATCCAGCAATTTCAGTATTTCGCCTATTCAGTACGAATCCCGATACGTCTCGCGCAACAGCGACTTCATTATGGCGAGGCTGAAAAATCATGCCCACCTTCTGGAGCTCGCCGCCTATGCAACCGTTCCAGTCATCAATGGCTGCTGCGATCGGTACCATCCCTGCCAGGCTTTGGCCGATTTGATGACGATCTATGAGGTATCCGGAACCTTCGACGACATTACCGTCACCTATGTCGGCATTCATAATAATGTTGCCAATTCGTTGATTGCAGGCTGCATGGCCCTAGGCGTTCGTCTGCTGCTCGTCACGCCGATCGTGAATGAAGCTTCGTGGGACGAGGAGCTTATGTCGCAGGCTTATCGGAGCGGATTCGTTGCCAACATGGACATATTGGCTGAAGCTGCCGCGCTCTCGGATTATGTGTATACAGATACATGGATCGACATGGAGCATTACAATGATCCGGATTACCAATCGGAAAAAGAATTCCGACTGGCGACGATGATGCCCTACCAGGTAAACAGCATGAATCTCGGAGACCGTACACCGTACATCATGCATGACATGCCCATCCATCCCGGATTCGAAATTGCCGCGGAGCTGGTCGAATCGAACAAATCCGTCATCTATCAGCAGGCGGAGAACAGAATGCACGTTCAGAAGGCACTCCTGTTGTATTTGCAAAATATCGATTAAGAACCGCTCAGTCGCACTATTCCAGCCTTGCACTACGCAAATGTTTGCCGCCTGCGGCTGCCCGCTCGGTCCAATGAACGTCCTCCCCCTCGGTCCCGGGATTGATTCCGCACCGCCGGCAATGGCTTATAATCAGGTCAGCTGGTAAAGACAGGAGAGGTTATTACGCATGATCGAAACGAAAAAAAGCAATAAACGGCTCGTGCTCATCGGCCTGATGCTGGGGCTGATCTTCGCCGAGCTCGATGAGACCGTCGTATCGACGGCCATGCCGACGATTATCCGGGAGCTGCACGGCCTATCGCTCTACGGCTGGGTCGCAGGCGTCTACATGCTTGCCGTCACGATGTTCATGCCGATTCTCGGCAAGCTCGCCGATCTGTACGGCCGCAAGCGCGTTTACTTAAGCTGCATGGCCTTGTTCATGACCGGCTCCATTGTCAGCGGATTGGCCGGTTCTATGACGATGCTGCTCGTCGGGCGCGGCATACAAGGGATCGGCGCAGGCGGGTTGATGCCGCTCGCGCTCGTCATCATCGGCGATACGTACCCGCTGGAGCAGCGGGCGAAGATTCAAAGCTTATTCGGCCCGCTCATGATTCTGCCGCAGCTGCTCGGCCCGACGGTCGGCGGCTATATGGTCGGCCACGTCAATTGGCACTGGGTATTCCTGATCAATATTCCCGTTGGACTCATTGCTGCGTCCGTGCTTTCAATCGGTATGCGGGAATCCCGCGGCCAAGAGAAGCGGTCGATCGACTGGCTGGGCGCAGGCACGCTAGTCGCCGCCCTGCTTTCCCTGCTGCTGACGCCGGTGCTCATCGACAACCAAGGCTTGTCCTGGTCATCGCCGCTCATCATCGGCTTGCTTGTGCTCTCCGGTCTGCTGACGGCTCTCTTCATCTACATCGAGCGCCGCGCCGAGGAACCGATCATTCCGCTGCGGCTCTTCCGCAACCGGTCGGTCGTCGTCCTATCCGCCATCGTACTCATTCTGATGCTTGGCATTATGGGCGGCATCGCAACCTTCCCGTTCTTCGCCCAGAACGTCATGGGGCTGACCCCGACGGCAGCCGGTTATCTCATGCTTGCCTTCATGGCCGGCGCGATTCCGTCGAGTATCGTGAACGGCTTTCTCATCACGAAGGTGCCTTACCGCAATTTGTTCATCGCCTGCTTCCTGCTGCCGATCGTGGGCTTCTATCTGCTGACGCAAATCGATATCAGCACGACCATCGTCTACATCGTGGTGACGTTCTTCATCCTCGGTCTAGGCATCGGCGTACTGTTCGGCAGCGACAATCTGATCGTGCAGGAATCCGTCGACAAAGCCGACAGCGGCTCTGCGCTCGGGACGGTGCAGCTGTTCCAAGCGCTCGGCGCCACGATCGGCCTAAGTATCTTCGGCAGCCTGCTGGCGCGGCACATTAATACGGGTGTATCCGGACTGGCAGACCAGCTGCCTGAAGGAACGGCGAAGAATATCGCGACCGGCGGCATTCCGGATGGCCTTCCGCACGAGCTGTTGGTTAAGGTGCAGACCGTGTTCGCGGAATCGTTCCAACATATATTCAACATCTCGTTCGTCTTCGTTATCGCGGCTTTCGTTGCCTGCTGGTTCTTGAAGAAGGAAGTGCTGCAAAAACGGGAGGAAGACACTGCTGCCCCAGCGGCAGCGGCGGAATCATCCGCGCATCTGTAGATTGACAATTGCGGCAGTCATGGCTATAGTGATTCTAATGATTACCTAAATACTTCCATATGTGAAAGCCAGGAATGGAAAGAGTAGCTTGAAACGGTTGTCCAAGCGAGCCGGCGATTGGTGAGAGGTCCGGCACACCCGTTCAAGCGAATGGCTCCGTTCGCTTCAATCCGAACGCCGACGCTCGCCGGCAAGTAGGCGTTGACGGCATGTCCCTCCGTTATCTTGGGGAATCATGTTAGTGGTCTTGACATGAATGAGAGCGGCCGGTCGGCCGAATTCGGGTGGTACCGCGGAGTTCTGACACTTCGTCCCTTTATAGGGATGGAGTGTTTTTATTTTGCCCAACATTCGAGGGAGGTTTTAAGTCATGAAAATCGTTTTATCCGGCATCAAACCAAGCGGCGAGCTCAATATCGGCGGCTATGGAGGTGCACTCCATCAGTTTCTAGCCCTGCAGCAGCAGCAATTCGAGTGCTTGTTCTTCGTGCCCGATCTTCATGCCGTCACCGTGGCACAGGACCCAAATGTCTTGCGCAAGCGCACGATGGACATTGCCGCGTATTACATCGCTGCTGGCATCGACCCCAAGAAAGCGACGATTTTCATCCAATCCCATGTCTCCGCGCATGCCGAGCTCGGCTGGTTGATGGAGACGCAGGCGCATTTCGGGGAGTTAAGCCGGATGACCCAGTTCAAAGAAAAATCAAACGGCAAAGATACGGTCAGCTCCGCGCTGTTCACGTATCCCGTCCTGATGGCGGCCGATATTCTGCTCTATCAGGCTACCCACGTTCCTGTCGGCGATGATCAGAAGCAGCATCTGGAAATGACGAGAGACTTGGCTGCCCGGTTTAACCAACGATTCCGTCCTGTCTTTACCGTCCCTGAGCCGATCATTCAGCAGCTTGGCTCCCGCATTATGAGCTTGGATGATCCCGCGAAGAAAATGAGCAAGAGTAATCCAAATGCAAACAGTTATATTCTGTTCCAGGATTCGCCAGAGGTCATTCACAAAAAAATAGCCAAAGCAGTAACCGATTCCGAGGGCGTTGTCCGCTGCGACTGGGCTCATAAGCCTGCAGTCAGCAATTTGATCGAGATCTATGCCGTCTTTGCCGATGAGTCCGTCGAGACGATCGAATCGCGTTATAAAGGCGTAGGGTACGGAGCCTTCAAGCGGGATCTCGCCGATGTCATTGCGGCCAAACTGCAGCCCATTCAGCGTCGCTACAGCGAAATCGTGGAATCGGATGAGTTGATTCGGATTTTGAAGGACGGTGCGGTCAAAGCAGCTGAAACCGCAAACCGAACGCTGCTCCAAGCGAAGCAAGCAATGGGGTTCGTCACCTGGGCGCAGTAATGGATTCGAGCCAAGGCAGTCGTGCTTGCAGCTAGTGGATCAGCTTCCGCAGTTCTTCGGTCATCTGCTCTCTTCGCTCCGGCTCCATATGGAACTGCGCCGGCGTATTTTGAAATAAAGCGATGGACCAGCTTCCGTCCCGTTTCACGGCGGTGAGCGCATGCTGGGCATTCAGCTTGGGATCCAGATCAGCGGCCCCCTCCGGGACGAGACCGGCATATGCACGGAGAATGGCTGCATCAGCGGTCAGCAGCTGCACGGATTTGATGCTTGCATAATAAATCGGCGTCTTGTGATGGGCAAAAATCGGCGCCAAATGCGCATGGACTTCCGCACTTCCCGAGGCTTCGCTGCCATCGAACCCGATCATCTCGCTCTCTTTCGCAAAAGGAGCGGCCATCTCTTCCGCATTTCTGTTGTTCCAGCCGGCAAGCAGCTGCTGATAGAGTCGAACGACCGCAATTTCATCCTCCTGCAAGAAAGAGTCATGTGCGGCGAGCCGTGCCGCATAATGATGTAGAATATAGTCAACGTCAGCAGGCATTGATTTCCCACTCCCTTGAACGAATTGTTTTGTGATACGCTGTCAGTACTGATTTTAACAAGGAGAGCCGCATATGCCAACTGTATCTCCTCCCCTCCCGAAGGGCGAGAAACCAAAGCGCATTCTGTTTACGGGCGGGGGATCGGCGGGCCATGTGACCGTCAACCTAGCGCTCATTCCCGTTCTGCAGGCGCAGGGCTGGGATATTTCCTATATGGGCTCCAGCGGCGGCATCGAGAAGCAGCTCGTAGGCAGGCTGGCCGATGTCGCGTATTATGGCATTTCAACCGGGAAGCTGAGACGGTATGTCGATCTGCAAAATATGAAAGATCCGTTTCACGTGGTGAAGGGCGTCTTTCAGGCATATCGGCATATCCGCAGGCTCCGCCCCGACGTCGTCTTCTCCAAAGGCGGATTCGTCTCGGTACCCGTCGTGCTTGGCGCGTGGCTGAACCGTGTGCCCGTTATCATCCATGAATCGGATCTAACGCCTGGACTCGCGAACCGGATCGCGAATCCATTCGCCAAACGAGTGTGCATAACCTTCGAAGAAACAGCTGCGCATATCAGCGGCGGCAAGGCGCTTCATGTCGGGCCGATCGTACGGAGCGAGTTACTGAGAGGCAGCGTGCTGAAAGGTTTGCAGTGGAGCAAGCTGCTTCCCGGCAAGCCGGTGCTCCTGATCATGGGCGGAAGTCTCGGATCGAAGCGGATCAACGAAATGGTGCGGCGCAGCCTGCCGGAGCTGACGCGGACCTATCAGGTCGTCCATCTGTGCGGCAAAGGCGAGCTTGATGAGAGCTGCAGCCATGTCAAAGGCTACCGGCAGTACGAATACATCCACGACGAGCTGCCAGATATCGTTGCTTGCACGGATGTCGTGATTTCGCGTGCGGGCTCAAACTCCATCTTCGAATTTCTGGCGCTGCGCAAGCCGATGCTGCTCATTCCGCTGTCCAAGGAAGCCAGCCGCGGGGATCAGATTTTGAACGCGGAATCCTTCCGCAAATCCGGTTACTGCGAGGTTATACAGGAGGAAGAGCTGACGGATGAAGCATTCTTGACCGCGCTCGGCAAGGTGCATGCGGAGCGAGACGCCATCCGTGCCCGCATGCGCCAAAACGAACTCGGCGATCCCGTGGGCCGGATCGTGACGCTTATTCGGGAAACCTGCGGAGAATAAAGACGGTGAAAGCGAAACAGCCTGCCTCGAGAACGAGCAGGCTGTTTCGCTGCAGCAATGTGCATATACGGGGTCCGAATCCTTCAGCCTCATCCGCCTCCGCGGTATCCGAAGCTGCTTTTCTCCCAATCTACATCGCCAAGACCCAAAATCCAAACATGCCATTCTAATTGTTGGAATCTCCGTCCTGTAGTATTCTGATTGCAGTTTAATATTTCTCCGGACATGCATTCATTCGTCGCAAGGAGCATGGTAACCTTGAAAATAACCGTTACTTACGAGCATGATGTGTCGATAAACGCTTTTCATTGGACGCCGAAAACCTACCGGCAGCCGCTCCATGCTCATTCCAGTTTGGAAATGGGGTTGTGCCTGTCGGGAACGGGGACGTTTTATTTCGGCAGCAAGCAGTACCACGTAAAACAAGGGGATGTATTTCTCGTCAACAACGAAGAGCTGCACATTGCGCAGTCGGATCCAGACGATCCCAGTCATTATCTCTTCTTGAATTTCGACAGTTCGCTGCTCATGATGGAGGATCCCTGCTTGCTGCTTCCCTTCTCCTACCATTCCGCAAATTTCAGCAATCTGATCCCGGCAGGATCGCCGCTTGCGGAGGCGATTATTCCGTGGATGACGACGATCGAACGGGAGCTGCGCGAACAAGCCCCTGGGTATATGGCGTTAGCCAAAAGCGCGCTTATACAGCTCTGCGCCCAGCTGCTGCGTCATTCCCATAACAGCTTGTCCGCTTCGCGGCAACTGTCCATGGCTCAATCCATGCTGCAAACCAAAGCGCTCGCGCAGCTGGTGGAGCAGCGCTACCGCGAGCCGATCAGCCTGCAGGATATCGCGCAAGAGCTTGGCATCAGCGTTTCCCGTGCCAGCCGCGTATTTCACGAAACGACGGGACGGAAATTCGCCGATTACGTCGCATTGCTCCGCGTGCAGGAAGCCCGGCGGCTGCTCGCCGGAAGCGATAAACAAGTGGCGCATATCGGGTTCGAATGCGGCTTTCAGAGTCTCGCGACCTTTTACCGCGTGTTCAAAGAGGAGACGGGCGTTTCGCCTGTTCATTTTCGCCAAACGCTCGGCTTGGATATACCGGAAAAACACTAACGCTACCACTATCGCAAATAATGAGAATTCAGCTCCCCATTCCTGAGAAGATCGCTCTCCCGTTGTCCGATACAATAAAGTCACTACCTTCAGGAGAGGAATGTTGCAGCAATGGCAGGATGGGATACGTTATATCACTTGGTCAAGGAAGAAGTAAAGCAGCGCGGAGAAGAAGGCTGCGATGTAAGCGGGTTTGCGGAACGGGTACAAGCTTCAAAGACTGACGAAGCGGAACTGACGGCGATTTATAATGAGCTGATGGCACTTCCGATCGCGGAGCACTTCAAGTATAACGAGCCGTCGGAGCTTGATGAAATCAGGGCACAGCGTCCGCAAGCGGTAGCCGTCTCCCCTCGGACTTGGTCGGATGCCGAATGGCTCGATAAATTCAACGGCGCCTGGCTTGGCCGCTCGGCTGGCTGTGCGCTTGGCAAACCGCTAGAATCTTGGCCGTTCATGAACGGCTCGGGCGGCAGAGCCGGATGGGAGAACGTGAAGCTGTGGTTCGAAGGTGCGGATGCATGGCCGATTCAAGGCTATACGCCTACGGAATCCGAAAGTACCATCGCGTATCCGGATCTGTATCTTGTTCCATGGTGCAAGGCGAGCAGACGCGAGAATATCGCTTATATGGAAACCGACGACGATATACGCTACACCGTGTTGGGACTTCTCATGCTGGAAGAGTACGGAACAGATTTCGAATCCTGGGATATCGGCAAAATGTGGCATCGGCGACTCAGCTACAAACAAGTCTGTACGGCGGAAACACAGGCGTATTTGAATTTCGCGCAGGTGACCTCGCATCTTCACGGCCAATCGCGGGAGGAGCTGTCGCAGTATCCGAAGGATTGGGTGCGCACGTACCTCAATCCGTATCGGGAATGGATCGGCGCGCAGATCCGCGTCGACGGATACGCTTACGGTGCCGCAGGTAATCCCGAACTTGCCGCCGAGCTGGCATGGAAGGACGCCTCGTTCTCGCATGTGAAGAACGGCATCTACGGTGCCATGTTCTGCGCGGCGATGATCGCCGCCGCCTTCGTCGAGAGCGACGTCCGCAGGATCGTCGACATCGGACTCAGCGTCATTCCCGCCAACTGCCGCTTGGCGGATGACATCAAGCTTGCCATTATCATCGCCTCGTCGACGAACGATCAAGTAAGCATGGTCAAGCAAATATGGGATGCATTCAGCCACTACGATCCCGTGCACACGAACAATAATGCCGCGCTTTGCGCTGCGGCGCTCATCTACTCCGGCGGAGATTACGAGAAGGGCATCACCACAGCCGTACTAGGCGGCTGGGATACGGATTGCAACGGCGCGACCGTCGGCTCCATCCTTGGCGCCATGCTCGGCGGCAGCGCGCTGCCCGCTTCATGGATTGCGCCGCTGAATAACAAACTCTACGCCGAAGTACACGGCTTCCACCCCATTGCCATCACGGAATGCGCGCGCCGCAGCTATAACGTATTCCGCAAGCTGCAGGCATCATCCGTGCAATGACAGCCCAAAAAGCAGCAGCAGGCACCCATCGGTGAATAAACCGCCGGGTGCCCGCAACTGCTTTTTATTGTTCGCTATGGCGAAGCGGTCCCGCTATCGCTTTCCGTCATACGTCTTGGATTCCGCTCCTGAAGAAGGATTGCCTTCTCGCTGCTTGATCATGCGGTTCTTGCAGGCGTCTTGAATTTCCTTGTGCAGCTGTCTGGCCGACTTGCCTTCCGTCGCGATGCCGAGCCGTTTGGCCGTTTCCTGCAGGCGGGCGAGGCGCTGCGCTTGTTTCTCCGCCTTGAACTTCTCCCACTTGGCCGGGTTGGCCTTGCGCGCTTCTTTCAGCTCCTTGTGCAGCTGTTCGGCGGACTTGCCCTCCGATGCGATGCCGAAATACTGCGCTGCTTCCTTCATATGCTCCAGCTTGCGGGCTTGGCGTTCCTCCCGGTTATGACCGTGGCCATGGCCGCTCCAGCGCCAATGGTCGCGCTCCTGCTCATGCTGTGCCTGCATTTGCTCCGAGGATGGCAGCTGCTGCTCCGTGGAAGGTGCAGTTGCCATTGCATGGACCGGCATGCCTGCCAGCAGCAGCGCCGCGGCAGTTCCGAGCACAGCCAATTGTTTGCGCAAAATGTGTGTTCTCATCTCAAATCAGCTCCCTTCGCGGGCCATACTTCGACCCATTCTGAGGTAGCTTGTCCATCCGCCGCATCATTTATCCAACAATATCCAAATTATTATTTTCGAGCTTCGCCAAGTCGGCGAGCAGCGATTGCTTGTTGAAATGCTCCCCAATAAACACCGCCACGTCGTTCACGTTTCCCTGCGGCGTGATGCGAATGAACTCCGTCTCACGGTAGGCGAACTGAAACAGAAAACGGCTGTTCGTGTCGGTGAACGTCACAATGCCCTTCGCGCGATACACGTTCTGCGGGAGTCCGTTCAGCAGCTCCTCGAACGCATGACTGTTGACCGCGCCGGCAAAATAATGCGTAAGCGTCATGACATGCGCATGCGAGCTGTAAACCTCATCGCCGCCGGAATGATTGTGGTCATGACGGTTGGCGTGATCCTCCTCATGCGCATGGTCGTGGCTGCAGTTAGCACCGCAAATATGGCGGCCTTCGTTCAAACCCACCGTGCCGGCTCCCGCATCCGTTCGAGGCGGGAGCTCCGCCGCCAAATCGAAGGCGGACATATCGATCATGCAGCGCACCGTCACCGTGAGCGGCGCGAACGCATTCAGTTCACGCACGAGCTGCTGCACCTCGACGAGCTCTTCCGGCGCAAGCTTGTCTGCCTTGTTCACCACAAGGTCCGTCGCGCAGCGGATCTGATCCTGCATCAGCTTGAACGTACGTCCGCCGCGTTTGCTCCGCTCCAGCAGCTCCGGGCCGTCGACAACGGTCGCGATCGTTCGCAAATCGATGCGCATGAGAAGCGCGGCTTCGGTAATCGCGTCGAGAATTTCCATCGGGTTTGCCGCGCCTGTGGATTCGATCAGCACCACATCCGGGCGGTGTTCCTCAATGAGCTCCTTCAGCTCGATGCTGAGATCGCCGCGAATCGTGCAGCAGATGCAGCCGCCCAGCATTTCGGCCATCGGTACGTCGCCGTCCACGAATTGACCGTCCAAATTGACATCGCCCAGCTCGTTCATCAGAATCGCGACTTTCAGATCCTGTGCTTTATAGTAATCGACAACATGGTTTAGAAGTGTTGTTTTGCCGCTTCCCAAGAAACCGGACAGCAGATGGACCGGAACCGCCTTCTGCTCGCCTGGCTCCTGATTAGATTCGTTCCCCTTCACGTCAGCTTGTATCATCTGCCTCTTCCTCTCCAGCGTAAGTTGGAACCATTATACCGTTAAGATTACGATTTTAACAGCCGCGCAGGAAGTGGTGTTATTTCCGAAGCGAGACGCATATTCTTCATGAATGTGAAGCTTGGAAGGAGGGCGTGTCCAATCATGGAGCAACGCGCAATACCGGTGATCGTATTAAGCGGCTTTCTGGGCAGCGGCAAAACCACGCTGCTGCTGAAGCTGCTGCAGCAGGCCAAATCGAGCGGACTCCGCGCATCCGTGCTGATGAACGAGATCGGCGCCGTCGACGTCGACGGCACGCAGGTGAGCAGCGAATCCGCCTATCAAACGATGGAACGCATTACGGAAGGCTGCCTCTGCTGCAGCAAGAAAAGCGAGCTCGCGCAGTGCATCGAACGGCTTGCCCTGATGCAGCCGGATGTCATCGTCATGGAGCTGACCGGCGTGGCGAATCCGGAGGAAATCGTGGAAGCCATGACGGAGCCGTCCATCATCGGCAAAGTGGCGCTGCACCGGATCGTAACCGTGCTGGATGCGGAGCATGCGCTGGATTATAACAGCATCTTCTCCTCGGATCGGGAGCTGATTCGCACGCTTCGGCGGCAGCTGGAAGCCGCCGATATTATCATCGCGAACAAGTTCGATCTCGTGTCCAATCGCACCGCGGACAAAATCAAGGCACTCGTCCGCGATCGTAACGCAGCCGCCGCATTCGTCAGCGCGATCCGCTGCGAGGTGGATGCCGCCATCGTGCTCGGCGGCATTGCGCCTTCCGCGGTGCGGCGGCAGCCCGTCATCTCGGGCGCCCGGCCGGCGGCAGCAGCCGTACGACCCGCGGCTGCGCATAGTGCTGCAAACACCCGCGCGGCGGCAGTGCAGGCTTCGCCGGCAGCGCGCGGCAGCGCCTCGCAGTCCGCGGGAAGCAGCGAAGCAGTCCGTGCCGTCGCTGACGCAAGTGCCGTTTCGCACGCCAGGCCAGCCGCTTCTTCGAACTCCTACTCCCGCATTCGCACGGCCGCCATCTATCCCGGTGCGGATGCCGCAGGCATCTCCCGCAAGCAGTTCGAAGCCTTCATCGGCAGCAGAGGCAGCGTGTGTCTTCGGGCCAAAGGCTATATGCCCTATGGCCGGGACGGCAGCATGGCGCTCTTCCAGCTGGCCGGCAAACGGCTGGAATGGTCGCCGAGCAGCTATGACGGCGAGCCGTATTTCGTCATGATCGGCATCGATTTGGACGAAAGCCAGATGCAGTTGGAATGGAAGAGGCTTACGGCGCGGCAATAAGCGATTCCTCCCGCCATGAACCTATATCGAGCGACATAGCAAAGCCCGGCGGAATCCGCCGGGCTTTAAGCTTTTATTCAAAATATCCTCTTGTAAACGAAACGCTGTCGAAGTTGTCCAAGTAGACGTGTTTCAGATTCGTCTTATGAATGATATCAGTCACGTAGTAATAAAGCGGAATAATAACCATATTGTCCATCAACAGCTTCTCTGCCTTCGCATAGAGCTTCGTTCTAGCCGCGATGTCATTGGTCTTCTTCGCTTGTTTGAGGATTGCATCATATGCAATACTTTTCCAGCCGGAATCATTATTCGGGCTCCAAGAAGCGAAGTATTCCAAGAACGTTGCCGGATCCGCATAGTCTGCTCCCCATCCCGCTCTCGCGATATCAAAGTTGAGGTGCTCGCGATTCTTAAGAAGCACTCCCCATTCCTGGACTTCGATCTTAGCTTGAATACCTAAATTCGTCTTCCATTGCTCGATAATTCGCTGTCCAATCTCCTCGTGCACCCCTGCAATCGAGATGATTGTTATCTCTGGGAGCTTCTTCAATCCTTCTTCCTGAAGGCCTTTCGCCAATAACTTCTTGGCTGCTTCGCGATCTTCGGCAAAATAACCATCGGCTACCTCGTCGCGATAATCCTTCTTGGCACCCGGCAATCCGTAAGGGATGAATCCCGTGGCAGGCTTTCCGTGTCCGAGATCCTTGCGGCTGATCGCCATGGCCAGCGCTTTACGGATGTTGACGTTCGTAAACGGCTTCTTCTTCATATTCACTTGATAGTAATACGTCGAACGGGAAGGCAAGTGATAGCTGTCCTTCTCCAAGATCTGCATATCGGATGCATTAGATACGTTCCACGCCGATCCGTTGATCCAGTCCGTTTGTCCCTTCAGATAACGGCTTTCCAGCGATAGGCCTGCACTCGGCAGAAACTGCACCTCCGAAAAACGAATGCTGCCCGCATCGTAATAATCGTTATTTTTAGCAAGTAAAATCCCTTGACCATTCCACGCTTTCAGCTTGAATGGACCGTTTGTGACCATCGTTTCGAGCTTTTCCGCCCAGTGTGCGTTCGCTTTCGCAGTCGGCGCGTAGATCGGATCGAAAATCGGCAGCGTAAGCATGCGCGGGAAATAAGCGGCAGGCTCCTTCAGCTTCACTTGCAGCGTGTAGTCGTTGAGTGCCTTCACGCCAACCTTAGCCGCGTCTTTCACTTTGCCCGCGTGATAGGCCTCTGCGTTCGCGATCACGAAGAGGTCGTAGTCCAAACCTTTGCTCGCTGACGGCGCGAGGCTGTTTTTCCATGCATATTCAAAATCCGATGCCTTTACCGGCTGCTTGTTGCTCCATCTCGCATTCGATCGAAGCACGAAGGTATAGGTTGTCCCGTCGCTCGATACCTTCCACGACTTCGCCATGCCCGGCACGACCTGTCCAGATTCATTCATGCGGACTAAACCCTCGTAAAGTCCATTCATGACGGAAATCGAGGTGCTGTCAGCCGCTTCAGAAGGATCGAGCAGATCGGGAACCGAGAAAGTTCCCATGACAAAACGCTGCGCATCTCCTTTCGCCGAAACGGATACCCCCAATAGATTAACCGCTCCAAATGCCAGCAGGCCGACCAGCCATTTCTTAGCTGTCTTCAATTGTTTCCTCTCCCTTTACCCTGAAATTTCATATTCTCGCGCAAAACCCCGCTGCCTGCCAGCACTCGCCACGAATGCATCCACCAAGCCATGCGGCTGCTCCGGCGTCGAGCGCAATTGCGGCACGAACAGCGTACCGATATAGAACGGATGCCCGGGCAGCTCGACGACCCTCGGATTTCCTTGTGCGTCGGTGCCGGCGATCCGTAAATCCGACGCTTCGATCAGCGCTTGATAGGCCGGGTTAAGCCCGTAATTGCATCGGAACGGCTCTACTGTTCGAAGGATTCCAAAGATGGCCGCGATTCGCGACGAAGGCGCCATGACGATCTCGCCTTCCTGGCCGACCAAGGAGCAGGCCAGCTTGCTGATCAGCGGCACGTCGGCAGCCGGATCCAGCTCTTCGTGACGTGCATCCGCGAGCAGCAGTTCATGCCGAGCGTACTCCAGGATCATCTGCTGAAAGCCGCCGCATGTTCCGAGCAGGGGTACCCCGTTCTCTCGCGCGTACCGGATCATTCGCATGACGCCCTCCGGCGATTCCGGGCTACCAGGAGCAATCCAGAAACCGTCGTACGCCGCCGCGGCAGACGCCGGGTGCTCCGGTATCTCAGTCGTCGGCAGCCATGCGTAATCGAGATCAGCGTCCAATTTGCGCGCGGAATGCTCCAGCGCCTCCTGCGTTGCTTGCTGCGACGGATAGCCCGGATGATAGTCGCCGACGATGCCGATTTTCAAGTAGATCCCCTCCTTCGGATGATTTCACGTTCGGTATCATACCATAATTTGGGCAAGTGCAGCGCACAAAAAAACTGCCGCCCCATCACATGATGGCAGCGGCAGCTCCGAACTACTCCTCAAATCTGAAATACGCCTTCGCGTTACCGTAGCTGACGCCCTGCACCAATTCGCGGAGCAGCTCCGCATCGTCCGGCGCTTCGCCGTTCTCCACCCACTCGCCGAGCAGGCTGCAGAAAATCCGGCGGAAATATTCATGCCGCGTATACGAGAGGAAGCTGCGGGAGTCCGTCAGCATACCGATGAAACGGCCAAGCAGGCCCATGTTGCCGAGCGCCTTCAGCTGCTCCAGCATGCCGTCCTTCGTATCGTTGAACCACCAAGCCGCGCCGAGCTGAATTTTGCCCGGAATGCCGCCGCCTTGGAAACTGCCGATGAGCGCTGCGAGCACGTTGTTGTCGGTCTGGTTGAGCGAATAGACGATCGTGCGCGGCAGCTGGTCGTCTTGATCGAGCCGATCCAGCAGCCGAACAAGCGGGACGGCGACCGGGCTGTCGCCGATGGAGTCGAAGCCCGTATCGGGACCGAGCTCGGCGAACCGGCGGGTATTGTTGCTGCGGTGCGCGTTGATATGATATTGCATCGACCAGCCCAATTCCGCATACAGCCGTCCCAGGAAGAGCAGCGTATAGGTCTTGTACTTGCGTTCTTCCTCCAGCGTCACACCGCCGCCCTCCAGCGCCTTCGCGAAGATGCTTGCCGCTTCCTCGCGTGTCGTCTCCGCCCACGGCACGTAGTCGAGCGCATGATCGGATACGCGCCCGCCGACGGCATGGAAGAATCTCGCCCGCGCTTCAAGCGCATGCAGCAGATCATCGTAGCTATTAAGCTCCAGCTGCGCCGACTCGCCAAGCTTCCCAAGGTATTCGAGGAACGTCGGACGGTTGATTTCCAGCGCCTTGTCCGGTCGGAAAGACGGCAGTACGCGAAAGCCAAGATCCGGTTCCTGCGCAAGCAGCGCATGATGCTCCAGCGAATCCGCGGGGTCGTCGGTCGTGCACACGACTTCGACGCCGGCATTCCGGATGAAGTCCCGCACAGCATAGCCGCCGCCCTGGAGCTTGGCATTCGCTTTGGCCCAGATAACCGGCGCGTTCGCTTCATTAATGAGTTCCTCGATGCCGAACAACCGCCGCAGCTCCAGATGCGACCAATGATAGAGCGGATTGCCGAGCGTCATCGGCACGGTGCGGGCAAAAGCCAGGAAACGCTCATAATCCCCGACGCCTTCGCCGCCCGTTATGTATTTCTCCTCGACGCCGTTCGCGCGCATGGCCCGCCATTTGTAATGGTCGCCGTACAGCCATACCTCCGTAAGATTGTTGTAGGTCCGGTTCTCGTAAATATCTTGCTGGCTTAGATGGCAGTGATAGTCAATAATCGGCATGCCTGCCGCATAGTCGTGGTAAAGCCGCTTGGCTGTCTCGTTTTGAAGCAGAAAGTTTTTGCCCATGAACGCTTTCATCGTGCGCGAACACCTTCCTTTATCCGAATTCTTCCTTATCAGCATACCGCAAAATCTGCAGGTTATCTTGCTGTATCTTGCCATAAGCGCTTCTTGATTCGCTTATTTTGCGCTACACTAAGAGGATTAGAACGCTGCTGCCGCAATGTGGTGATCCCGCTCGCAGCAGATCGGAGGACCACATGAAGCTCATACCGGACATGCCCATTACTTATGGCGACGAGGAAGGCGATTTCTATATTCAGCGGGTCCACCGGACGAAGCCCTTCGGCCGCACGAACCATTATCATGGCACGTATGAAATCTATTATTTAGTCTCGGGGGAACGCGTCCATTTTATCGATGGGCGCACGGTACGGCTGACCGCAGGCGCTCTCGTGCTCGTGAACAAGCAGGTCGTCCACAATGCGTCGGATCTCGGACCGCCGGAGCATGAACGCATCGTCATCAATTTCAGCGACGCCTATCTCGGCACGGGCCACCCCCTTCATGATCCGCTGCTGCTGAAACCGTTCGAACGCCAGACCTGCCTGCTCAAGCTTCATTCGCAGGAACAGGTATTCATGGAGCAGCTGCTTGGCAAAATGATCGCGGAGGCCGCCCATCGGCGTCCCGGCTTCGAGACCTACCTGCGCGTACTCCTTACGGAGCTGCTGCTCTTCGCCGCGCGATTGCCCGTGCAGGAGCAGCAGGAATCGCAGGATCCGCACAGCCCGCTGCATCGGAAAATAGCCGAGGTCATGCAGTTCATCGGCGATCATTACGAGACGCGCCTGTCGCTGCCGGATATCGCCAAACGATTCTTCGTCAGTCCGTACTATTTAAGCCGTTCGTTCAGAACCGTCACCGGGTTTACGCTTATCGAATATGTTCACCTGACCCGGGTCCGCGAAGCGCAGCGGCTTCTTCGCTCCACGGATCTGAAAATTATCCTAATCGCGGAGCGGACGGGCTTCGAGAGCACGGGGCATTTTGACCGCATCTTCAAGAAGCTGACAGGCACGACGCCCTTGCTGTTCCGCAGGATGAACCGGTTGTAGGCATCATTCTCCAGCTGATAATTACATGATCCCCCGCCTGCTGTGCACCGCGAATACTAGTTATTTTCGGCAGGTTACGCTATAATTCTTGCAATAAACTACGCGATAAGGTGAGGTGCATGAAGCTATGAGTCCCCGTTTGCTGCAAATCGTCAGCATCTTCTTTATCGGTTACGGCATTATCGACATCTTGTTCGTCAACTACATCCTTGGCATCGCCCTGCTCATCATCGGCATCGCGATGATGGCAAGCGGCATCAAGAAACAGCGCGCGCTGAAGCAGCCGAAGAAGTAAGCGGCCGCGGCGCAGGAATCGGCAATTGTTATCGACAGACAAACAAGCAGCCTTCGCGAATGAAGGCTGCTTGTTTGTCATTCCATAAGACCGGGCATTACGGGTGTTCCCGCTTATTCCAGCAGCCGCATCATCTGCACGACCGGCCGGCCGTCACCGCTCAGCCGAACCTCCCGGCTGCGCAGCTGGGAAGAACCGTCGCCGTCGAGGAAAATACCGTTCACGAGCCTGCCCGCTCCGATCTTCTCCTTTACCGCCGAACGGAACTCCGCCAGCGTTCCTTTCGTCGTGCTGACGATTAAATACAGGCTGCCGTCGGCATCGTAGACGGCACCGCTGCGAAGCCGGCTGTCATCGGCATTTGGCGCATGCTCTTCAGTGACCCGCTGCTGCCAGAGATCGTCTCGGTCAAGGCTCATGCTGATGCCGCCCTGCGCCCAGAAGTGCGCGCGGTCCGCTACCTTCAGCTCATCAGCCTGCCCGACCGTCTGCACGCTGAGCTTGTCCGCCGCGCCGTCCCATACGAGTGTCCCCCTCGTGTATTTCGCATTGTGGTCGCCCGCCCCGTAGACGCCCGGCGCTGCATTGACCGGCTTCCCGTTGACCTCCGCTATACTAAGCAGCCCTTCCTCGTAGAAGAAGCCGCCGTTCACGCCGTAATAAGGTCCTGCGGCAACATTCGTATGTATCGATGCCAGACTGACGTTGCTCGGACGGGTCAGCAAGTAATGAAGCTCCATGCCGTTCGAGGCTGCAGCATCGCCATAAGTATATGCATGCGGCATATCGACCTCCTCATCCTTCGGCTGTCCCCCGCCGAACGGCGTCGTAAGCAGGAACAGCGCCGAGGCCACCATAAGCAGAAGCGCCGCGCCGCCGCTGATGCACAGGAGCATGAGCGTTTTCTTGTCCGTGCGTTCCTTCTCTATCATTGCTGCTTCCACGAGCTGATCTTCCCGTATTGCTTCATTCTCCATCTCGTCCGTAACCTCTCTGCGCCAAAGTAAGCTTCTATGCTTCCATTATAGGGCAATTGCGGACAGAGGTCACGGTCCCCTGGAGACGAGCAGAGATTTACGCCGCGCAGAGTGTCTCACGTACAGCGCTATCCCGAAACGGTCTGCGAGAAATGCCAGCATACGCCTGCCGGGTCGATCAGATGCACCTCTCGTTTGCCCCAAGGATAGGCGACCGGTTCCTTCGCCCTGATTCCGAAATCGCCGGATTCCTGAATGGATGAGATGAGCGTCCACCATGCGTCCAGATCCGCTACTTCCAGCTCGACCATGAACTGCTCCTGCATCGCCTGATCGTGGAAATTCTGCAGGTAAAACTCCTGTTCTCCGATCCGGAAGACGCTGATTGCGCTGTCCGAGTATCCTTTCTCAAACCCGAGCGCCTCGAAGAAACGCACCGCGAGCGCGTAGTCCGCACCGGAAGGCACAAACGGTCTTAGCTTGATTGCTTTCATTACACAGCCTCCTTCGATATCCACATCCCCTGAAACCATGAATAAGCCAATTTGCCCGAAATCACATGTCCGCCCTCGAAATGGTCGAAGGCCAGCCTCGACTCGCTGCCGATGCATGCGTATACGGACTTGATCCCTTCATAGGCCGCAATGGTTGCTTTCTCCGGAAAAATAGGATCTTGCGATCCCGCTTCGATAAGCAGCGGCTTCGGCGCGATCAGTCCCAGCAAGTCCGGCATTTCGGCGAGCAGCGAGAGCCCCGGTACGAAATTGTCGATGCAGTGCGGGATGGATAAAATGCTGGCCTCAAACGTATTCGTGAATCCACTGACGACAGCAGCAGAGATGCGGTCATCGATGGCTGCAGCAAAGGAGGCAACAAGACCGCCGCCCGAAATCCCCATGACACCAATCCGCTCCGCGTCCACGTCGCCGCGCGCAAGCAAATAATCGACGCATCGCAGCGTTTCGAAGACGCGATAGCCCGCCATCGTCTGCCCCATAGCCAGCAGGAACGTAGACAACCGGTGGCAGGAATTGCTCTGCTCGGCATCTTCGGCCAGCTTGCGGTCACCGAAGCCGAATAACTCGGGGGCTACGGTAAGATAGCCGCGCTGAGCAAGCTCCACGGCAAAGTCCTTCTGGTAGCCGCGATCCGAGCCGCTCTTCTCCGTGCCGTCCGGATGCAAGCCTACGATGTCCCGGCTGCCATAACCATGCCCGTGCAGGGCGATAACTGCTCCTTGCTCCGGCTTGTACGCCTTCGGAATCAAGACGTACACCGGCATGAAGAGACCCTCGTACGTTTCCATGCTGATCCGCTCGCGGATATACGTGCCGCAGTCGACGGATTCCAGCCGAACCGGCGTAAGCGGCTCCTTCATTCGACCGCCAGGAAACCCGCCGAGCAGCTCTACGAAACGCTCCCGCAGCCCGTCCCGCCACAGCTGCCATTCCTCCGGCGTCTGCGCTTCGAAGCCCGCGGATGGTTTCGTCCGCGCATACAATTGTTTCAAATAGTCATCCGGCTGCCACATGAGCGATTCCTCCCAGGGATGATTCATAAATGGTACCCCTATCCAATTCGCGACCGCAAGATAAACTCCTGTCGGCTCTCGCAAATAGGAGACTCATGCCGTCTCGCGACCCGTCCTCGCCGCAAATCACCTCAACTCGTCAAAATCCCGTATGCGCTAAGGAACGCATACGGGGTGGAGTAGCCCTATATTACTTATTTCACCGTCTTATTGTACGTTTCGATTTTTTCCGTGATCGCTTTAGCCGCATCGTCGAGTGCTTGCTTCGTATCCTTCTGTCCGTTGAAGGCTTCCTCGATCGCGCCTTCCACGATTTGGCGTGCTTCCGGGAACACGCCCATCACGGCCCCTTGCGTCGCCGGACTCAGCTTGGTCGCATGCAGCTGGTCAACGGCGGTCTTGAACTGCGGATAGCTCGCCATGTTGTCCTTGACGATCTGCTCGTCGTAGGCTTTCTTCGTGATCGGGAAGTAGCCGGTGTTGATGTGCCACTTCGCCTGCGTCGCCGGTTCGGCCAAATATTTGATGAATGCCCAAGCGGCCTTCTGCTCGTCGGCCGACTTGTTGTTCATGATCCACAGGCTCGCGCCGCCGACGACAACGCCGCCGTCCGACACGCCGTCCGGCTTCGGCAGGAATGCCGTGCCGACCTCGAATTTGCCTTTCGCCCCGTCGACGATGCCGCGAAGCGATGCGGTCGAGTCCAGCGTCATGCCGATTTGGCCGGCCAGGAATGCCTTCTTCGTATCGTCGGTTTTGCGGCCCAGATTAAGCGCGACCTTGCTGTCCACGAGATCCTTCCACCATGTCAAGGTTTTAACGCCGGCATCGCTGTTAAGGAGCGATTGCGTCGCCGCCGCCGTGCGGCCGTTGCCGTTATTGTCGTATTCCGCGCCTTGATTCGCGAAGAACTGCTCCATGAACCAACCGTAAATCGCGAAGGAAGCACCGGATTTGCCGTTCTTCGTGAGCGCCTCAGCGGCCTTCTTCACTTCCTCATAGGTAGCCGGCGGCTTCTCGGGATCAAGGCCGGCCGCTTTGAACATATCCTTGTTGTAATAGAGGATCGGGTTGGATGTATTGAACGGCATCGAATAGAGCTTGTTGTCGAACGTATAGTAACCGAGAATGTTTCCTTCCAGATTGGAAACATCATAGCTGTCGGCATCGATAAAATCCTGCACCGGCGTGATCGCTTTGGAGTCGATCATGAACTTGGAGCCGATCTCGTACACCTGGATCAGCGACGGACCGGACTTGGAGTCCATCGACGCTTTCAATTTATTCAAGCTGTCGTCGTAGGCGCCTTGGTACACTTCTTCCACCTGAATATCGGGGTGAGCCGCGTTGAAATCCGATACCAGCTGCGTGACCGCTTTGCCCAGCTCGCCGCTCATGGAATGCCACCATACCACTTTAACCGGCTCTTTCGCAGACTCGGTCTGCGCCGTATCGTTTGCTTTGGTGTCCGTCGCCGCCGTGTTCGCGTTTGCCGTCGTTACCGCTGCTGCGTTCCCCTTATCGCCTGCCTTGTTTCCCTCATTGGCCGTATTGTTGCCGCATGCGGCCAGCAGCACCATCAGTCCCGCCGTTGCGAGGGGCAAGCCCGCGCGAAGCTTCATTGCTTTCATTGTCGTTTCTCACTCCCGTTATTTGTTTTTTTATTGGATGAACGTCCGAGGACGCTGCCCACGAAGGTTAAAAGAGCACCAGGCAGCCGCTAACGAAGCCGGCAGCGGATCAGCCCTTGACGGCGCCCGCGGTTAGCCCGCGGACCAGCTGTTTCAGCCCTACGACGAGCAAGAGCAGAGAGGGAAGCATCACGAGCGCAACGCCCGCAAGCACGAGATTCCACACGGTAACCTCTTGGAACTGGAGCATGCTGATGCCGATCTGCACCGTACGCATGGCATCGCTGTTCGTAATGAGCAGCGGCCACAAATACATATTCCAGGCGCTTAAGAACGCGTAGACCGCAAGTGAGGCGAGCGCAGGACGGGACAACGGAAGAACGATAACCGTGAAATGCCGCACATGTCCGCAGCCGTCCATCCGTGCCGCTTCGAACAGCTCCCGCGGAAGCTGGAGGAAAAACTGCCGCAGCAGGAACACGCCGAAGGCCGAGGCCAAGAACGGGACGGTCAAACCTTGATAGGAATCGAGCCAGCCCCATGTTTTGACGGTCAGGTAGTTCGGAATCATCGTGACCTCCCACGGAATCATCATCGAGGAGATGAAGACCGCGAACCAGAAGGCTTTGCCCCGAAACGACACATAGACGAAAGCATAGGCCGCCATGCTTGCCGTAATCAGCTGCCCGAGCATGACGAGGGTCGAGATGAAGAAGCTGTTCAGCAGAAAAGATTGCAGCGGCACGAGCTCCAGCACTTCCCGCAGACTGCCGAGGTAGAGATGCGATGGAACCATCTTCGGCGGATACTGATTGGATTCATCCGGCGTCATGAATGCTGCGAGGAATGTGTAGATGACGGGATAAAGCACGGCCGCAGCAGCGGCTGCAAGCAGCAGATACTGCAGCGAGCGTTGAACCACCCTAGACGTTCTCAATGGTAATGCACCTTCCTCTCCGCGAATCGGAACTGCAGGAAGGTCAGCAGCATGATGAAGGCAAACAGCACCAGCGACAGCGCGCTGCCCGTGCCGAACTGATAGTTGACGAACGCTTCCTGATAGATGGAATAGACGAATACGTCGGTGGAACCCGCCGGGCCCCCTTTGGTCAAAATATGGATTTGTCCGAACGACTGGAAGGCATTCATGATCGAAACGACGGATAAGAAGAAGAGTGTCGGAGACAGCAGCGGAATGATGATTTGAATGAAGGTTCGGATCGGACCGGAGCCGTCCATGCGCGCACTGTCGAAGATATCGTCGCCAATGCTCTGAAGGCCGCTCAGCAGCACGATGTACGTGAAGCCTGAATTCATCCAAACCGTCATGATGGACACCGAAACAAGTGCCCAAGACGGATCTGTCAGCCATTGGACGGGCGGCAGGCCGAGCGCGGATAAGAAGTAGTTCAGCGTCCCTGTCGTCGGATGATACAGCATCGACCAAATGACGGAAGCCGTACTGACGGACAACGCAACCGGCAGGGAGAAGATGAATTGGAACAGCCGCATGCCGCGAGTTTTGACATGCGTCAAGGCGGCAAGCGCCAGCGCGGCAAGCAAGCCGGCCGGTACGGTGAAGGCGGTGAATTTCAGCGTGATGCTGATGCTGTTCCAGAAGTCGGGGGAACCAAACAGCCCCGTGTAATTGTCCAGTCCAACAAACTCGGCGACTCTGCCGCGCGGATCGGTTAAGAAGAAGCTTAAGTAGACCGATTTCAGCAGCGGATAAAATAAAAACACCGCGAACAGCAGCAGCGAAGGCAGCATAAACAGATAGCCGACGCCCGTTTCCTTCCAAGCAGCAGGCAAACTGCGTCTCCTGCTCCGCATGCGTCTGCCGGAACGCAGCGCGATTCCCGCATCCGTCGTATTCATGACAACCACCTCTTCCTTCCAGCTTCCCTAGTAGGATAAGCATGCCTTGTTAGGGAGGTGTTTTCAGGGCGTGAAGAAATTGTAAGATTCCACGGCACAGGCGCCAACTGGTTCAAACCGAATTCATATACCGCCGTCTTCGCAAAATAAAGGCAGGTTCCGGAATCATTCGCATGATTCTGGAACCTGCCTTTTCTGTTACCTGCCGCTTACCACAAATCTTTAACTTCGATTTCCCACACTTGGGTTGGCTTATCGACGATCTTCAGCACGCCGTTCGCATCGTACTCCGTTACGCCGAAGTCGTTGTCGTTCGCAATCGCGATGCGATTCTTGTTCACGACCGTCAGACCCTCGAACTTCTCGAACGGGTAGCCGAGCTTCGTCAAATCCACAACTAATTCCTTCGGAGCTGTCGTAATATTTGCCGCTTTGAATTGATCCGCCGTTGCGCCTTCAACCGTATTGCTGATGTCTTTGCCAAGAATGTTCGTTGCTTTGGACAGGTCGATCTTGTATACGCGTTTGATTTGCGCGGCTGCTCCTTCGTTCTTGTCTCGCTCGTCCACCAGCAGCACGTCGCTCGAAATCGCCGACAGGTCGGAGATGACGACATCCTTCTGATTGACTTTGACGAACGACTTGGCATCCTCAGCTACGTAGACATACTCCCCGACGATTTGCTGCGCCTTGAGGTCCATCTTCAGAATACGCAGGTTGCGGGACGCTTCGCCTGTCGCTTGATCCGGCACGGCCATCGGGCTTTGGATGGAAGCATACAGGAACTTGCCGTCTGGGCTGATCGTTACGCCTTCAAAGCCGCGGTTCGCGATGCGCTTCGCATAGATCGCCGGAATGGCTTCGATAATCGGCGTTTGTGCATCCTTCAGCAGCGCTTTGTCGCCAAATGGTACATAACGGGCAATTTCTGTTCCGTCGCGTTTGATATGAATAAGCGAAGGGCGGTATTCATCCGAGAGCCAGAACGTATCATCGGATGGGCTGTATGTGATGCCTTCCAGATCGAGACCGTCCGGATCGAGCGGCAGCAAGGTTTTGCCCGTGTTATCATAGGACTTCTCATCCGCAGCGATGTTGCTTAGGCCCGTCAGGTACTGATTCTTCGATACGAGGCCTGTCTTGCCTGCAGGCAGCGTCAGCTTCGTCGTCGCGAGAACGTTCACTTGGTCGCCGACAAGCTCGATTTTGTAGAAACGCGGCTCATAGCTTTGCACCGGGAATGTGCGGTTGACCGATTTATCGATTGTAATTTGTCCGTTCGGACCGCGGTCTGCCAGCGTATAGAATACGTTGTCCGGGTCGCCGGGCATATGCAGCAGGCCGGAGAAGCCGCCTTCTTTAATATTGCTGCCCAAGCTTGGCGCATTGTTCCATGTATATTTTGCTTTTACAAACGGGTAAGCTTTCAGCGTCAGCGTTTTTGTCGTATTGTCCCAAGATGCCTGTTGGCCAAGCGCATCGCCCATCGCTTTCACAGGTACATAGAGGCTTCCGTTAATGACAACGGCATCCTTATCGAGCTTCACTTCTTTGTCGTCCGCGATCAGCTTGGCATGAACGACGATCGCTTTCAGCGCGGCTTCGGCCGCATTCGCGATTTGCGTGCTGCAGGCAACGACGGATACAAGCGCCGCCGCCGCGATCCACTTCTTCTTGGAACCTGACTTCATTTCATCATCTCTCCCCGTTTATGGATACGATCTCTCATATGTCCAAGTATAGGGAAGCAGTATTAATCCTACGTAAACAAAGGATGAATAATTTGTAAAACCTTGGATGTCGAATTGTTCCTTTTCCCCAAAATTATAATAGGCTAAATAACTGTTTACAAGTTACAAATGACTGGGTATTATAATACCTGTAATAAACTTTTGATTGTTAGGGGACGAAGGTTATGCAAATTGGCCACATTGGCTTGAATGTTTCGGATCTAAACCGCTCCATTACTTTCTACACTGAGGTACTTGGTCTCAAGCTGCGCACACTGTCCGAGGAACCGGGGAAGCGATTCGCCTATCTTGGCGATGACACGAAGAATACGGTTACGTTGTGGGAGCAGAGCGAAGGCACGTTCTCAAAGCGTACGCCCGGCCTTCATCATTTGGCATTCGAAGCGGATTCCGCCGAGGCTGTTAAATCGTATGAAGAGAAGCTGAAAGCCTACGGGGCTTCGTTTATTTACGAAGGCTTGGTCGTGCACAGAGAAGGCGGCGATTCCGGCGGTATTTTCTTCGAGGATCCGGACGGTATCCGCGTGGAGATCTACACGGCGCAGGGCGTCAGCGGACACGACCATTCCAGCGCGAACGGCTCCGCCTGCGGCTTCTTCTGATGAGCTATCATCCCGGCGAAATAGAGGTGCAGGAGCGGGCAGGCGTCAGACTTATCGCAGAACGAAACAAGGGGGTCTATCGCGAGATGCCGGACGTCGCAATGGATTTTCTATCCTCACAGCCGTTCCTCTTCCTCGGCGCAGCCGAGGAAGATGGCACGATGTGGGCTTCGGCCGTGTTCGGCGTGCCCGGTTTCGTACGGGCGTCAGACCCGCGCACCGTTATCGTCGGCAGCCTGCCTGCTGACGGGGACCCGCTCCTTCGCTGTCTATTCGCGGGCAATCCCGTCGCGACGATTGCGATGGATTTCGCGACCAGACGCCGGATGCGCACGAACGGGATGATTTCAGCCGTCGGCCCAGCGTCATTCACGCTGCAGACCGATCAGGTTTACGGCAATTGCCCTAAATACATTCAGGCGCGGGAATGGACACTGCGCGAAGGCATCCAGGCGGAGTCTTCCACTGCTGGGTTCATGACACTGACGAAAGAAGCGCTGTCGCTCATAAGCAGGGCGGATACATTCTTCATCGCCAGCCATCATCCGGAATCCGGGGCGGATGTGTCCCACCGGGGCGGCATGCCCGGGTTCGTCGTCGCCGAGGACAACGAAACGCTCGCGTTCCCCGACTATAGGGGCAACGCTATGTTCAACACGCTTGGCAACTTGAACGAGTACCCGCAAGCGGGGCTCCTCTTTATCGATTTCGATTCAGGCAGCCTGCTGCAGCTGACAGGTACGGTCGAGATCGAATGGGACGTCGAGGGAAGCCCGCATGATCTCCTCGGCACGGAACGTATCGTCCGATTCCATCTGGAACGGGGGCGGCTAATGAGAAACGCCATGCCGCTGACATGGAGTCCCGTTCAATACTCACCGGCTAACCCGAAGGTGCGTGCAGAAGGTTAACGCCGGCTTGGACGCGTACGCCGCCGCAGCCGGCACCGCTTCAAACAAAGCAAAACCGGGACGACGCAGCGTCCCGGTTTTGCTTTGTCTATATAAGATTTAACCTTCGACCTCATAAGCGCTCTTTAGCGCAGCTAGCCCCTTTGCAGCCACTTCGTCCGCAGTCATACCGCCGAAATCGTCGATGAACAGCTCCAGCGACAGGAAGCCCCGGTAGCCCGAATCATACAGCTGCCGCGCAATCGCCGCCGTCGGCGCAACGCCTTCGCCCGGGAACACCCGGTCCGCATCGGTAATGGTCGCGCGCGGCGGATCCGCAGGGTAATCGTTCACATGAAAAATACCGATGCCGCTGCCATTCACGCGCTTCAGGTCGTCAATACTGCTGCCTCCGGTATACATATGAAAGGGATCGAGAAGCAGCTTCGCGCCTTCGACGCCGCTTTCCTGCTGTACCGCAATCGCTTCATCCAGCCGCGACAGCTTGCTGGCCCGGCCCCAGAATTCCAAATACACTTCGATGCCGATGCCCCGTCCAAGCGCCGCAAGTCGGGCGTAATGCCGTGCCATATCGCTAAGCGTGACGTGCTCGACGCTGCCAAACGGCGGCGCCGCTACGCCGCAGCAGCCAAGGGCTGCAAGCATGCGCATCTCCCGCTCCGCTTGGGCGAAGGCATCTTCCCGCACGGCCTCGTCCTCGTCCGCCCATTTGAAGAAGGCAATGGCATTTGCCAGCACGATGCCTGTACGCGTCAAGCATTCCGTTAACGCCTCGGCCGTTCCTCCGTCCGCAAGATACGCCTCGATATCCTTCACCCACAGCTCGATGCCTTCATAGCCCGCCTTGGCCGCAGCCTCCACCTGCTCCAGCACATTTAGCCGAAAGGGAAACAGGGTCGACGCATTTAATGCTGTTTTGAATGGAAACAATGCTTATCACTCCTCCCTGGAATCTATCCGTTCACCGAAGCCGCCGCAGGAATCTGAACCGGCAGCGTTCTTCCTTCCTTGCTGCTTTGCAGCGCAAGCTCGATCAACCTGATGGCCAGCGCGGCTTGCTCCGGTTTGACCTCCAGCTCGGCCTGCCCCTTGATATGCTCCATTACGTTCCGGTAGTAGTCCATATACGAGCCCGCGGTCGTCTCGACGACACCCTCCACATGCAGTCCGCCGATGGACGTGTTGATTTTGCCCCACAGCTCCCGGGGCTCCTTGCCCCAGCTACGCGTCTTCGAGGGCTGCGCGCCGGCGATTAGCGCCGCTTCCTGCGGGTCGATTCCATACTTGGTATATGTCCCATCCGAGCCGTACACCACATAGCGCGGAAACGGTTCTCGCACGAACTTAGACGATTTGAGCCGGATCTTCGGCCCATTATCGTAAAGCAGCGAGACGTCGAAATAATCATGTGCCTCCGCGTTCTCGCGCTGAATGCGGACATCGCCGCAAATCGAGTCCGGTATGCCGAACAGCGTGAGCGCCTGATCCATCAGATGGACGCCAAGATCGTAAAAGACGCCCGTGCCGGGCAAATGGCCTTCCCTCCAATTGGTCGAGCGCATCACGGGATCGAAGCCGTCCCAACGGAACTCGCATTCCATGATTTGACCGAGCAGCCCTAGGCGGAGCACCTCTTGCATCGTCAGGAAGTCCCCGTCAAACCGGCGGTTATGGAAGACGCTCAGCACCTTGCCTTTGTCTTTGGCCAAAGCGATCAGCTCCTCCGCTTCCTCCGCAGTCGGCGTGAACGGCTTCTCGACGACGACATGCTTGCCTGCAAGCAGGGCATCCTTCACGAAGTCGAAGTGGTCCGTGCTCGGCGTCGTCACGACGACCAGATCGACCGAGTCGTCGGCGTACAGCTCCCTCACGTCGCGAAGTACCTCCACACCAGGGTAACGCGCCTGCGATCGGTTGCCGCTGCGCTCCACGACTTTGGTCAGCTCCATGCCTGGTACGGAAGTAATAACCGGTGCGTGGAAGACGCTACCGGCAAATCCATAGCCGATTAAACCGACTCTGACCGGATCGCTCATTTTGCTGTAACCCCCATCCCGCTCAGGTTGTTGAAGCTGATGGCGATGCTCTCAAACGGCGAACGGCGGCAGGCATCCTGCTCCACCACGAGCCACTCCGTTCCGATTTCTTCGGCAGCCGCAAGGATGTCCGCGAAATCCAGAATTCCTTCGCCGACCTCCGCGAAGAAGCGTTCTTCTCCCGGCTCCATGTCTTTCACATGCAAGAGCGGGCAACGTCCCTTCAGCTTGCGCATATAGGCGGCTGGATCTTCCCCGCCCTTCTTGGCCCAGTAGACGTCAAGCTCCAGCTTAACGAGCTCAGGGTCGGTAGCCTGGAGCAAAATATCCAGCGCGTATTCGCCGTCGAACTTCTGAAATTCCCAATCATGATTATGATACAGAAACTGCACGCCCCGCGCCCGGCAGGCCGCTCCTACTTTATTGAAGGCTGCCGCCGCTTCGAGCACAGCCTCTCTGGAGGCGAAATTGTAGGACAACGCGACATAGCGTCCGCCGAATACGTCCAAGTAATCGAGCAGCGCATCCAAATCATTTGTCAATTGATCAAGCCCCGCATGGCACCCAATGACCCCGAGTCCTATCCGGTCAAAATGCGCCTTCATCTCGGCCACGGTAATGCCCGCCGGAGGCGGTCCCGCTTCGACGGCTTGATAGCCGATCTCGGCCACTTTCGTGAAGCTGCCGAGGAAATCTTGTTTCAATTCTTCTCGAATGGTATAAGGCTGTAGTGCGATCGGAAATTTCATAGTTCTCGCAACCTTTCTCATTTCGTATAGTGGGGTGGGGATACACGGGAGCGGCTGAATGCTTTATTCCCCGTCATCCGACGGTGAACTTAATCCAACATCCCGTACTTCAGTCCCAGCGGCAAGGCGGCGGGTTGCTCGCAGCGGGCTTCGACGGCTATGCGGCGCTGCTCCTTGGAGGAATCCAGAATGCCCATTTGGATATCTAATACATGTCTGGCCAGCCCGCCGCTTGCGCGGTGCTGTCTGCCGGAACGAATGGCATGGGCCATATCGGCAATGCCGATTCCTCTGCTGTTCTGCGCAAAATCATGCGAATACGGGAAGGTATGCGTCTCTCCGTTCCGCTGCTGTATCCTAGGCGCGCCGTCGAACATATTCGGATCCGGCACATGCAAAATGCCTTCCGTTCCGTAGATTTCGAGACGCGGCGTGTAACCGAAGCTCTCTTTGGCCGCTTGCAGGCTCGCGGTGACGCCATTCTCGAACTCAAGCATGGCCGTCACATGCATTGGCGCGCCGATCGGAACGGTTTCCCCGAAACGCGGCGAGCGCGGATTTGTTACCGTGTGCTCGCTTTTTACTTGTCCGGCCGAGCCGCTAACGCTGCTCACCGGTCCGAGCAGATGAATGAAAGCGGTTAAGTAATAAGGCGTCATATCAAGCAGCGGATCCCATCCGAGCTGCAGATAGTGATGGAAGTTCGGATGCATCGCATCGTAAGCGTTTCCCATAAGGATCAAGCCGCTTGCGGCATAGGGCGTTCCAATCCAGCCGTCATCGATGATTTTCCGGCTGGTTTGCAGGCCAGCCCCCAAGAAGGTATCCGGCGCGACACCGACACGAAGCCCTTTCTGCTCAGCCAAAGCCAGTACGCGGTCCGCATCCTCACGGCTGAGCGCGAACGGCTTCTCGGCGTAGACATGCTTTTCTGCGTTCAGAATCTGCAGATTCACTTCCGTGTGCGCTTGAGGCGCCGTTAAATTCACGACGATCTCAATTTCGGGATCGGCCAATAATTCCTCGACCGTGCAAGCCTTAGGAATGCCGTATTCCGCTGCCCGCTGCCTCGCCATGTCCGGAATCAGATCCGCGACAGCCGCGACTTCAAGCATGCCAAACGTCTTCGTACCGTTCTCTAGATAAATGCTGCTGATTACGCCGCATCCGATGATGCCGATTTTCGTCTTCTGCATGCCACTCACCTTTCCATACGTTCTCGTATTAACAATTCATCCTACGCTTGCCTAATCCTTCTCTATTTGAAAATTCGGACTTTTGTCCGACTTCTTCCCGGCTCCAGCACAAAAGACCCGCGTTCGCGGGTCTTTTGCCTGCAGCTCTTTCTATGTGCTCTATCCCGAGCAGAAGTTTTGAAAATTTCTCTTTTGTGATGCTTGAAAATATGATACATTTTGTATTATTTGCAAAGTGAAGGTGCCTTTATGTTGAAATGGGGAATTGCAATTGCATGGGCGGTATTACTAGCCATTCTTACCTGTACGGACAGCTTGCGGCAGCTTTATTTTACCCATGACATACACTTTGACTGGAATCCTAGCCCCGATTACGGTGCCTTATGGAGCTGGTCGGATATCAATCTTATCCATAAATATTGGATAGTGATTAAATTTGGGCATTTTACCGGATTCCTAATCATGGAAGCGCTGCTGTATCAGCTGATCCGAAACGGACGTGTATCAGCTTGCATTGCTGCCGGATTCGCCGTGTTGACCGAAATTTTGCAATTGTACTTCTACCGCGATGGCCGCGTGTACGACATTCTCATTGATACAGCGGGTATCATGACCTTCTACTACGTGAAGAGAGCCTCGTCCTTCTTAAAGCTCGGCGCCAGCACGTCTACCAGGAGATAACTTTCACGTTTCGAGAATAGAAAATCTATTTATTATCAAATTATACATATTTGGTAATAATCCTCTTTTTTTTTTAAAAATTTCAGTTTTTTCCTCGTTCTGCTTAAAGTGGTAAGCGCTTGATACGTACTATCATTCTCTTCTAGTAAACACTAAAAAACCGCCATGCGTTCATGAAGGTTGGAGGCAGTTCTTATTGTAAAACCTAACCAAATATATAAAACAACACGCGCCGATTGAAACCGGCGCGCACTGACAGTATTGCTTCAGATCCTTTCGTTCGATACGTGCTGCATTTGGATAAAGCAAAACAGCATGATACTCATAGATGATGTTCCGAACAGAAAGGGGTTGAATTGGGCTGCAACGAACAAACTAATTAACAAATATACAATAGCTACTGTGTTTCTTCGGTTATTGGAGTAACTTCGATACAATACATACAGGACAAATAGAAAGAAGCCCGCCCACACAAGTAAGCCCAGCACCCCAACGTTCATAAGTAAAGACGGGAGCAGCATTTCATATAAATATGGTGTTTGAGTACCGCTGCGCAAATAATGATCCGCATAGCTGCCGTAACCAAAACCGAACCAAGGGCTCTTCTTCCACTTAGCAAGCAACTTCGTGGTTTGCGTCACCCGGGTTAAGTTTGCTCGCTTCGTGACATCGAGTTCATCAGCAATTCTGATTCCACGGTTTTGTTGTGAAACATCTATACCCTTCTTATTGACGAAGGACCTCTGAGAGCCTTCCTGAACTGAAAAGAAGCTGTTTACTCTTGCGAAAATATAGTTATGAAATAAAACACTATTTAAAACAAGGGTTGTTAGAATGACTAGAGTCAAGCAAGCTAGGATGGGGCGCCAATAAGACAGAAACCGTCTCCTATTTACCAGACAAAAGAGGAGAATAAATACCATACCGATCGCGAAGCCCAACCATAAAGATTTGGTCAGCGTTGTCAGCAGAGCAGTAAAACCAATTAAAAAGAAGACTGCCATCTTCCAATTCAGTTTATGTATGATGAAATAATAAAACATGGCAAGTAGGAATATCGAGTTCGGGTAAATGATTCTCACGAAATGCTTGGGATTCATTTCAGTATAGATAACGGCAGGAGGCACGGAGTGCCCCATACTGATGGTATCGAATAGATCAAAAAAGTTCAGCGCAAATTTCCAATTTCCGGATATCTCCTCGCCAATGTACAAGAAGATGTGTAAGGCGGCTAAACCCAACAGATTCCACTTTATCAAGCGATGGCTTTTCACCCAAGAGATGTAACCTAGCCGTATAAGCAGAATAAGTGGGAAATATAGAAGGAGTACACTAAACGCAATCGTTTGTTTTATTGCCATCGTAATACCGTAGCCGGAAAGGCTTGGCACGATGAATACCCATATCGCGTTAAGAGCCAAGAAGGCGGCAACCGCTATATCAATGGGCTTAACCAACTTCAGCATGCCAGCGGCCGAACTCTTCTTGGTAGCAACCGCGTAGAAAATCATTACCACAAGAATTACAAAGAAAGCCCCATAGAGCACCATCCGTATAGGAATGTCACCTATTAACAGCAGCCTGCCATTAAATCCAAGTATAACGTCAAACAAAAATAAACTGGAAATGAAAAAAAATAATGCAGAAATAATGGATTGAAACGGAATTGCACGATTGTAAACTAAGCTTCTTTCCATAAGGGGCAAGACCTCAACTTGATGTATTTGCTTAGTTCGGGATATCGCAAATCGCAGTTCGCTTACCTGAAGTACAGCATAGGACTATTCTACCAAGGAAAATTAACCCTTGTCTAGAAAATTTATCAGATTTGATATGCCAATAGTCTTGCATTAGGCATACTTGACCAATTTTCACGTATAGCCATTGCTTCGGTGTTACTATCATCCGTCTCTAAAAAAAACAAAAGCCTCCGAAGACGGAGGCTTGCTATAATAGACTTGTACAACACAACTTGAGTGGCGCATCCCTCTGAAGGGAGGTGATGCGTATGGCGACCTATTCTTTTGAAGATATCATGCTGTTTGCCATGTTTGTTCTGGCGCTGCTGACCTTCTTAAAAAAGAAATAGCCCCACTCCTGTTGATCGCACGTGAGGGGCCATTCTTTCCTTGACATCTCGAGGGATTCGACCACTCAAGAAAGGTTGTGCAGGAGGCGGCCGCGAACCGCCTCTTTTGTTATTGTATCCATTATAACGCAGCTCAGTACGATTTAAAACATGCGCTTTCTATATTTTCGTTTCTTGTACGCCGCATGACAGCTGATTTCTGTATGTACAAACAGCTCTCCTCTTCCGTTTCGTTTCGGAGAGGTCTCTTCGCTTATTGTAATTCGTATTGGCGTTCACACTATTTACAATCGGCCATACCGTATGTAATAATACATTCATCTAATTAGACTAATGTCAAATCAATTGATCCTTTACAGCATAATCGACTACGTACCAATAAAGCAAGAAGATGCAGGCAGTTAACGCTTAGTTTAACTGCCTCTTCTTTTGACACCGAATTAGATATATGTCTAATTAGTAATTCGTATTCGAACCTAAGGGGGGCGTTTTAATGAATAATGTACTTGTTTTCAAACAGGAAAAGCAGTATAGGCGCTTATTTTGGGCAGGACTTATCAATGGAATCGGAGATCGATTCAGTCAAGTTGCAGTACTCAGTTTGTTATTATCGCTTACCGGTTCAGGTGTGGCGATTGGAATTACCTTTGCTGTTAGGCTAGTCCCTTACTTCATATTCGGTCCATTGGGAGGCATGTTGGCCGATCGCTTTTCAAAAAAAAGCATCATGATCCTAGCTGATCTACTCCGTATTCTATTTGCCTTATTACCTTTGTTAGTACGAGAGGCTTCTGATGTTTGGATTATTTATGCGAGTTCATTTCTATTATCAGCGGGAGAAGCATTTTATGCGCCGGCAAGAATGTCTGCTATTCCGCAAATCGTCCAAAAGGGAAGCTTATTACATGTAAACGGACTTGAGGAAGCCATGCTCGGGATCGTGTTAATCGGTGGTTCCCTTACTGGAAGCATGGTCGCTTCAACTGTGGGGGTCCATGCAACGTTTGTAATGAACGCTGTCTCATTTCTATTGTCAGCCATTCTTCTTGCTCGAATAACGATTCCAAGGCAAAGCATGGCTGATAATTTAAAACAATCGCCCAGTACATCCCCCTGGAAAGGCATGCGTGAGTTTCGAAAATTGATGTCGGGGTCTGCTTTCATTCGAGCCATGATCATCGTGTTCGTCCTATGGCCCATTGGTGATGGGATCTTTAACATTCTTATTAGCGTGTATGCCGTAGAGGTATTTAAGATGGGGGATATCGGTATAGGGATCCTATATGGGGCTCTTGGATTGGGACTTGTATTGGGTTCAGGAATTATAGGTAAATTTTCAACGAGTATGAAGGTTACTGCAATTTCTGCATTGTTACTGGAGGGGATTTTGAATATCATCATCAGCCAATCCAGCTATTTTATTATGGTTGTCCTATTCTTGACCCTAACAGCAAGCTGCGCTGCAATCGGGAACGCCTGTAATAGAACAATTCTGATGAACGAAATTCCTTCCCACTTTCAAGGTCAATTTTTTGGCATGCTAGCTACGCTGCAAAATACGATATTAGGTATCTCTATGTTTGTATCCGGTTTTCTGTTGGAAGTAATTACACCAAGGACATTAGGCTTTTCAGGTGGAATTCTATTCTCTTTCGTCGGGGTAGGGTTTGCATTTGTATGCTACAAAACCCTTCAGAACAAAGGTGCACAGCACTTATAGCAAACGTCGTGTAATTCAGTTGATCCGTCGGCGGTGCAGGCACGTCAAAATCAGCGCCTGTAATCGTACGTGCGTATGATCGTCGACCCCACGAACGCTTCCAAAATAATGCCGCTATACACGACGGGATCGGTCGGCAGTTCGCCTCGAGCCACTTGCATGGCTGATGCTTCCCTCAGCAGATTTGCTGGGGATTAGGATGGTAACGGTCGCTGTAAATTGAACACGGATCACGTCGACCGGCTGGACAACGTTCAAGCCGACCTGACCGAATGGCTGAGAATCGGATAAAGTAAACAAAAACAGGTCCCCGAGAGGACCTGTTCTATGCTTGCTTGCACCATCGCTATGAAAAGGGTATTAATACGTGCTATCCGAAATCGCCGAACCGATCGCAGCGAAGATAAAGAGCGCGATGATTGCATATAGAACGCCAACAATCAGAATAAGGAGCAGGCTGGCACGGCTATAATTGCGAAGGTTTTGATTCGCGCCGCCGCCAAAAGCCCATACGAGCAACAAAATAAGGTTGACAATCGGAATCATGAGAAGAAGCAACGTTCCGAGCCAAGATTTAACGCTCTTTACTTCTGTGCCGTTTAGTACTACGGGTACTTGCGAGAACTGTGACTGTGTTGGTGTTTGCAAAAACGAACACTCCCCTAAATATATATTTATAGTATAAAGGCTTATGCCCTAACTATCGAACTCCGTCTATGACATATTAAAACATTCAACAATTTTATACTTCTAACGTATATTCCATCCTAATTTATTCCAAACCGATGGGAACCTTATAAATTTAACATAATTAGTTTTCTTTAACAAAGATTATTTTATTGTTAATTGACATCGCTTTATCTGGGTCATCGACTGGACCCGCCGACGTCGACCTCGAGTCGCTGTCTATCGCTCGCACAGTTGATTCTGTGCATCAAACGAAAAAAAATGATACTATGGATGATGGATAAAGGACTTTGCTATAGCTTTTATCGTTTTTATATATTGCAACAAGAGGAGATCATATGAGTAACGAACAAAATTTTTGGCTTGATTTGCCAAAGCCGTTTTTTATATTAGCACCAATGGAAGATGTCACAGATGTTGTATTTCGTCACGTCGTTAGTACAGCTGCAAAGCCCGACGTGTTTTTCACAGAATTCACAAGTACAGATAGTTATTGTAACCCTGCAGGAATACACAGTACGCGTGGCCGGTTAACGTTCACAGAAGATGAGCAACCGATCGTCGCTCATCTTTGGGGCAATAAACCTGCATTTTTTGAACAGATGAGTAGGGATATGAAAAAACTTGGTTTTCGTGGTATCGATATAAACATGGGATGCCCTGTACAAAACGTCGCATCCAATGGAAAAGGGGCTGGATTAATACAACATCCTGAAGTTGCGGCCGAAATTATTCGTGCAGCAAAAACAGGGGGATTGCCGGTTAGTGTTAAAACAAGATTGGGTTACTTTGAAATTGACGAGTGGCGCGATTGGTTAGGACATATATTGAAACAAGATATAGCGAATCTTTCCATTCACCTTCGTACAAAAAAAGAGATGAGTAAAGTAGATGCACACTGGGAACTCATCCCTGAAATAAAAAAATTACGCGATGAAATTGCACCAAATACGTTGTTAACCATTAATGGAGATATTCCTGACCGCGCAACAGGATTGAAATTAGTAGAGCAATACGGCGTTGATGGTGTCATGATTGGCCGCGGCATTTTCACCAATCCTTTTGCTTTTGAAAAAGAACCTAAAGAACATGGCGCGAAGGACTTTCTCCATTTACTGCTTTTACAGTTGGATCTTCACGAAAAATATTCCAAGGAAAACGAACCACGTCCATTTAAACCCCTTCTTCGCTTTTTCAAAATCTATGTTCGAGGTTTTAGAGGCGCAGGCGAGCTAAGAAACCAATTAATGGATACCACGTCAATAGATGAAGTACGTCGTTTAGTAAAACCTGTCTTAGAAGAATTAGAATGAATATCGACCTGTGCATGATTAAAAAGACTTGCTGTGAAAAAACAAGAGACCTCTCAAAAGTTCAATGAACTCTTGAAAGGTCTCTCATTTTTGCACGATGTGGTCATGCAGTGTTTCTTCTTAAGGAAACACTTGATGCTATAAGCTTTTCAGCCTATTACATCATGCCGCCCATTCCGCCCATGCCACCCATGCCGCCCATATCAGGCATGCCTGGTTTGTCTTTTTCTGGTTTGTCAGCTACTACAGCCTCAGTTGTCAGGAACATCGCTGCAACAGAAGCTGCGTTTTGCAATGCGGAACGCGTAACTTTCGCAGGGTCAACGATACCAGCGTCGAACATGTTCACCCAGTCGTTAGTCGCTGCGTTATAACCGATGCCGATTGCTTCTTTTTTCAGACGCTCAACGATTACGGAGCCTTCTTGACCCGCGTTAGCCGCGATTGTGCGAACAGGCTCTTCCAACGCGCGAAGCACGATGTTTACACCCGTTTTCTCATCGCCTGCTGCAGTTACAGCCGCTACTGCGCTGTATACGTTCACGAGTGCAGTACCGCCACCGGAAACGATACCTTCTTCCACAGCTGCGCGCGTGGAGTTCAGAGCATCTTCGATGCGGAGCTTGCGCTCTTTCAGTTCAGTTTCAGTCGCTGCGCCGACTTTGATAACCGCTACGCCGCCAGCCAATTTAGCCAGACGCTCTTGCAGTTTCTCGCGGTCGAAGTCGGAAGTCGTTTCTTCCAGCTGCGCACGGATTTGGTTGATGCGAACGTCGATATCTTGCTTCACGCCAGCACCGTCAACAACGATTGTGTTTTCTTTCGTAACGCGGATTTGACGCGCGGAACCGAGTTGATCCACAGTTGTCGCTTTCAGCTCAAGGCCGAGCTCTTCTGTGATCACTTGGCCGCCTGTCAGAGCAGCGATATCACCAAGCATCGATTTGCGGCGGTCGCCGAAGCCAGGAGCTTTAACTGCCACGCAAGTGAACGTACCGCGCAGACGGTTAACGAGCAATGTTGCCAATGCTTCGCCTTCCACATCTTCTGCGATGATCAGCAATTGTTTGCCGGATTGAACCACTTTCTCCAGAACCGGAAGAATCTCTTGGATGTTCGAGATTTTCTTGTCGGTGATCAGGATGTACGGGTTGTCAAGAACGGCTTCCATTTTGTCCGTGTCCGTAATCATGTACGGGGAAAGGTAGCCGCGGTCAAATTGCATACCTTCAACCACTTCCAGCTCCGTAACGAAGCCTTTGGATTCCTCAACCGTGATAACGCCGTCGTTGCCGACTTTCTCCATCGCTTCCGCGATCAGTTGGCCGACTTCTTCGTCAGCAGACGAAATCGCAGCAACTTGCGCGATCGATTGTTTGCCTTCGATTGGTTTTGCGATTGCTTTCAGCTCTTCGACAGCAGCGCGAACGGCTTTCTCGATCCCTTTACGGATAACCATTGGGTTAGCGCCTGCAGTTACGTTTTTCAAGCCTTCGCGAATCATCGCTTGCGCAAGAACGGTAGCTGTAGTTGTACCGTCACCGGCAACATCGTTTGTTTTGGTTGCTACTTCTTTAACTAGCTGTGCACCCATGTTCTCGAATGCGTCTTCCAGCTCGATTTCTTTCGCGATAGACACGCCATCGTTCGTGATCAGCGGGCTTCCGAATTTTTTCTCAAGAACCACGTTGCGGCCTTTAGGACCCAGTGTAACTTTAACAGCGTTAGCAAGTGCATCTACACCGCGCAGCATTGCGCGACGAGCGTCTTCGCCGAATTTAATTTCTTTCGCCATCGTTGATAACCTCCTGAATATTGATTTAGTTTAGGTACAAAAGCTTAACCATGTATGTGGAGCCAAAGCGCTGCGGCTTAGCCCAAGATCGCGTGGATGTCGCTTTCTTTCATAATCAAAAGCTCTTTGCCTTCGTATTTCACTTCAGTGCCTGCATATTTGGAGAACAATACGCGGTCGCCTTCTTTAACTTCAAGCGCAATGCGCACGCCGTCCTTAACCGCACCGCTGCCTACTGCGATTACTTTGCCTTCTTGCGGCTTTTCTTTCGCTGTGTCTGGCAGCAAAATGCCGCTTGCAGTCGTTTCTTCTTTCGCGATTGGTTCGATCAATACGCGTTCACCCAAAGGTCTGATCATGAAAATAGCCTCCTTTAAATAGTGGTGCTGCAATTTCGTTAGCACTCAATCACCTCAAGTGCTAATAACCATTTTTAATAATACCGATTTCCCAGCCGAATTTCAAGTCCTTGGTCATCGATTTCATAGGAATTTTACATGTCCGTCTCTAAGGCCGTTTTACGCGCAAAGAAAAAAGCCGGCTGTTCGCCGACTTTGCTTACGTTCCATATTCTTCTTCCCATGCCTGATCGGCCCGAAGCTGTTTTCTATAGACGACACTTGAGAGAATGACGCTGATTTCATAAAGTAAAATGAGCGGCACCGCCACGAGGGAATCCGAGATGAAATCCGGCGGCGTGACGACGATTCCAACAATAATGAGGATAAAATACGCCAGCTTCCGCATCTTCTTCAGACGCGCAGGATTCAGAATCCGAAGCTTCGTCAGAAACATAATGACGATTGGCAGCTCGAAGAGCAGGGAAATCGGAATGACGATATTGAACAGAAACGAGAAGTATTGAATGACGCCGTACGTTTCGACAAGGTTCAAATGCTTCGCAACATCCGTCGTGAAATTAAACGCCATCGGAAACACAACGTAGTAAGAGAAAGCCAGCCCAACCAGAAACATGAAGAGCACGAAGGGAACGAACAGCAGCGCCGCCTTCTGCTCCTTGACACCGAGTGCAGGCTTAACAAACGCCCACAGCTGGTAAGCCGTGACCGGAAGTGCAAATATCAGTGCGATCACAAGTGCAAATTTCATGTACATGCCGATTCCGTCCCACAAGGAAAAGGCATTCAGCTTCATCCCCTTGACCGGCTCTTGCGTAATCAAGTAATTGTACACCGGATCCGCGAACCAGAGACCGATGATCATGCCGATAACGAGCACGACCAGGATAATGATGATGCGCTTGCGCAATTCGCCGATATGATCGAACACCGTCATCATTTGATCACCGCGAATAGACTCCTTGGAGCCCGGTGCATCGTGTTCAGCCACGCCTGTCCTCACCTCTCTTCCCGTGCATATCCTCTACCGCCACAATGCAGCTCATGCTGCACGCTTACGGCCCTGTAAAATTGAAAAAAGCGGGCCCCACTTACTCTGGGAGCCGCTTGTTGTCGCCTTGATCTTCCGAACGGTTGACCTCAACCCGCTTTGCTTCCTTACGATCCCGGTCTTCGTCCTCCATGATGTCCTTCGCGCCTGCCTTGAATTCCTTCAGCGTGCGTCCGAATGCACGGCCAAGCTCAGGCAGCTTGTTAGGTCCGAATAACAGCAGCGCGACCAGCGCGATCAGCAGAAAACCTGTAACGCCGATTCCACTAAACATAATTCATCCTCCTTCGTCAATTGAGCTTCCCTATCGCGAAAAATCTGCCGGAGCAGAAGAGTTCAGCCTATCTTTTGTATTTCAGCGCTGTTCCCGTCACTCGTCGATTCAGCGAGTGATCAAACCGCCGTAACCCATAGCTACAATATCCGCTCTCGTAATGGTCTCGCCTGCGAGCACGCGGGGCAGCAGCACATTGAACGACGTATGCGGATCATGCATCACGCAGCCCGGCAATCCCATAATGGGCGTTCCGCCCAGATACCCCATTAGAAGCATGGAGCCTGGCAGCATCGGCGTTCCGTAGCTGACAATCTCGGCACCTGCATCTGCGATCGCAGCAGGCGTACGATCATCGGGATCTACAGACATTCCCCCAGTTACCACTATCATATCATAGGACTGATCGCGCAAATAGTGTATTTCCTTGACAATTGTTTGTCGCTCGTCCGGCGAGAAGCGCTGTTCCGCCACCTCTGATCCAAGCGCTTCCACGATCCGTCTCACAGCCGGCCCGAATTTATCTTCGATCCGGCCGGAGAATACCTCGCCGCCTGTCGTCAGCAGGCCGATTCTGAATTTACGGAGCGGCTTCAGACTGAGCGGGCCCCGGCCTTCATGCTTCGACCTATAGTCGCTGACGAGCTTCTCCACGGCAATCACCTTGTCCTCCGGCACGACAAGCGGAATGACGCGCGTGGCAGCAAGCTGTCCGCCGGGCATAACGACGGCATGCGTCTGCAGCGTCGCCAAAGCAATTTCGCCCAGCTCGTTAATGGCGTGAACGATCGACGGATCAATTACAGCCAGCGCAGGAACATCGAGCCCGGATTTCACAGCGACCTTGCCCTCATGCGGCTCTGACAGCAGAAGGCCGTCATCAGCAAGTGCCTCTGCCATTCGCTTCGCAGCATCGTCTTCGTGCAGCTCATCCTCGCCAAGCTCCAAAATATAAATATGCTCCTTGCCGATATCAAGGAGCTTCGGAATATCGCTTTCCACGATAACGTGGCCTTTCTTGAACAGCCTTCCTTTAAACGTACCCGGAAGGATCTGCGTTAAATCATGTGCCAGCACAAGGCCAACTGCTTCCTGTACCGGCACTTCCTTGAACACGGTTCCCAGCTTCGAATCTTTCATTCCGCATGCTCTCCTGTCCGGCCGGATAAAATGTTGAGCGCGTGCGGCAGCTGGTCCATAATCGCCATCAGATTCTCATGAACGCCCTTGGGACTTCCCGGCAAATTGATAATGAGCGAGCGTCCGCGAATGCCGCAAATGCCGCGGGACAGCATGGCCTTGCGCGTTCGCTGCATGGCGCCCATGCGCATCGCTTCGGCAAGGCCCGGCACGAGGCGGTCGATAACCTTCAGCGTCGCCTCCGGCGTCAAATCGCGGGGGGCCAGTCCCGTTCCGCCTGTCGTTATGACGAGATCGGCTTGATAATAGTCCGTCATTTCAATAAGAGCCGCCATAATTTCGTCCTGTTCGTCAGGTACAATCCGATAATCGACAATTTCACCGCTGAGTTCCTCCTCAACCAGCTCACGGATAACTTGAGCGCTCGTATCTTCACGCTCGCCGCGCGAGCCTTTGTCACTGGCCGTCAATAGCGCCACTTTCCACCGCATGCGCTTCTCCCCCGATCACATCTATTATGAAAGATTGGTCTCGTACAGCATGAAATTTAAATGCCATTAACGGAATAATCGCCGTTCTTCCCGCCGCTCTTGGCTGTCAGGAGCGTAGGGCCGATGATCATGTCCTTCTGCAGCGCCTTGCACATATCGTACACCGTCAACGCCGCCGCGGATACAGCCGTCAGTGCTTCCATCTCTACGCCGGTCTTGCCCGTCGTCTTGACGGTTCCTTCTATGTAAAGTTCATTCTTTCCATTATCGCCGAAAACCAGATTAATCCCGGTCAGCGGAAGCGGATGGCACATCGGAATCCAGTTCGACGTATTCTTCGCCGCCATGATGCCGGCCACCTGCGCGACGGCAAGCACATCGCCTTTGCCGATCGTTCCGGCCTTGATGCGGGCAAGCGTTTCTTCCGCCATCGTTACGGTCGTCCGCGCTACTGCGATGCGTGCCGTTATTTCCTTATCCGACACGTCCACCATGCGCGCCCGGCCTTGATCGTTAAAATGCGTCAGATCCATGCTGCACGCCTCCTCTGTATCCTTCTTCCGTAATAACCGCATGCATACGAGCGTCATGCTCGTCCATCGGTACCGCTGCAACCGCCTGTGTCTCGAAGCCGAGACCGATCCAGTGCGGCATTGCGCGCCCCGACTCGCCGGCAAGCCGCTTCAGCCGGTCATGAAACCGGTCGTAATAGCCGCCGCCGTAGCCGAGTCTTCCCCCATGCCGATCGAAAGCCAGCCCCGGCACAAAGACGACATCCGGAATAAAAGCAGGCGGACAACGTTCAGCCGATTCAGGATGCGGTTCCCGGATGCCGTACGCACCGGGGGAGAGCTCATCCCATGCCCGAACGACATGCAGCGTCATGGAGCGGTCGCTTCGGATGCAGCGCGGCATAATTACCGTCACTCCCGTTCGCCAGCACCATTCGATGAGCAGCGTTGTATCCAGCTCAGAGCGAAACGGCACATAGGCCATGACGCTGCGAATCGGCGAATCGCCTTGTTCCCGAATCCAGTCAACAGCCTTCTGGCAGGCCGTGTCGGACCATGCCATCCTGAAGTGCTCCGGCAGGCCGTCACGCTTCCTGATCGCAGCATGCCGCGCCGTCGTCTTCTCTTCCGACAGATTCATCCCATTCCCCGCTTTACCGCTTGATTGCCCCGATGCCAGTTCCGCTTGTAGTTGTTATTTAGTTTACCACTGTTGCCCAGATTTCGCCAATAAGCCGGCATTCGATTCCTGCTGCCGAATAGGCGCGGCATATCGCGTTCAAGCACGATTTCATGTAAACTGGTACAAAGGCATTTTCTTAAGGTTGGAGGTAACAAGAACCATGCTTCTTCAAGTTTCCGATGTATCCAAAAGCTATGGCGTAAGCAGCGTGCTGGCGTCGATCACCTTCCAAGTCCAGCCCCGTGAGCGGGTCGGTCTGGTAGGCGTCAACGGAGCAGGCAAATCGACGCTGCTCCGGATTATCGCAGGCGAAATGTCAGCGGATTCCGGCACCATTTATAAATCCAAGGAAACGACAATCGGCTATTTGGCCCAGTCCAGCGGCCTGCAGTCGGACAAAACGATCGAAGCCGAGATGCGAGCCGTATTCGCCTCGCTCATCGATGCGGAGCGCGAGCTTCGCTCACTGGAGCAGCAAATCGCCGATCCCGCGCTGCACGGGGATGCCAAGCAATATGACGCCGTGCTGGACAAGTACGCTAAGCTGTCGGAATGGTTCCGCGAGAAGGGCGGCTTCGAGATGGAGACGCGCATCCGCAGCATTCTGCATGGCATGGGCTTTGGGCATTTTCCTCCGAATACAATCATTTCAACGCTGAGCGGCGGCCAGAAGACGCGCCTCGCTTTGGCCCGGATCCTGCTTCAAGCACCGGACCTGCTGATGCTCGATGAGCCGACGAACTATCTCGACATCGAAACGCTGACTTGGCTCGAGGATTTTCTGCGCGGCTACGAAGGCGGCATTCTTGTCGTTTCCCATGACCGTTACTTCCTTGATGCCGTCGTCGGAACAATCGTGGAGATTGAGCGGCATAACGCCAAACGGTATACGGGCAATTATTCCCGTTTCATTGAAATTAAAGCCGCGGAATACGAAGCCCAGATGAAACAATTCGATAAACAGCAAGAGGAAATCGCAAAACTGGAAGATTTTGTTCAGCGCAATATCGTGCGCGCCTCAACCACGAAACGCGCGCAGAGCAGACGCAAGGCGCTGGATAAGATGGACCGTCTCGACAAGCCCCAAGGTGATCTGAAGAAGGCGCATTTCTCCTTCGAAATCGAGCGTCAGAGCGGCAATGACGTGCTCGACGTCCGTGATTTGTCGATCCAATTCGCCGAGAAAGCCGAGCCGCTCTTCCGCAATGTGACCTTCCGATTGGAACGCGGAGAGAATGTCGCGCTGATCGGACCGAACGGAATCGGAAAATCGACGATGCTGAAGGCGCTTGTCGGCCAGCAGCCTCATGAGCACGGCACTATCCGTTGGGGCACCAATGTCAAAATCGGCTATTACGACCAGGAGCATACGGGTCTGAACCACGGGAACACCGTATTGGAAGAGCTATGGGGCACCTACCCGCACATGGAAGAAGCACGTATTCGTACCGTGCTTGGCAATTTCCTGTTCAGCGGCGACGATGTGAAGAAGCGTATCAGCACGCTGAGCGGCGGCGAACGTGCCCGTGTTTCTCTGTCGAAGCTGATGCTGGCGCAAGCAAACATGCTCATTCTCGATGAGCCCACCAACCATTTGGATCTCTACAGCAAAGAGGTGCTGGAAGCCGCGCTGATCGATTATGACGGTACGCTGTTGTTTATCTCCCATGACCGCTACTTCCTAAATAAGATGGCGGAGCGCATTGTCGAACTGCATCCGGACGGCACCAATCATTTCCTGGGAAATTATGACGAAATGATCCAGAAAAAACATGAAAACGAAGAGATCCTCATGGAAACGCTGTCATTTCCGCAAGGAAAACAGGGAAAACCTACTCCAACACCGGAAACAGCGCCGATTTCCTCCTATGAAGCCGACAAACAGGCGAAGCGTGACGAGCGATCCAGACAGCGTAAGCAGGAACAGCTGGAAAACGACATCGCTCGCTTGGAGAGCGAAATAACGGCGCTGGAAGAGCAGCTTACGGATCCGGAGGTCTACAATGATTACGTTCGTGTCGGCACGATTCAATCCGACATCGATACTAAGAAGGCACAGCTTCAGAGCGTATATGATGCCTGGGAAGAACTGCTCGCGTAGAGGCTGCCTCTGCGGCACAACTGCTATAGCTATAACTCGCAGCTCCGCGTACATGCAAGGAACAAATAAAGGCGCAGCCGTTGAACCGGCTGCGCCTTTTCCTTCTGCATATGAACCCAACTATCATTTAAGGATGAAGCGAAGCGGCAGCTGCGTACGGCCGTCCTTCAGAACGACAGGCGTACCGATTCCCATGCGCTTGCCGTCAAACTCTATGTACGATTTGCCGATGGCGTCCTGCTTCATTCTTCGCCGCCGAACGTTCACGTAATCCACGAAATAGCGGCAGCAAAATACTGAAGCAAAGCATCAAGATGGTAGCTTTCCTCGTAATCCTCTCGTTATCTTCGACTCCTATCGTTCGATTAGGTCCGTTTGTGTTAAACGGCTCTATAGGGTGCGACGGGGCAGATAATTTTGGATTACAGATTACCGGAAAAAAGTTTGCTGTGGGATACTTTCGCAATCTATCCCCCCAATCCACAGGATTATCCACAGCAGTGGATGAATTGTGCGGCAATTCTGGCACCTATTTTGTCGAAAAACATCAATAAATTTACCGTTCATTTATTATTCGATCTTTTGTCCTACGAATGCCGCTTATTTTATTCCCATTATCCACATTATCCACAGCCGGTTTGTGAAAAACTTATTCGACTTTTATTCACATTGTAAATGCCCGAATTTTGCGGGTTTGACCCTCTTTTGCACATTTCCCTTGAATGTTGTGGATAGAACTGTGGACAAGTATCTAATAACAATGTATAAAGGCCAGATTAGAAAAATAGAGCTGTCTCTTACACCCAAAGGGCTTAGAGACAGCTCTTCTCTCTCGCTATTACATTGTGAATTGAAGCACTATCGCACAATACGGCATAGGCTACCCACAATCACATCATGTTTACGACTTCGTGGGTTCACGGCATACTTGAACCTTCACTAAACGCGGCGTCCGATGTACAGCAAATGCGAAGACATGCCGAGAAGCGAAGGGTCCCGCGCCTGCCGGATGAGCAGATCGATCAGCTTCTTGTATGATGCTTCTCCTTTGCTCTCCCAATACTGCCACTCTTCCGGCCTCAGTACCGCCCCTAAGTTCGTAGAACCGATCAGCTCCAACGTTTCAAAACCGTTTGTCGTCATGAAGGGTTCGATCTCGGCCAGCGGGTAGAAATACGCCCCCGTATAGCGACCCGCATCCTCATGGTCGAATCGGCCGTCGGCCATAAAACCCTCCAGCCGCTCTATATTGTTCAAAGGTTTCCAATGCTCCGGCATACGCAGCGCGTTCATCAGCTGATTGGCTCTGCTTCGGAAAGCCACGCAGACAATGCCGCCCGGTTTCACGACGCGGTGCAGCTCGCGCACGGCTTGTATTCTGCTCTGCTCCTCCTGCAGATGATAGAGCGGCCCCATCATGAAAGCCGCATCGAAGCGCTCAGTTTCAAATGAGAAGAGATCACAGGCATCGCGGACATGAAATCCGCCGGAGAATCTTGCCGTTAAGCCTCGCTCCTCCGCCTTCCCCTGCGCAAGCGCAACGAGTGAAGGCGTTAAATCCGTCAGCGTCAGCTCATAGCCGAGAGCGGCAAAGTGCATCGCATATTTGCCAGGACCGGCGCCATTATCGAGTACGCTTCCCGCAGGCGGCAAGTATTGCTTCATATAATGAAGGTTAACCGTGAATTCGAGCGACTCCCAGTCGAGCCGGTTCCATTCCCGCTCACCGAAGCCCGTGTAATAGGTAATTACCGCTTCGCGATTGGCATCTTCATGCTTCATAGCGTCAACCTCCTCGCAGTTGCATGGATTGTTGGAGCTTTGTGACACTGCCTCAGGCTGCTTAGCTCGACTTCGCCTGCTTCTCGTTCTCGCCTTTCACTTCCTGCGTGCTCATTAGCATTTGGTTGCACGCCGCCACGTACGCCTCGGCCGATGCCAAAATAATATCGTTGTGCACAGCCGTGCCCGTGTATCTCCGATTGTTATGCACAATGCTGACAATCGCTTCGCCGCGCGCGTCTTCGCCTGTGGATAAGGAATGAAGCTCCAGATCCTCGAACGCCGCGCCGACCGGAATCGCCTGCTGCAGGCAGTGGATCACCGCTTCAAGCGGCCCTCTTCCCGTTCCCGTCAGCGTGCGCTCTTCCTTGGAATCCCGCTCGCGAATCGTCACTGATGCGATGCGGGAACGCTGCGTGCCAGCCAGTACCTGCAGATCAACCAGCGTATACGGATCATGCTGCGTCTCCGTCGTTTCGCTGGCCAGTCGGACCAGCACGTCGTCCGGTACGATTTTCAGCTCATCTGCTTTTGCAATGAATCGGTTATACACATCCAGCAGCTGCTCCTCGTTTAATTCGATGCCGAATTCCGCGAGACGATGCTTGATGGCATGGCGGCCGGAATGCTTGCCGAGCACGATCATGCTCCGCGGAATGCCCATTGCTTCCGGATCCATAATTTCGTATGTGTTGCGGTTCTTCAGCAAGCCGTCCTGGTGAATGCCCGACTCATGCTGGAAGGCGTTGCGGCCCACGATCGGTTTGTTGTAGGCAATCGGAAAATTCATGGCCCGGCTCACCATGCGCGATGTTTCGTAAATCTCGCCGATCACGATACCCGTCTCCGCGCCGATCGCGGACTTCCGAGTCTCGATCGCCATAACCAGTTCCTCCAGCGAGCAGTTGCCCGCACGCTCGCCGATGCCGTTCACGGTCACTTCAATTTGCGTGGCGCCTGCGGAAATCGCGGCCAGACTGTTCGCCACCGCAAGTCCCAGATCGTTATGGCAGTGCGCGCTGTACTGCACTTTATCGCCGCCGCGCGCTCCCGCTCTGACCGATCGGAACAATTCGCCGTACTCCTCGGGCAGCGCATAGCCAAGCGTATCCGGCAAATTAATGATCGTGGCGCCTTCAGCGATAACCGCCTCCACCATCTCGATGACGAAATCGCGCCCCGACCGGCTCGCATCCATCGGCGAAAACTCGATTTCGTCGACAAACTGCTTGCCGTAGGCAACCATTTCGCGGGCGATGGCCAGCACCTGCTCGCGGGATTTCTTCAGCTGGAAGTCCAGATGAATATCGGACGCGGAGATAAACAGATGCAGCCGGCGTCGGGCCGCGTCCATCGTTGCCTGAACCGCGGCATCAATGTCGCCTTTGATGGCGCGGGCGAAGCCGGTAATTTCAACGCCCTGCAGCTCGCGGGAAATTTGCTGCACAGCGGCAAACTCGCCTGGGCTCGAGATCGGGAAGCCCGGCTCAATAATATCGATGCCCAGCTTCGCCAGCTGGCGGGCGATGACGATTTTCTGCTCCGGACGCAGCGTTGCGCCCGGCGACTGCTCGCCGTCGCGAAGCGTTGTGTCGAAGATGCGGATGATTTTGCCTGCAGGCTGGACGATCGTGCCGGCATTTACGTTCGAATGGGAAGCTGTCATGGGATATACCCCTCCTGATTATTGGTTTCTGAATACAGAAAAAGCCCGCCGTCTCTTGATCAATCAAGAGACGACAGGCTTATTAGGCATGCCGCGGTACCACTCTCGTTGCCCGAACGCTGCACGTCCGGACCCGCTTAAGCATCCAGCACCGGGCGATAGCGCCAGCACTAGCTGCACCTGATGACGGGGGTTAGCCGTAACGGGGTACCCGCGAAGCCGCCCTTGTCCGGATGGACCTTGACGTTCGTTCGCGTTCCCTCGTTCCGCTCCCAGGCGAGTTCGGATCTCCTTCGGCTGCGTCGCACCGTCTCGCAGCTCTCTGACTTCCCGGATGAATCCTACTGCTCCTGTTCTTCGCGTTGTCCTTATATACTCGCATCGTTAATGTTTGACTTCGTCAATAACCACTTCGTATACCTCGAAGCCCGCCGGTCAGCCTTCCGAAAAAATCAAAAAAGCCTGCCGTCTCTATTTGCAAGAGACGACAGACTGTATAGTCCGGCGCGGTACCACCCTTGTTGACGCAGCCCGAAGAGCGGCGTCCACCTTAAGCATGACAAGCGACTCTAGAAATCGAAGCCATGCACCCGATCACGGCGGCTAACCGTAACGACGTACGCGAGTTTCCATCAGCCTTGGCCTTCGGCCGTCACTGAAACCCATTCCGCCGTTCCGCTCCCAGGCGAGGTTCAAGCTGCCATCGACTGCGTTGCACCAACCCGCAGCTCTCTGTTGTTCCCGGCGTTCGCTCTACTGCTCCTGTTCGTTGCGTTTCGTAGATTGAAGTGTTGTTGCTTATTATATGCGCACGTAAATCGTCTGTCAATTCTGATTTTGCAAAAATCGGAAATCGCGGCTAGACCGACCACTCTTCCAGCGACAGCCCCGGCTCGGCTTTCATATCGAGCTCGGTAAACGCGCCGCGCGTCCATTTCAGATGGGCCGCCGCGCCGATCATCGCCGCGTTATCGGTACAAAGCACTAGCGGCGGAATTAGCAGCGGAATACCTTCCTCCATGCAGCGCGCGGTGAGCGTCGAACGCAAGCCGCCGTTCGCGGCAACGCCGCCGCAGAGCAGCAGCTGCTTCGCGCCGAATTCCCGCACGGCACGCAGCGCCTTCGTCACCAGCACGTCGATGACGGACGCTTGAAACCCGCGGGCGAGCGCCGCTTGGCGTATCGTTTCGCCCTTCATCGTGGCGGAATTGATGCTTGCAAGGACGGCCGACTTCAAGCCGCTGAAGCTGAAATCATAGGAATCGGGCTCCAGCCAAGCACGAGGCATTGGAATCTCGTCCTCCGCTTCCTGTGCCAGCCGATCGATGTGCGGACCTCCCGGATACGGAAAATGCAGCGTCCGCGCCACTTTATCGTAGGCTTCCCCAACCGCGTCATCCCTTGTGCGCCCAATAATGCGGAACTTCCCTTCGCTCTCGAGCAGAACAAGCTCCGTATGGCCGCCTGAGGCAACGAGTGCAAGACACGGGTATTTCAGCTCATGTACGAGCTGGTTGGCGTAGATGTGGCCCGCGATATGATGCGTGCCGATGAGAGGCAAATTCAGCGCCATTGCCAGGCCTTTGGCTGCGACAATCCCAACAAGCAGCGCGCCGACAAGGCCCGGTCCCTGCGTCACCGCGATGGCCGACAGGTCGCGAAATGTCACGTCGGCCTCGGTCAGCGCCTGCTCCATAATCAGCGTGATCGACTCCACATGCTTGCGCGACGCGATCTCCGGCACAACGCCGCCGAATCGGCGGTGCGTCTCGATCTGGCTGGAAATCACGTTTGATAAAATATGTTTGCCGCCGCGAATAATCGCCACAGATGTTTCGTCACAGCTTGTCTCTACGGCGAGAATAAGTTCATTGGTTTCATTTGTCGTCATACAACTGCTCCACTTCAGCGGACACCGGCAGCTCCGCCCACATGATAAGGGCATCCTCCATATTGTCCGAATAATAGCCGGGGCGGATGCCCGACGGCTCGAATCCCAGCTTCTTGTACAACCGCTGGGCAATGCTATTGCTGACGCGCACTTCAAGCGTCATTCGGCGCGAGCCGAACATAACGGCGGTACGCTGCAGCTCCACCATCAGCCGTTCGCCGAGACCTTGTCCGCGATAAGGCTCGCGCACCGCGACATTCGTCACATGCGCTTCGTCCATAATCGTCCACATGCCTGCATAGCCGATAATACGCCCGTCTAGATCCATGACCATATAACGCGCAAAATGATTGTTGGTCAGCTCATTGACGAACGCCTCTTCGGTCCACGGCGTCGCGAAGCTCTCCAGCTCGATCGCAACGATCGTTGGCACGTCATCGAGTGTCATCGAACGAAAAACAAGTTGGTTCACGTCAATTGGCGTCATCGTTTACGGCTCCTTCCGCAGCGGCTTGCAGCGCGATTTTCTCCTGCAGCTTCACTTCCGCTTCCGTCAGCTGCGTGTAATTCGGGCTAAACGTGTGCACATCGTCGAATGCCCCCGCAGCTATGCGCTTCGCACCCAGCGCGGCGACTGCCGTACCTTCAAGAAGCGCCGGAATAAGCCGTACATCAAGCTCCGCGCACAGCTCTTGCAGTCGCTTCCCTTCCGCTTCGTGCTGCGGCAGCTCGCCGACGATCCAGATCGATGCCGGACGAGATGCCGCGTCCGCCTGGCGAACGCCCGCAGCGAGCTCGTCCACCCAATCGTGTATCAGGCGAATGCCGTCGGGCGCGAGCCGCGTCCAGCTGCCAGCTGCTTTCGACGAAGCGAAAGAAGCCGTGTACACCTGTCCGCGCCTGGCGTCCATGATCGGGATGATCCAGACCGGCTGGCTGATGCCAGCTTCATCGGGCTGCTGCACGCCGTAAGCCAGTGCCTCCAAGCTGGAAATGCCGACAAGCGGCTTCTGCCATACCCAGGCTAAGGTTTTGCCTAGCGATACCGCAATGCGCATGCCCGTGTAGGAGCCCGGACCTCTTCCAATCGCAATGCCGTCCAGCTCCTCCGGCTTCACGCCGCTCTCTGCAAGCATGGTCTGCACGACCGACACCGTATGCACGGAATGATTGCGCTCTGCGAGCGACTGAACCTCCCGCAGCACCTCGCCGCCGCGTACGAGCGCAGCCGCCAATGCCGCCGTCGACGTATCGACCGCAAGCACGAGCGGTCCGTTATGGCCGCCCTCCGTTGTATGTTCATTCATGGCTTACTTGGCTCCCATTCCCTGTAATTGCCGGCACCACGCCGCATACCGCGGGCCGATCCCGGTAATCGTGATTCGCCGTGCTTCTCCGCCCAAATGCGTGATGTACATTTGAAGCCGCTCCGGCGGCAGCAAGGCCTCGATTAGACTGGCCCATTCCACGATCGTCACCCCGTCGCCGAAGAAATAATCGTCGAGTCCCAGCTCGTCCGCTTCCTGCTCCGAAAGCCGGTATACATCCATATGGTAGAGCGGCAGCTGCGCGCCGCGATATTCCTTAATAATCGTAAACGTCGGACTGTTCACGATGCCAGGCACGCCGATTCCGCGGGCGTACGCTTGCGAGAACCGCGTCTTGCCCGCGCCGAGATCGCCGTCGAGTGCCAGCACCGTTCCGGGCTCTGCCCAACCGGCAAGCATCTCTGCCAACCGTATCGTGTCGGACTCGCGTTCCGCCGTCCATACGAGCTCTATGCTATCCTTCATCAACAACGCTCCTGACCGCCAAAATGATTATACCCGCGCTTCACAAGCGGCTCGCGCCGCGAAGCGGCGGAGCTGCCGCGTCCGTCACTGCCGTTTCCGCGGCCTTCAAGGTCGCGGATCAGTTCAACGGCGGGAGGACCCTGCCCCGCCTCGCCGATAAAGAACATCGGCAGGCCCGCCGCTTCCAGCTCGGCCTTCGCGGCAGCCGCATCCTCGGCAGCGATCGTGCCGAGCAGCACGTAGTCTTCGCCGCCGTAAAGGATCCACTCCAGCGGATCCTTGCCGACGCGATGCGCGTAAGCGGTCATGCTGCCGCTCTTCGGCAGCATGGACTCGCGGAGCGCGAGCGTCACGCCCGAAGCCTCGGCGATTTCCCAGGCTTCGCTGGCCAGTCCGTCGCTGACGTCATTCAGCGACGAGACCGTGCCGCGCGCGGCAAGCAGCGCCGCCGCGCGGACGGAAGGCGCCGGCCGGCGGTGCGCCAGCACCAGCGCCGCCGTGCCGGCCGCCTCTGCCGCGGCCAGCGGCACGGGCCCCGGCTGCGTGCTTGCCGCAGCCGGCGGCTCCTGCGGCGGCGGCATATCCGCGCCGCCGCCTACGCTCGGCTGCGCCGAAGGGGCCTCGCCGGCGGCGAGCAAGAAATGCAGACCGGCCGCGGACATCCCCGCAGCGCCGGTCACGAACACGGCGTCGCCGGGCTGCGCCCCCGCGCGGCGGATCGCCTTCCCGGCCGGGGCGGTGCCCACGACCGTAACGGCCACGACCAAGTGCAGCGGCGACGATGTCGTATCGCCGCCAACGACCGCGACGCCGTAATGCCCGGCGCACGCGTACAGCCCGTCGTACAGCCGGCGCACGCGCTCCGGCCCCCACGATCTCGGCACGCTGACCGATACCAGCGCGTGCCGGGGCTCGCCGCCCATTGCCGCGATATCGCTCACATTCGCGGCAAGCGCCTTCCATCCGATGTCTTCCTCCGTCATCGTTGCGTCGTTGAAATGGATGGTCTCCACCATCGTGTCGACCGCCAGCAGCCATTCCAGTCCGCCGGCTTCGCCCGGCGGCTGCCCGATAACTGCGGCATCGTCGCCGATGCCGAGCACAACGCCCTGCGCTTCCAGCAGCGACGGGCTCTGACGGCGCTCCGTCCAATGACGGATACGCGCAAACTCGTCCACCTGACAACCTCCCGCGGCTGTTTCTCTCGCAGCCCTCTAATTGACCTTATTATATCGGTCAGCCCGCATACCCGCAACAAATGAGGCAAGGCTGTGCTTATCCCGCACTGCCTTGCCTCTATTTTTGCCCGCCAGCCGTTCATGCAGACGCTTCTGCCCGCCAGTCTAAGGTTAGTGAATATCCCGCTTCTTGAAGCGGCCGCCTTTCACATCGTGAATGTTGCCAACGGCGAGGAAGGCAGCAGGATCCAGCTCCTGCACGATCGATTTCATCTTCGCCTCTTCCAATCGCGTGATGACGCAGAAGATGACGCGTTTCACCCCGCCGGAGTAAGCGCCTTCGCCTTGCAGATACGTCACGCCGCGGCCCAGCCGATTCATGATGGCATCGCCGATCTCCTTCGCTTCCTCGCTGATGATCCAGACCGACTTCGACTGGTCGAAGCCCTCCAAAGTGACATCGATCATTTTGAATGCGATGTAGTAGGCAATCAACGAGTACATCGCGCTGTCCCAAGAGAAGACGAAGCCCGCGCTGCCGAGAATGAATAAATTGAAGAACATGACGATCTCGCCGACGGAGAAGGGTGTTTTCTTCGTGAATAGAATCGCGATGATTTCCGTACCGTCCAGCGAGCCGCCGAACCGGATGACGAGACCGACCCCGATCCCGAGAATGACTCCGCCGATAACGGGCGCGAGGAAGGTGCTGTACGTGAGTGCTTGCACGGGATGCAGCAGCGTCGTGCCGATCGACATCACCGATACGCCGTATAACGTAGATAGGGCAAACGTCTTACCGATTTGCTTATAACCGATAATGAGAAACGGAACGTTAAGCAAGAACAAGAAGAGGCCGAGAGGCACGTGCGTGACTTTGGACAAAATAATCGATATCCCGACAATGCCGCCGTCGATGATATTGTTCGGAACGAGAAATATTTCAAGAGCAACCGATACGAGCGCCGCACCGATCGTAATAAATACGATCCGCCGCAGCAGTTCAAGCTTTGTGATCTTATAATGCTGTTTCGCCATATCTTCTCCCCCTTAATGCTGAATGGCTAAATTTCAGCTTCTTCTTCCATTATAACGGAAATTAGCTCAATTACAAAATGAAACCGCTTATTATCGCGTTCTTTTTAATACTTTAATCGCGTTATCTTCAATTATCATTCAATTCTTACATGCATTCTCTCGACTGTCGGAGCAGCGGCAGCAAAAAAGAACCCCAAGCACCTGCGGTGCCTGAGGTTCTGAACGGGTCTTACTCTTCGCCTTCTTCTTTCAGGCGGTCGATCGAAACAGTCAGCGTATTGAGCGGGTCTGAGCCTACCTGCACCGTCGCCATACCGTTCGTTTCATCCACGTTCTCGATCCAGACGGAATCTTCGCCCAGTTGAACGGCGAACGTGTCCTTCGAGTTGTAAATCTCCATTGCGCGCTGCGTCTTCATGTCCTACTCCTTCGCTTCGATCTCCATCGTATCCGTCGTGGTTTCTTCAATTAACCCGTTGTCCAAGGTGACTTGGCCGCCGCCCAAGCCTTCATTCACCATTCGGTCGATATCCATAAAAAAATCATCGCGGCCTTCGTGTTTCTTGTCATTACTCGATCCCGTCGGGGAATTGCCGGCCTCAATCATTTCAACACCTCCTTATGATGATTGATTGTTGTGCTACCCGAAAATATGCCCGAAAGGGCTTAACTTCATGCACTTGGGGAACACTAGGAGTAAATAAAGCGCCATCCAAAAGGAGAGGACCCGATTATGCATACCGTTTGGAAAGGGGCCGTCAGCTTCGGTCTCGTGCATGTGCCCGTTAAGATGTTTTCCGCCACGGAGGACAAGGATATTTCGATGAAGCTGATCCACCGGACGTGCGGCAGCAACGTTTCCTACATCCGCAAATGCCCAACCTGCGAGGTCGAGGTCGAATGGGACGATATCGTCAAAGGCTATGAATACGAGAAAGGCCGTTACGTCTTGTTCGAGAAGGACGAGCTGGAGCAGCTGTCGGGGGAAGTCACGAAGACAATCAACATTCTGGACTTCGTCGCGCTGGAGGAAATCGATCCCGTCTATTTTCAGAAAACCTACTACCTCTCACCCGACCAAGCAGGCAGCAATGCTTATAACCTGCTGCTCGAAGCGATGCGCCAGTCGGGGCGAATCGGTATCGCCAAGGTATCCATCCGTTCCAAGAGCTCGCTCGCGGCCATTCGTATCATTGACGACTGCCTGGCCATGGAAACGATTTTCTACCCCGACGAAATCCGGCCCGTCAGCCTAGTACCCGGGCTCCCGGAAAGCGTCAATGTGAACGAGAAGGAACTGATGATGGCCCGGATGCTCATCGAGCAGCTGTCCACTCCCTTCGAACCGGCCAAATACACCGACGATTACAGAACGAGACTGATGGACCTCATCCAGCATAAGATTACAGGCGAGGAAGTATCGATTGCGCCCGAGCAGCAGCGGACGAACGTGCTCGATCTTATGGCGGCGCTTCAAGCCTCTCTGGAAGCGGTCAAGCTGGCGCCGGACGCGCCGGGCGGACTCGATACGGGTACCGCGGCGCCAGCGGCCGCCTATACGAGTTCGGAGCAGGCGGGTTCCGATGGGGTAAGCGGCAGTGACGGGGCAGCGACAACCAAGGTAAAAACACCCCGCGCGCGCAAACCGAAGAAAGAAGAAACGGTGTCGTAAATGGAGCATTGGTCGGAAACCTCGCCCGAGCAGCTGCAACCGCACGCCGGGCTTGCAGCCGAAGATTTCGCCATCCCGCTTCCAGCCGAGCCCATGGCTCCCGTCTCTGCAGAAGAGCTTCCAGCCGGCGACGATTGGGGCTATCAGCTGAAATGGGACGGAGTTCGCATACTAGCCCGGCTGAATGGGCACGGGCACGTGGAGCTGTTCTCGCGCAAGCTGTATTTGAAGAACGGTACGTATCCCGAAATCAAAGGACTGCTGGAATCGAAGGCCGCCGCGCTCGGCTCCTGCTTGCTTGACGGCGAGATCGTCTGGTGGGACGGCGTGCGGCCGAGCTTCCAGCATGTGCTGAAACGGGAAAGGTCCCGCGGCCTCCGGCAGCCGCTGCCCCCGCAAGCGGACCAGCCGCAGACGGTACGCCCCGCTCCAGTGCAGGCGATGCCGGCGGAGGCTGGTTCGGTACCCCCCGATCCCGCCGGAGTGCAGAACGTGGAGCTGCTTGATAGCTCTTCCGTTCCTGCCCAGCCTTCAAGCGTATCGCATGCTTTGGCCAAACCGGGCGGCGCACTCGTCTATGTGCTCTTTGATCTGCTCGCCGACGAGACCGGTGATCTGCGTCAGCTTCCCTATAAGGAGCGCCACCTCAGGCTAACTGCCAAATGCGCTGCGATATCCGGCGATCCCCGGCTGCTTGTCACCGATTTGTTTCAAGACGGCGAAGCGCTCTGGGATTGGGTTGAACGCAGCGGCTGGGAGGGCGTCGTGAGCAAGCGGCTGTCTAGTCCTTACCGTGAAGGCAAGAAGCACCGCGACTGGCTGAAGAAAAAGACAGCGATTATGTTGGACGTCGATATCGTCGGATTGAAGTGGCGTGGCGGCATCATTGCTAGTCTCGTCATGGAGTATGAAGGCGATTATCTCGGCAGCGTATCGCTTGGCCTAAACGAAGCGCTCCGCAAGGTGCTAGCTGCCACGTTCCGTCCGCAGCATTCGCATCTCGCCGTCGTCGCCTGTCCGTTTGCGGCAGTCCCTGAGGATCTGAAGCGCGAGAACGTGCAGTGGCTGTCGATGCCGTTCCGTTGCCGGGTTACGGGGCTGGAGCGCACGTCCGCCGGGCAGCTGCGCCATCCTAAGCTGGTCACTTTCCTCCCGAAGGAGGGCTTGTCTTGAGCCGCGCTGTGAAAGGCACCATTCTTATCGAAGGGCATGAGCTGACCGTCACCAATCCCGAGAAGCTGCTCTGGCCGGAGATGGGCATCACGAAGGCGATCTTCCTGCAGCGGCTCGCCGCACTGTCTCCTTGGCTGCTGAAGCACTGCCAGGACCGGCTGCTGACAACGATCCGGTTTCCCGACGGCGTGACGGGAAAATCCTTCTATCAGAAGAACTGTCCCTCTCCCGCACCGCCGTTCGTGGAGACCGTAACAAGAGAAGCGATCTCCTACGTCAAGCTTGCTTCCCTGCCGGTCCTGCTTTGGCTCGGCAATTTGGCTTGCCTGGAATATCACGCTTCCTTTGACCGGGTCAGCGATCCACCGCATCCTACGGAATGGGTGCTCGATCTCGATCCTTCTTTGGAGGAAGAGCCGCGGATCATGGAAGCTGCCCTTATAGCGGGAGACTTGCTGCGCTCGCTCGGCATCCCTTCCACGCCTAAGACCTCCGGCGCCACCGGCGTTCAGCTCATTGTGCCCCTGGTGCAGGAGCTGACCTTCGACGAGCTGCGACGCATCGGCGAATTCGTTGGCACCTATCTGGCGGACAAGCACCCGAAGCTGTTCACGGTGGAGCGGCTCAAGAAGCATCGGGGCGACCTCATCTACGTCGATTATTTGCAGCATTACCAAGGCAAGACGATCATCGCCCCCTATTCGCCGCGGGCACGCGCGCGCGCCAGTGTCTCCACGCCGCTTCACTGGGACGAAGTGCGCCGCGGGGCGGCAATCACGGACTATCACCTGCTCAATATCGAAGCGCGTCTGCAGCGTGAAGGCGATCTGCTGGACCTCGTTCCGCCGCAGTCGCTGCGGTCGATTCTTACGTTTATCACCAGCGGCAGAAGGTGAACGGCCTTTGGACCAGATTGAGTCCTGAAGTTCGGACCGCCTTGCTCGCTTCCTGCAAAAAAGGCGTTCCGAATATCATGTTCGGAACGCCTTTATACATGCTTATTATAACGAGGCTCAGCTTCTGGCTGGTTCGCTCATGCGAGCGTTACGCCCATGTCGAACGTAACGCCTGTCATCGACTCGCTGAGCTTCCAAAGCCGCTCCGCCAAGCCCGGGTCCACCGCCCACGGAAGTACGCCGGCCATCACTTGGCCGAGTCCCTGCAAAGCTTCTCCCGGAATGATGTTTGCAATATCGCAATCCATGCAATACACCCCGCCTTTGCCTTCAAGCTGCGGGCTCGCCGCGCACCACACGCTCGTCGCCGCTCCCTGCGCTGTGGACTTGAATTCGCCGCTTGCCGCGTTCTTCTCTTCCTCCGACAAGTGACGCACCAAATCGGTCATGATTCTCCCAGGATGAACGGAGAAGGCACGGACACCATGCGTATAGCCTAAACGGTCGAGCGCTACGGCAAAGAGCGCATTGGCCGATTTGGATTGGCCGTAAGCCTTCCATTTATCGTACGCCTGACGCTCAAAGTTAGGATCTTCGAAATCGACGCCTCCGAAACGAACGCCGGTTGACGAGACGGAGACGACTCGCGCATGCCCAGCCTGCTTCAACGCGGGCCACAGACGTGCCGTTAACTGGAAGTGCCCCAAATGATTAGTCGCGAATTGAGATTCATAGCCGCGCGCATCGCGCACAAGCGGCGGTGCCATGATACCCGCGTTATTGATGAGCATATCCAGCTGCCGGCCGGTTCCCAAGAAACGCTGCGCGAACGCGTCGATGGAAGCCGGCTCGAACAGATCCAGCTCCTCCAGCTCCACGCGCGGAATGCCTGCAATCGAAGCGCTGGCTTTGCTCGGCGTACGCACGGGCACAATAACGGTTGCCCCTGCCTCAGCGAGCGCGCGTGTCGTCTCAAGGCCGACGCCTGAATATCCCCCTGTCACGATGGCGATTCGGCCGCTTAAATCCTGTCCCGCCAGTACTTCGCTCGCCGTTGTGCCTGCACCGAAGCCTGATGAAATCGGCTCCTGTGCGGTTATCGTATAACCGCGGCTTCCTTCCAGCATGCCATCTCCTCCTAATCCCGATCGCGCCATCAATGCTTCAAAATGATTGAGCTTATAGCTCATCTCTTGCAGCGTCGCATTGATATCCTCTGCCTGCGCCTCGATTTCTTGTTTGTGCTTGTGAAGGATGGTATAGCACGCCTCGTAATTTTGAGCTGCCGCCAGTGTCAGATACCGCTCGATATCCTTAAGCGGCATATGCGTCCTTTTAAGTCTTGCAATAAATGTGAATCGATTAAGGGCAAGCTGGTCATATTCCCGTTGACCGTTACCTGTGCGCTTCGCAGGCGGCATGAGCCCGATTTTCTCGTAATACCGAATGGTATCGTAGCTGAGACCTGTACGCTTCGAGATATCTGCAATTGAAAATATCGTTTCCATGGATCACCTCTGTCAATCTATTGTCTCCGGCCGATCGCGAAATTACCACTTTCCTGCTTTCACTTATGCTTCGAACTTTACACCGGTCATCGCTTCGCTCAGCTTCCACAGCCGCTCCGCGAAGCCGGGATCGACTGCCCACGGCAGTACGCCGGTCAGCATTTGCCCAGTCCCCTGCAGCGTAAACTCGGGCATGATCTCGGCGATGTCGGCATCCAAACAGTACACCCCGCCTTTGCCTTCAAGCTGCGGGCTCGCCGCACACCATACGCTCGTCGCGGCTCCTTGTTCGGTCGTTTTGTATTCCCCGCCAATCGCAAGCTCGTCCTTCGTCAAGAATCGTCCCAGATCGGTCATAATCCGGCCGGGATGGACCGAGAAGGCACGAACGCCATGCGCATGGCCCAGACGGTCAAGCTCGACAGCAAACAGCGCATTAGCGGATTTGGACTGACCATACGCCTTCCATTTCTGATACGTTTGATGCTCGAAGCTCGGATCGTCAAAATCAACGCCTCCAAAGCGGACGCCTGTCGAGGAGAGCGAGACAACCCGCGCGCTTCCTGCTTGTTTCAACGCCGGCCATAAGCGTACTGTTAATTGGAAGTGGCCCAGATGATTCGTCGCGAATTGGGATTCGTAGCCGCGCGCGTCGCGCTCAAGCGGCGGTGCCATGATACCCGCATTGTTGATGAGCATATCCAGCTGCCGGCCCGAGTCCAGAAACCGCTTCGCGAATGCGTCAATGGAAGCCGGATCGATCAGATCCAGTTGTTCCAGCTCTACGCCATGGATATCGGCAATCGCAGCACGCGCTTTCTCAGGCGAACGAACGGGGGCGATGACTTTCGCCCCGGCTTCTGCCAACGCCCGAGTTGTCTCAAGTCCAAGACCGGCGTATCCGCCGGTCACAATCGCAATTTTGCCGCTTAGATCAAGACCTTCCAGCACCTCTCGTGCAGTAGTTGTCGGACCAAAGCCCGACGAGATCGGCTCCTGCGGTGTAGCTCTATAGGGTTGATTCGGCTGCATATTCAAAATTCCTCCTCGTTGTTGTGGTACATATCTTACCTCTGCATGCTAGCCCATGGAGTCAACTCCATGTCAAGCGCCACAAAAAAAAGACCGGCACCGAGTGCCGATCTGTTTAAGGATAAACTGCCTGCTTACGCCAAAACCTTCTCGATCCGCTCCTGCACATCCGTGCTCAGCACGATGCCGGATGCTTTGACATTCTCCACGACCTGCTCCGGACGGCTTGCGCCGACCAGCGCGCTCGCCACGTTCGGCTGACGAAGAATCCAGGCCAAGGCTAAATTGCCCGTGGAAATTTCCAGCTCCGACGCGATTTCGGACAAGGCGCGCACTTTCGCGAGTTTCTCTTCCGTAATCCCTTTGCGCATCCACTCCAATTTATTGGCGCGGCTGTCTGCCGGAATATCCGCAAGCGTCGTGTACTTGCCCGTCAACAAGCCTTGCGCGAGCGGAGAGAAGACGACCTGACCGATGCCGTTCTTCTCGCCGTATGGAATGACTTCTTTCTCGATATAACGATCGAACATGTTGTAGACTGGCTGGCTGACGACGATGCGGTCCAGCAGATAGCGGTCGGCTGTCGCAAGCGCATCCGCCATTTGCGAGGCTGTCCATTCGCTGACGCCCGCATAGAGCACCTTGCCGGAGCGAATCAGATCGTCAATCGCGCGGAGTGTCTCCGTAAGCGGTGTTTCCGCATCATAACGGTGGCAGTAGAAAATATCCACATATTCCGCGCCGAGGCGCTTCAAGCTGGCGTTGCACTGCTCGATGACGTGCTTACGGGACAAGCCGCGGTCATTGGGGCCATCGCCCATCGGCCAGAAAGCCTTCGTCGCGAGCACGTAAGAATCGCGCTTATAGGCCTTCAGCGTCTCGCCGAGCAGCACTTCCGCCGCGCCTCTCTCATACACGTTCGCCGTATCGAAGAAGTTAACGCCGAGATCATAGGCTTTCTCGATCGCCTGCACCGCATTTTGCTTCTCTACGTAACCGCCATATGTAAGCCAGCTGCCCAGACTGATTTCACTCACTTTAAGTCCGCTTCCGCCCAGTTTTCGATAATTCACTTGATTACCTCCCGAGAGTAAAAGTATCGTTCGAAGACAAGCTCGGCCTATCCAAGCCTAAAGCCTATTCTAAATCGACGCTTATCATTTGGAAAGTAGTGAAAAAATCCTCATTATATGATACGAATTATATCTGCTATACTGGAAGTAACTACGAATTATGGAGGCGATGACGCAATGACGCTAAGCAATTACATTCCGAAGGAACCTGCCATTATCGAATGCAATATTGAGAAAACCTTAGATGTCATCGGCGGAAAGTGGGCCTTTCTCGTGCTGCGGGAGCTGTTCTGCGAGAAACGCCGGTTCGGCGAGCTGCAGCGGCTGATTCCGAATGTCAGCCCGAGAGCGTTGACGAGTACGCTCCGCCACCTGGAAAGCCAAGGCGTCCTTGAGCGGCATGTTTTCCCGACCGTCCCCGTCACCGTTGAATATTCCCTTACGCCGAAGGGCGTTGACTTGCACTGCATATTGCACGAGATGAAGCTGTGGGCGGCCAAGTGGACCTAATGCTTATCGCGAGCAGTAATTGACCCTCTCTACAGCCCGATTATCTGCTTGATTTGCAGCTTGCGTTGGGAGGAGAGGTCAATGAACTCTTCGCCGACCTTAATCAGCGGCGCTTCCTCGTCATGCGGATTGATGAACACGATTTCGCCGACCCGATCATCGGTCAGGACGACCTTCTGTCCGACCAGCTTCGTCGTGATGTTGTCCAGAAACACGGATACGATATGCGGATCCAGCTGACCGAAATACCCGTCGCGCAGCTGGCGGACGACTTCGTAGAACGGCAGTGCTTTATGGTACGGCCGGTCGGAAGACATGGCGTGGAATATATCCGCGACGGCCACGATTTTACTGAACATGTCGATGGCGTCGGAAGCAAGTCCAAGCGGGTACCCTCGTCCATCCTCGCGCTCGTGATGCTGCAGGGCAACGAGCGCGGCGCGGTAGCTGATATCCGGCGTCCGCTTCAATAGCTCGTAGCCGTAGATGGCGTGCTTCTTCACGATTTCAAATTCCTCGTCCGTCAGCTTGCCGGGTTTATTAATGATTTCGGGCGGGACCTTTACCTTCCCGACGTCATGCAAAGTGGCAGCAAGCGTAAGCGCTGTCAATTCTTCCCCATCCATGCCCAGCCATTTGCCGATCATCGTCGAGAGTACGCCCACGCCAATATTATGCTGGTACGTATAATCTCCCTGCGCCTTAACCGCTTCAAACAGTTCAAAAATATTAGGATGCTTCGCGACGCTTTGAACCGCCGGAATGACTTCCGTCTGCAATTCCTTCATCGGAATTTCGCCCGATTCCCGGATCGATTCATACAGCGCTTTCGCGCGTTCCACGACTTGGCTGACAGCGGCGCGCGGCGTCTTGGCCTGAGGCGGCGTATGTTCGATGATATCTCGCTCGATGGAAATGAAATCAACGTTATGCTTCTCAAGAAGCTCGACATGCTCTTCCCGAAGGACGATGCCAGCCGGAAGCACGGTTACGCCAAATGCATTTACTACATCATGTTTTACGATTTTTCCTATAAATTGTCGCATAGCGCCTCCGCCAAAAGTTGTACTTTTTATAATTTCCAAGGAAAATCTTTACTGTATGCATATACAATACCATGATCGTACAGCTATTGTCCTATGGAATTGATTTACAACGCTCATAAATAGTCATAAGGAACTACTTAATCCGCGCACAGCTATAAAAACAGGGCTCCTTTGGCATCAAAGGAGCCCTCTCCATTTACAATTCACCGGTCATTAAGGCCGATGTCCAGCGATCAAGGAAATACGACAGCTGCGCACTCTTGCGCTTCACGGCACGGCTGCGGGAACTTGGCGGCTCGGATGGAACCGCTCGTTTGCGCAGTGCGGATTTACAGCGGTGCAGTACCATTTTGACCGCTGGAACGGTGCATTGCAGCGAATCCGCAATGTCCTGGTAGGTGTAGTCGAAGACCTCCGCCAGCAGCAGCATCTCCATCTCCCGTTCCGATAGATGCTCCGTGACCCATTCGAGCAGCCCCCGCACGGAGGCATAGTCGGCGTCATAATGCGGCTGTGTGAGCGCTTCGTCAAGTGGCACGGTGATGCCGCGCCGCCTGCGGTGCGCATCGATATGCACGTTGCGGGCGATCTTATAGAGCAGCGATCGAGGGTGTCGCAGGTTCCCCGTATCCCGGTAATGCTTGAACGCCCGAAGCAGCGCTTCCTGCAGCAAATCCTCCGCCTCCCATTGTGAAGACGTGAGATACCCGCAATAAGCCCGCACTTGCTTCAAATGCGGCGTAACGGCTTCCTCGAACTCGGTCCACGGCTTCATGCTTTCGCCCCCCTAGCTTGTGTGAAATGTCATGTTCACCTGTAGTCTAGCAGGCCATTATGAACACCATGTGAAAATAAGCCGGATTCCGCAGGAAATGCTACCCACCTGGCAGCACTCGCCGTTCTTGCATGCATGAACGGCGAGTGCATCGTCCTGTATATAAAAAAACCTGCCCGCGTCCATGAAGGACACGAGCAGGCTTCCCTTGTTATTTCCCGTCTTCGACCTCATTGCCGGCAAGCTCGGCTGCGCCTGGCGCAAACAGCCATTTGCCATCCTGCTTCTGCAGCTTATAAGCGGTCAGCGACCGGAACGAGGACGTATCGGTCGGATCATCCTTGGAGGTAATGGTGAACACTTCGTCGGCCAATAGCGTGGCACTGTCTTCGTTCAGCTCGACGATGGCCGTGCGCGTCACCTTCGAAGAGAAGACGGATGTATCATCGCTGAAGAAATCCTCCCACGAAGCGAATTCATCGTCCAGGCCGGGTGCAGACGTCACATACGTCGCTTTGAACGCTTCCTTGTCGTTCGCAGTCAGCGCTGCGTTCTGGGCACCCAGAATCGCGTTGATCGCGGTTTTGTCCGCATCCGGCGCTTGCACTTCCTGCGCCCACAGGCTATCCTCGTCAAGCGCTTCTACCGAAAGCTGCTCCACGTCGTAGATGGCCCATTGGCCGCTTGCTTCCTTGCGGAGCGTGTAGATGATTTCGTTCTCCACGTTAGGATAGAAGCCTGTGCCGCTGATTTTCTTCGTGTCTTCCACGGCGTAGACAACCGCTTGCGTCGCCGAATATTCGTCGACCGACATTTCCATGTAATCGGTGTGAGTGTGAAGCTTCGCGAATTCGCTGTGAATCGTCGCGCTCAGCGCATCGCGAATCGGAGACTGCGAATGGAACAGCGCCATGAAGGCATCCGCATCCTGCTTATCCTCGGCGGCTCCGAGTCCTTTGATGACAGCAAACAGTTCCGCCTGCTGCTGCGCTGTCGGCCCTTTGTCCTCGATCGTCACCAGTTTCTTGGCGCCGTCCCAAGCGACTTTCTTGTCGGACAGCGTCGCGATGAAGCGAACGCCGACCAAAGTACGGCCATTCAGCAGCTTCATTTCGCCGTTTACCGGTACTTTCGTGCCGTTAACGAGCGCGGACGTGCCAGTCGGCGTCATCTGAATGCTGCGCGCGTCGGACGCGGCTTTAATGGTTTTGGTTGCGGCATCGTAATCGATGCTGTAACCAAGCTTCGTGAAGAGCGTACGGAATTCCACGTATGTCTTGCCATTCAGCAGCACGGGCGGCGTAGGGAAAATCACCCATTCCCCGTTCAGCTTTACTTTAATCTCGGTGCTTCCAGTTGCTGCAGACGCCGTTCCTGCCAGAGATGCAAAAACGACGACAAGCGCGATGGCGAGTCCAATCCAACGTTTCATAACAGCCCTCTCCCTATGACCAGAATAATCATTATTACTCTTAATCGTATACGATAGAGGCAGCTGCTTACAATGCGTCAAAGGGTCCATATGCCTAGTTGCGCGCACGCCTCCAATAACGGAACAAGCGGATGCACAGGGCCACCCAACAGGCGCTGACCCAATAGCCGGCAAGAATGTCCGACGGGTAATGCACGCCGAGGTAGATTCGGCTTAGTCCGATACTCACGATCATGCCCGCGCTGAACAGCAGCAGCACGGCGCGCCATCCCCGGTTCGGCAGATGCCGCCACAGCAAGTAAGTGAGGAGAAAGTAAAACGTGAACGCCGCCATGGAATGGCCGCTCGGATAGCTGAACCCCTGCTCCTCCACGATGCGGTGAATGTCCGGGCGGGCGCGTTTGTATATCGCCTTCAGCAGGTGGTTCAGGAGTGTAGAGCCTAGCATCCCGCCGATCAGCAGCACAAGCTCCCTGCGGTGCTTCAGCACGATAAACAAGACCGCAGAGACGATCAGCAGCAGCGGGATGACGACCGATGAAGTACCGATCTTGCTCAGAAATTTGGCTGTATGCGTGAGCGAATCGTTTTCCAAGCCCTGCACCATGCCGATGATGGAAGCGTCGAATCGCTTGAGGTCATCGCGGGACACCAGAATGGACAATCCTTCGAATCCCGCAATGGCAAGAATGAATAATACAAACCACATAAATCGTAACCCACCTTATTGATTGTTTCTGTCCAGTATAACGAGTAATGACAGTGTCTGCCAATCAAAAAGGAGCCGTCCCAAATCACCAGCGGTGACCAGGAACGGCTCCTTCCATCTTCATGGGCGAAATACGCCGCTTAGTGAACCGGGCGCCTCGCTTCATACATCATTAGTTGCTTCCTTGCTGCTGCAGCAGCAGGTAAACGCGGTAGATCATCTGCGCGGTTTCCGCTCTTGTCGCTTTGCCCGCCGGGTTCAGCGCGTCATCGCTGCCTTGAACGATGCCTGCATTGACCATGGCCGCCGCAGCGTCCTTCGCGTATTCGGCCAGCTTAGAGGTATCCTTAAACCCGTCAAGATCGGCATCGGAGCCGCTCAGCTTCAGCTTGCCGGTCGCTTGCAGCGCCCGCTGCAGAAGCACCATGATCTCTTGTCTCGAGATGCTCGCCTTCGGATTAAACTTATTGCCGCCTACGCCTGTGGCAATGCCAAGCTGTTTCATAATGGCGAGCGATTCATAGTAGTAATCCGATGCTTTGACATCGCTGAAGTTGCTGCTGGTGCTGCCTGTTGATTTGAGATCCAGCAGACGGACCAGCATGACCATAAAGTCGGCTCTCGTCATGTTCTTGGCCGGCTCGAACGTTTTCTCGGAGGTGCCGTTAATGATGCCTTCGGCAGATAGTATACCGATTGCATCCTTAGCCCAATCGTAATGCTTGTCCACGTCCTTGAACGGCGTTGTGGCCGGAGGAACTGGCTTACCTGGGTCCGTCGGTTTGCCCGGATCGGTTGGTGTAACTGGGTCCGTCGGTTTGCCCGGGTCTGTTGGTGCCGTTGGCGATCCATTGCCGCCATTGCCGCCGTTGCCGCCATTGCCGCCATTGCCGCCATTGCCGCTATCGTCGCTGCCTGCCGTGAACCCCCAAATATCGGAACGGGTATAGCCGCTGAATGCATCCTCAGCTACGGCATACCATTGATAATACTTACCTTGCGACAATCCGCTCCACTTCGCTGACGCCGAGGAGCCGCTGACTACATTGTCCTGCTTGCCAATCAATTCACTGGTGTACACTTTCACGCCGAAGTAATCCGTCGCAACCTGCTTGTGCATCGGCTGCAAATCAACGTCAAGATCAAATTCGTCCTTACCCGGGTACGTAGTCGGATCATAGTAATTGTAGTCATCCAAGTACGGTGAGTACGTCTTCACGTGAATCTTGTTATTCTTCACATCGAACTGAAGCAGTCGGATGTAACCGAGGCCGCCCTTCTCCGCACCTTGATAGTCAGCCAGCAGCTGATACACGTTGCGGTCCGGAACACCGTCTCCGTTATCGTCGATCTTGTCTACCAGCTTCTCGGCATCGTGATAATGACCGCAAAGCACGGCAATGACGTTCTTATTCGGCACAACGACTTTCTCATGGATTTTCTCGGAGATCGGCGCCCGGTTCGCGGACACGAGCAAATACTCATGGAAATCGAGAATCGCCTTGCGGTCCGGGTACGCTTTTACAACATCGTCCATCCATTGAATATCCTCGTCGCGGATATCCCAGCCCATATAAATAATGATGAAATCATTACCGCCGGCAGAGATCAGGTCATAGTGACCGCGATTGTTCTCATGCGAACCGCCGTAAGTGGGTTGATTTTTGAAGCGGTCTTCGCCGAAATACTCATCGAACTTCGTATAATCGGCATATTGATGGGAAACGTCATGGTTACCAGCGAGAACGCCGTAAGGCACGTTGCCATCTTCAAGCACCTTCATGTCTTTGCTTGCTTCTTTCCATTGGTACTCTTTATCCGCTTCATCGACGATATCACCGGTGTGGATAACATATTTAATCTTCATATCGTCTTTGTGATCGACGATCCACTTCACGTTGCCTTGGTAGATTTCCGGATAGCTTTCGGAATAGTACTGCGTGTCCGACATCCAGACGAAGCTGAAGTCGTAATCATCCTGCTTAACCGGCAATTGATCCTGCACGATAACGTGAATGGTTCCATCGACGGCGAAATCACCAGCCGGTACTTCCGCCGTCAGGCTGAATGCTTCATTGCCCGCAAGCTTCTCGTCGAGCTTCTTCCAGTTGCCCGCCGCAGGACTCCAAGCGTACATCGTGACCTGACGTCCTTCGAGCGATTTGCCCTGCCAATCGATTTCCACTTTATCCGTCTCTTTCACCGTCCGGTCCAGCTTCACTTCGAAACGGTGGTACGGGAATTTCTCGTCGGAATCATTGTTTAAATATTGACCGTCTGCCTTGCCGACCAGGTTATATTCGTCCTGATCCAATGCCGTTTCACCATCCGGCTTCAGTATCTTCGGCGGCTCGGTGTCCGTTGCATTCTTATAAGCCGTAAATCCTGTACGGTGACTGCTGTCGAACAGATATCCTTTATAGAAACTAACGTTCATCGGATCTTCCGTTGGATCCTGTACGTTAACGGAAAGATTCGGAGCTGCATCGTTTGCTTCGTTGCCTGGGGTAACCAGCTCCGGTTTAACCGGATTCTCGTTCGGTACGGTAAACGACAGATTCTGCTCCGTTACGTTGCCGACGTTATCCTCTGCCTTGATCGTAAAAATATGCGAACCTGGGCTCAATTTCGATGAAGACGTTGCATAAGGCAGCTTGATTACTTTGCCGTCCAGGGAAGCCTCGGACGATTTTAAGCCTGCAATAGCATCCGTCACCTGTGCATCGAGCGTAAATGCGCCGCGGTACGTTTTGCCGTTCTCGATCGATGGCGTAACGGCAGGAGCCGTATTATCGACCTTGATATTGGCTTTCACTTGGCCAAACGCCGCGCTGCTGACAGTCACTTGATGCGGACCGTCTGCCATTGTCGCTGTGTTCCAGTCGTACGCGTTGGAATTCAGCGCGCTCGCCGGTAAATTAAAGTTAAAATCGACTACTGGGTTTTTACCCGCGCTGTCGCCCATTTTAAGCTCCGTTACCGGATTGCTGTACTTCGGATCGTACACTACAGTACCGTCGGCAAAAACGAGACGGACATTTTTAACCGTGAAATCGTCTTTGTTCTCTTCCGGACGGTCATCGAATGGCGAGGATTTCGTACCTGCCCGGATCGAAATGACGTTTCCGCCAAGCTTCAACCGATTGGCCGTAATCGGAATGGTCAACGTTTGATACGTATTAATCGGATCCATGAAAATATGCAAAATTTCTTGACCCATCGTAACGCCGTTCTTGAAGTAGTAGTTGACGGCATTCGCCTCGAACGCAAACGATGCGTCCTTCTCCAGGGCATGGTACGTATTGCCGGTCAATGCTTGTCCGTCAATGCCGAGCGTCAGCGTATCCGGAACTGCAGATTCGGCTGTACCTTTAATGACCTTCGTTCCGCCGATGATATCGCCGTCTTTCAGGTTCAATCGCAGATTGGAACGATCTCCGCCGCCTGTAATCGCGACCGTATACGTAGCGGAAGTCACTTCATGGGTGCCATCCGAAATCACGTAATAGTATTGAATCGACGCTTTGCCGATCAGGTCGGGCGAGTAGAGCTTGAAGTGGTACATAAAATCGTTATAATCCCGATACAGGTAGCGGTTTGCATAGTTCGCATCCTTGTTGGATTTGTAGAACAGTTTAACCGATTTAATGCCTTGGCTGTCCTGTGCATCGCCTTCGATCGCCAGATCCTTGGACTGGTCGATGTTAGTCACGCCAGTCAGGTCAGTGATGGTCGGCGCTGTTTGGTCATCCGCAACGATTACCGGTACAGATGGCACTTGAGCTTGGGTTACGCTGCCTGGCGTTGGTGTTTCGATACCTGCGCTCTGCTTGATCATCGTTGTGCTTCCGTTGGTCGGGAAGCCATAAACAATCGCTTTGCTGTCTTTGGTTTCGTTCGTCTGCGACCCGTCGTAGTATGCAGACGAAATATCCACATGCGTATTGGTGCCGATCACGATACCGCGTTTGCTGGTATTCGCCATACCGTCCGCATACATTTTGAAAATATCCTGACCTTCTACCAGATTCGTCTGGTAAGTGTTGTTGAAGTCTACTACTGTCTTCGCAGTGTTCGCGCTGTTGATAATCCAGAACACGATCGTCTTGCCTGAGCCGATCATCATGCTTTCGCTGTCCGTCGGCCAAACGATGTCCGCATCGGGACCGGAGTCCGTATAACGGTAATACAGCTTGTAATCTTTCAGATTGATAGCTTTATCGGTGTTATTGTAAAGCTCTACATATTCGTAGCCGTCCGCGCTGCCAACGTTCACCGTATTGGGAACTGCTTCAGTTACTAGAAGCTGCGGGACCTTCTGCGTGTCGAAATCCGGCACGTTGACACTGACTGTGTACGTATCCGAAACGACTGTATTCTTAGCATCCTTGACTTCGATGTAATATTGCAGCGTGGCTTCCTTCAGCTCTTGCCTCGGAATATCAGCCAAGTACGTATGCCCCGTGGTCACGTTCATCGGCGCAGCCGTGAATGCGGTCTGCGAAGCCGTTTTGTAAAAAACGTTTGCCGTTACGGGATCAACCATTCCCTCGTCGCTTTCCTTGTTCGTGATTTCCGCGGTAATCTGCAGATTCACGTTAGGTTCTGCATGCGTGACCGGCGTGTGGTTGATAACAGGTTTCTCGTTCTGCCCTTCGCCCGGAAGCGAAGCCGGCATCTTAGGCACTTGATTCTTAACGATGATACCAGGGGTTGCCGCCTGCGTGCCGAACGAATCGAGCAGCATAGCCGTCGTACCGTCATCCGGATATTTGTAGAGCAGAGGCTTGTCCTCGATGCTGCTTACTTGCGCTTCGTAGTGCGCCGAGACGATCTCTTGGTTAGCGCCATTACGAATAACGATACTGCGCGCGCCGCCGTTCGCCATGCCGTCGTTTGCGATCTGAACCAGATCCTGCCCCATCGTCAGGCTCGTACCGAAATGATTATTAAAGTCCGCCGCCGTCAAGAGCTTGCTCGCGGCATTGCCTATCCAAAGAACCGCGGATTTCTGGGAAGGGATGACGACATCGCCTGTCTCCCACTGCGTCTCCTTCGTTTGGTTCGTATACAGATAAATCAGCTTGTAATCCTTCAGGTTGATTGTGCGATCCGAGTTGTTGTAGACCTCGATAAACTCATATCCGTCAAGGGAATTTCCGACCGGATCCAGCTTATTCGCAGAATTTGGATTCAGCTCCGTGATCAGGATCGTTGGCACGTAGTTATAGTTTAAACTCGGGCGAATATCGACGTTATAGACGTCCGTATCCTTCTTGGTCGTACCGTCGGTCGCTTCGATATAGTATTGCAGCTTCTTCTGCAGCAATCTATCTTTCGGGATGGCGCCTTCGAAGGCGGATTTCTCCGGCGTCGATTTGTCCGGGTTCAACGTCATCGGAACTGCCGTGTAGGTTGATTCCGAATCCAGTTTGTAGTAGATGCTGGCCGTAGCCTTGGATAGGTCCGCTCCGTTCGATGCGGATACCGACGCGATCATCTCCAGATTGCTGTCGTCGATACCGTCCTTCACAGGCGTATGGTCGATCGCAATGGCAGGCTGCGGCACGCTGAAGTGAACATTGACCGTATAGTGCGCCGTGTCTTTGGTCGTCGTGCCGTCAGTTGCCTCAATATAATATTCCAGTTTGCTGTCCAGCAGCTTCTCCTTCGGAATGGACCCTTCGAAAACGGATAGCTCCGATGTGGAGTTACCTGCATTAATCGTCATAGGAACGGAAGTGAACGCATTCTCCGAATCCGATTTATAGAAGAGCGTTGCGGCAGCCTTTGTTAGATCTGCGCCGTTCGACGCGGATACCGTAGCGTTCAGGGCTACGTCGCTGCCTTCGTTGACATCCGTTACAGGCGTATGATTGATCCCGAGCGCAGGCTGCGGAAGCTCATCGAATGCCAGGGTCGGCATGAAAATGCTTTCGACAGTGCCTGGCGTAGCGGCGTGGACGCCTGCGGCGTAAATACCGTCCGTAACCAAGGTGCTATTCGCGCTTCCGTCGGTTGGGTAAGAATAGAACATCCCTTTATTGGGATTCGAATAGCCTGTATTAGCGACCGAATCATAACTTGCAGATGATAATTTATTTCCACTACTATCTTTAAGAAACAGCTCACGTGTAGCATCATTTGCCATACCGCCGCCGCCGTTGACGCGGAATAAGTTGGTCCCTTCCGTGAGCGTTGTGCTGTAGATCGTATTGAATTGGCTCGCCGAATAAGCAGTATTATCCGCATTCATAATCCACAGGACGATGGCTTGCTTAGGCGGAATGACAGGATGATCGGTCGAGCGCGTTAATGGCCATGCAGCATCCGGCTTACTGTTATCATTGTAATGATAAACTAAACTGTTCCCGTCAAGGGAAACAGGGACGGTAGAATTGTTATACACTTCTACGAACTCATATGCATCAGACGATACACCAGATACATTCGTGCTATCCGGCACAAGCTCCGTTATTAACAACTTGGGCACCTTCGAGAAATCAAGCGCCTCTACCGACACGTCTGCGTTCGCGACGCCTGCGCCGTAAGGCGTGATCAGGCCTGCCAGCAAACTGCCGATCAACGCGCCGAGTGCCAGCTTTTGAACCTTCTTCTTACTCACTGAATAAACACACTCCCTGTTCTACTATGTAAATGCTGCAACGTAGCGGATTTTGTTGGAAAATGTCGCAACACGTGTAGGTACAAGTTTATAAAAGTATTGTGCACGTGAAGTTAATGTTCTGTTTAAAAATCGTAAATGATGATTTCCCTTCCATGTCAGTAGTTGTCAGTGGATTGAGGATACACTGAAGGACGTGAGGGTGTTACATCCAAACAAGAAGGGAGACACATGAATCGTGAGGAAACCATTAGAAGGAAAAATTGCCGTCGTCGCCGGAGCGACGCGAGGGGCTGGACGCGGAATTGCCGTACAGCTAGGTACGGCAGGTGCAACGGTATACGTAACGGGGAGAAGCACGGAGGGCAGCTTGTCCGACATGGGACGCAGCGAAACGATCGAGGAAACGGCGCGGCTCGTCACGGCCGCGGGGGGACTTGGCATTGCCGTGCGAACCGACTATGCCGTCGAGAATGAAGTGAAGGCGCTGTTTGAACGGGTCGCCGCTGAACAGGATGGACAGCTGGACATCTTGGTGAACGATATTTGGGGCGGCGATCCGCTGACCGTCTGGGGCGAGCCGTTCTGGTCGCATTCACTGCATACGCGGCAAGGCGCTGACCTCCTGGGACTTGTCCAAGGAATACGGGTTCGCTGATGCCGACGGGAGACGGCCGCACTGGGGCCGTTATGCGGCCGAGCACGGCTTCTAGACCGTCAAATCGAGCCATATTGCTGTTTTATCATCGGACTTTTTCATTCTCGGATACCGCGTGCAGTCCGGGTCCGACTCTTCCAGCGCTGTCAGCCATGCCGCGTAGCTGTCCAAGCCCATATCCCGGACCCGAGCCGCGATATCGGCAGCGCTGTCCTTGTCCGATTCCCCGGCAGGCTTCGGGATGTAGAGACCGTCCGAGAACAACAGCAGCGCAGCGACGCCGGAGCTGCTTATGCGCCCGAACTCCACGAAATCCGCGAAGCCGGGGTCGCCGTTCAGTACGCCGTATCCGCCCGGCCGGTTCGCAATGGCTCGGCCGGCGATAATTTGCGGGCGCACATGCGCCCATAATTGCTCTGCAGTCATCAGACCGGCGGCGATGCCTGCCGTCCAAACAGCCTTGCTTCGATCATCGACATGCGCCAATTGATCATGCGTAACGACGCGAATGGTGCCGTCGACGTAATAAACGGCCAGCATGCAGTCGCCAAGCTGCGCGTATTCAATCCACTTGTCGCTTATGCGCACCAGCACCGCGCAAGCGCTCCATAGCGCTTCCGGCTGATCTAAGGCGATGCCTGCGCCTTCCATGGCGGACCGAAGCTTCGCATTGGCATCCGTCAACAGCTCCAGTAAGCTCCGGTCCCCTTGCGCTTCACAAGCCCCGGCAGCAAGCTGCGCCGCCAAATATCCGCCGGTCTCGCCGCCAGGGCCGCGATAAGCCGCCAGCGAAGTCGCGCCGTCGATCACGCCGAAGAGGCGGCCATCCCCGCCGCGTACGAGCGCATCCTCGTTCCATTTGCCAACGCCTTGCTTGGTGAGTGTCGTTACTTGCATGGAAATCGCCTCCTGCACGCGTATTGCGCAATTATCGTAGTCACTCCTTCAAGCTTATGATAGACTTCGATTAAAAGGCAAATATAAAATATAATCTCGGGGGCGAAACATGCTGGATTTCGGAGCTATTCATTATTGGGGTATCTTGGTCGCGACGGTGGTCACGATGGTACTCGGCTTTCTATGGTATTCGCCGGTGTTATTCGGCAAAGCTTGGGCGAAGCAGGTTGGCCTGAACATGGCGGACATGTCCGGCGGTGCAATGACCTACGTACTGACTGCGGCGACGGCACTGATCGGCGTGTTCCTGCTCGGGCTCTTGATGACCGTTGATGGCGGACAGAGTGTCTCTTCCGGTTTGTTGCTCGGCTTGATCATCGGACTTGCCATCGCCGTCAAGATCGGCATGAACTACCTGTTCGAAGGCCGTAAGCTTTCGCTCTATTTCATCACCATCGGGTATCACCTGACATCATACCTGCTCAGCGGACTCATCATTGGCTTGATGTAAGCATCAATAAGTAGTTATGCAACAAACCCAGTGCCGTTAGGCACTGGGTTTGTTTTATCGAAGGACAGTTCACAATCGCAGCTTTGCTTTACTCGGATTTCGCAGCGCGCTGCTTCCGGAATTCAAGGGCAGGCAGTCCGCCCCAGCCCCAATTGTCCGTATCGACTTCCTCGATAATGACGAAAGTCGATTCCATCGGCTTATTCAGCACCTTGAGCAGAAGCTCGCTTACGCCTTTGATCAGCTCGGCCTTCTCTTCAGCCGTAACTGAGTCGCGGCTTGGAACAGTACCCTCACGGGTAACTTGAATGGTTACGACTGGCATAGCTTTGCCTCCTCTACGTTTCGATTAATGTCCGGCAGCTTGTCCGCCGTCTACATGAAGAATTTCGCCGGTTACGAATTGCGCGCCATCAAGATACAAGATTGCATCCACGATTTCATGCATCTCGCCCATGCGCATCATTGGGTGCATGACAGCTAGTGCCGCATGCGTCTCTTCCGGATGCATCGGCGTTTTGATCGTGCCCGGCGATACGGCGTTCACGCGGATACCCCGCGCGGCATACTCGATTGCCAGCGATTTGGTTGCACCGTTCAAGCCGCCTTTGGTCAACGAAGCAAGCACGGAAGGCACTTCAACGCTTGGGTTATCGACCAAGCTTGTCGTAATGCTGACCACGTGGCCCGAGCCTTGCTTTTCCATCTCCTTCATTGCTTGCTGCGTGACATGGAAGAACCCGATGACGTTGGTAGACAGATACGTCGTGAACTCTTCCTGCGTATAGCCCGTGAACGGTTTAGCAATGAAAATACCGGCGTTGTTAACGAGCGTATCGATACGTCCGAACCGTTTCACGGTTTCGTCAATGAGACGCTTTGCAACCTCTGGATCCGAAGCGTCGCCGGCTACATAATGTACGTGCGCGCCAGTTGGATCAATTTCTTTCGCTGCTGCAGCGAGCGATTGCTCGGTCCGGCTGTTAATGACGACATTTGCGCCTTGTTTCACGAGCTCGATTGCAGTTGCTTTACCGATCCCGCTGCTCCCGCCAGTAACGACATATACTTTACCTGTGATCTTCATAAAACTTATTCCCCCTGTTATTTATTTGGACTCGGATTTTATATAAGCGACATACGCCTTTTTGCTTTGCTCGAGCTGCTCGTCCGTTACGTTCGGAGCATCGTTTAGCGTGAAATGAGGCAAGTAAGTTGCGCCCATGAAATAAATGGTTGCTTCGATCGGACGCAAAATTTCTTGCAGCGTGAAACGATTAGCTCCGCCGGGTTGATACGATGCCGTCGATCCGTAGGTGGAGACAGCGACGCCGAACTCTTTGCCAGGCATGACCGTTGTGTCAGGACCGTAAGCCCACCCGTATTCAAGCACGTTGTCGAACCATTTTTTTAGCAGCGAAGGCGTGCTGTACCAGAACATCGGGAATTGCAAAATAATGCGGTCATGCGCTTCGATCAGCTTCTGTTCCCTTGCCACGTCAATGACTTCATCCGGATATGACTGTGCCAACTCGTGAATCGTAAGCTCGGAATGCTTGCGCAGCTCCTCCAGCCAAGCCTTGTTGATGCGGGAAGCCGTAAGGTTAGGATGCGTAACAATAATCAATGTTTTCATGTATTATCACTCCAATGTTGTTTGTTTTAGTAAGCATTTAGATACAGAGCCAATGTGTATAAAACGAAGCGGACACTGCAAGCCCCTCAGCTAACGGGAAATACGCACAATGGTTCTGCCGCGGACGCCGCCGCTGAGAATAGCAGGAAGCGCACCCGGCAGCTGTTCCAACGAAATCTCGGACGACACCATTGCTTCGAGCTGCGGCGGCTTCCAATCGGAGCCGATTCGCAGCCATAGCTGTTCACGCAGCTGAGGCGAGGCGTATACGGAGTCGATTCCTAGCAAATTGACGCCTCGGAGAATAAAGGGATACACGGTTGCTGGGAATTCGCCGCCGCCGGTCACGCCGCTTAATGCAACCGAACCGCCGTATCGGAGCGTGCTGAGTACATAGGCCAGCGATGCTCCGCCGACAGGATCCACGGCTGCCGCCCACTGCTCCGAGCGCATCGGTTTACGGTCGCCTTCCGCCGGAAGCAGTGCTTCACGACCGATGATCTCCTTCGCGCCGAGGCTTCGGAGATACGCATGCTCGGAAGCTTTGCCGGTGCTGGCCGTTACCTCGTAACCGGCCCGAGCGAGCATGGCCACGGCATGACTGCCGACGCCGCCGGTTGCGCCAAGCACGAGCACTTTGCCGGAATCAACCGTCAAGCCGCTCGCTTCAAGTCGATGGATCGAGAGCGCTGCCGTGAACCCAGCCGTGCCGACAATCATCGCTTCGCGCAGCGACAAGCCAGACGGCCGTGCCGTCAGCCAATCACCGGATACACGTGCATATTCACTGTAGCCGCCGAAGACATCGGTTCCCATGCCCCAGCCGGTAGCAAAAACCTCGTCGCCTTCACGCCAACGCGAATCTGCAGATGCGATCACCGTTCCAGCCAAGTCAACGCCCGGAATGATTGGGTAGGCCCGAACAACACGGCCGGATGGGGTCGCAGCAAGACCATCCTTGTAATTGATACTGGAATATGCGACACGTACGGTCACATCTCCCATGGGCAGGTCAGTCATGCTTAACTCCCGCAGCCCAAGCGAGAATGAGTCGCCTTGTTTATCAACCACAACTGCTTTGAAAGTATCCATCGCTCATTCCCCCTAATGGATGATTGACGCAGCCTGTTCCAAAACTTCTGCTACGATCTCGCCTGCTGGCTGACCGTCGGTCAGCATTCGTGTTCCTTGCCCTGCCCACAACGACAGATACCCATCAAGCTGCTGCTTGGCGGCCGCATTGCGGATATCGCGCGTAGCCGTATTCTGCGTTGGAAATGCGAGCGGAGCGATCCCGCTTGCATTCCATTCGCGAATGAACGCATTCTCGATGCCGCGAGCCGGTCTTCCCGAGAAGGCCTTCGTGAGCACCGTGCTTTGTTCGTCGCTCGCAAGGAGCGCCTTCCGATAAGCCGGATTCGTCCCTGATTCCGCCGCCGTCAAGAAGCGAGTTCCGAGCTGCACGCCCTGCGCGCCAAGCGCTAGCGATGCCGCCAGTCCTCGACCGTCCATGATGCCTCCAGCCGCAAGGACCGGAATCGATAGTTTGTCCACGATTTGCGGAACCAATGCCATCGTCCCGATATTGGCGCCCATCGGTTGTTCGTCAATGTCGAATGTCCCCCGATGACCGCCGGCCTCGCTGCCTTGGGCAACTACCGCATCAGAGCCCGCTTGCTCCGCAAGCTGTGCTTCCTTGACGGTGGTAACCATCGTGACCACTAGAAGACCCGCCGACTTGGCCTCACTCATGTAAGGCTCGGGCAGCACGCCGAAAGCCGTGCTGATAACCGGCACTTTCTCTTCAAGCAGAACGGCGATTTGCTGATGAAACAAGTTCGGCGACGTTACGTTGCTTTCCGCCGCGCGCGGGATGCCGAGTCGGTCGCGAACTTTATCGAGTTCGCGCTGCACGTCCCGGATCCCCGTATAATCATCGTCCGCTCGCACGACGAATAGGTTGACGCCAAAAGGCGAAGCGGTCAATTCACGGATTCGTAAGATCGCAGCGCGAATCGCTTCCGGCTCCATATAGGCAGCGCCGAGTGTTCCCAATCCGCCGGCTTCGGATACTGCAGCCGTCAGCTCAGGCGTCGACGGCCCTCCCGCCATACCAGCGAGGAAAATCGGATATCGAATGCGAAATTGTTCGCACAATGCGGTTTCTAACGTCAACTTCATTGTCGCTCCCCCGTTTCATTCATGAAATGAATGCGTTAATTGTTGCCAAGTTCACTTCACGCAACTAAGCATACACCTCCATCACCACCGTGCATAATATCAGTTGCGGATACCGAGCCATCTCAGAATCAGATACGACACCCTTAGGTTAACCAGTATTTCCATTGTGGCTTATTCACATTTATAAAAATTTCATAAGACGACACGCTTCTATAGAAGTAAATCATCCCACCAAGCCTCTGCATGCAAAAAAAGCCGCCTCGGCGTCATTTCATAATGACCTCCGAAGGCAGCCTATTACTCCGCTATGAGTTCGTTCCAGCGCGATCCGCCCGGCTGCGGACACGACTTCACTGCCAGCTTCGCCCTGACGCGAACGAAGCAGCCGCAATGCGCGCACGTCGAGCCGTACTGCAGTGACGGGCAGGCCGTGCACTGCCGGAGTCTCGCCTCGTACCTCGCATCGCTGACGCAATCGCCCGGATGCAGCGCCAGCTTGCTCAGTACCCGGTCAATCTGCGCGTCCGTCACATGGACGGACGCGCTGCAGCCCTTACAGTTCTCTCGCTTCTCCGCTCCGGCCTGCATTACCCGATCCGCAGAACCGCGACGGATGCGGCCGGCAGCGTCGCCCGCACCGTACCGTCCGCTTGGCGGGACACCGCGGTGAACGGTGATTGCTTGACTTGCTCGGGCTGCTCCACCGTGTTATGCGCCTGCAGCGATTCGGCATGCAGCAATGTACCGTTGATCGGCGCGTTATTCTCCGCCAACCCTCTAAGTTCGAACGTCAGCTCCGCCTCTTGATCATGGCTGAGGTTGCACAGGCTGATCAAGATGCTGCCATCCTTCCCGCGGGATGCCGAGGCGCTTGTCTGCGGGATGGATACCCCGTCATACGTGTACGGCGCCGGCTCATGAGCCAAGTCCAGCAGCTCCGCGTCGTGATGCCCTTTGAACATTTCGAAGACATGGTACGTCGGCGTCACCGTCATTTGCCCGCCTTCCGTCAGCACGACCGCTTGCAGGACATTGACCGTCTGCGCGATATTCGCCATCCGCACGCGGTCGCTGTGCTTGTGGAAAATATGGAAGGTCGCGGCGGCAACGAGCGCATCCCGCATCGTATTCTGCTGGTAGAGGAAGCCCGGATTCGTGCCCGGCTCCACGTCGTACCACGTCCCCCATTCGTCGACGATCAAGCTGATCCGCTTATCGGGATCGTATTTGTCCATGATCGTCTTGTGCTTGGTTACGATCTCGTCCATCACCAGCGCCTTGCGTAGCGTTCCGAACCAATCCTTCGGCTCGAAGTCTGTCGCAGAGCCTTTCTCCGCCCACACGTTAGGCACCGTATAATAGTGCAGCGTCAAACCGTCCATGTACCCGCCCGCTTCGCGCATAAGCACTTCGGTCCAGTTGTAATTGAAGTCGTTGGCGCCGCACGCGATCCGGAAAATCTTATTATCGCCGTAGTTGCGCACGTACGTCTGATACCTGCGGTACAAATCCGCGTAATACTCCGGCCGCATGTTGCCGCCGCAGCCCCAGTTCTCGTTGCCGACGCCGAAGTAGCCCACTGACCACGGCTCTTGCCGTCCGTTCTCCGCACGCAGCGAGGCCATCGGTGATTCGCCGTCGAACGTCATGTACTCGACCCATTCCTGCATCTCCTGCACCGTGCCGCTGCCGACGTTGCCGTTAATGTAAGGCTCGCAGCCCAGCAGCTCGCACAGCATCAGGAATTCATGCGTGCCAAAATGATTGTTTTCCACGACGCCGCCCCAGTGGGTATTGATCATCCGCTTGCGCGTCTCCCGCGCGCCGATGCCGTCACGCCAATGATACTCGTCGGCGAAGCAGCCGCCCGGCCAGCGCAGCACAGGAATGCTCAGCGCTTGAAGCGCTTTCAACACATCGTTACGAATCCCGCGCGTATTGGGGATATCCGAATCCTCGCCTACCCAAATCCCTTCGTAAATGCAGCGGCCGAGATGCTCGGCGAAATGTCCGTAAATGTTGCGGTTAATGGTGCCCAGTGTACGATCGGCGTTGATGACGACGCGGTTGGTCATGCTAGCTGTCAGCTCCCTTTTAAATTAATAATAATATTAATTAGTGAATATAATTATGATTCTATATTCTATTAAACAGGATGGCAGGGGATTTTTCAATGCTTATTTGATCGATGATCGGTTGAATCAACATCTTTATAAAAAAAACCACATGGAGTTGTTACACTCGCGTGTGGCAATCAAGAGTTTAAGATGAACGATTATCTTGTTCAACTGCGTATCTCAGTATTACTTTATTTTGATTGCATACATAAATTCTCAACGTCAGCTGAATGACAGCTTACGAAATAGCTCCTGCTACAGGATGAACGCCATACTGCTGAGCAAGTCGGACGACTAAAGCTATTCTTTTACAAAAACAAGCGTTCCGAAGCACTCCGGCCTATGAAAGTCGACCTTGCCCGTCGGGCGCCAAGCCCAATAATGACGTGTTCCGCCGCGGTCGTCATCGATCCGGTACGCATTCCAGCGCCAGACTGTCCCATCGGCCGGCAGACGGCGGAAGTTCGCAAGCGGAAGCCTAATCTCGTAGTGCTTCTCGCTTCCGTGGTCCTCCACGCACGTGACCATGTTGACCGCATGCCATGATAGATCGACTTCCTTCTTACCGGAGGGGTCGTTCTGGATAATCGCGTCAAACACCGCGTTAAGCGGATTGATCTCGAGCTCGACATACGACGTGCCTTGCCCGGTTTCATCAAGGAAAATTTCCACGACGTCTTCCAAATAGAGCGGCGCGTCATGTTCGCGCATAGTCGCAACGACATAGTCGTCTTCGCACTCGAAGCGAATCCACAGATCCGTATCGGTCCAGCAAGCTTTCACGGTCGTGCGCAGCCGAGGCGCAGCTCCAGTCACGACATCGGATAATACAAGCGGCTCGATAATGCCCCATGGCACCCCGCTGTCTGCTGCCTTCAAGCCTACATGGAGGCAGCGGTAGATGTCCATGCCCCTCATCGCTTTACTTCTACCCATTCACCGGAGAACGATGCGGATTGACGCTCGGCTTCAATGATCCGTATGGAATCCTGCGTGCTCCGCGTCGGTATAGCGGCAAGCGGCTGCTTGGCGATCAATGTTTCCGCGAAATATTTGAGCTCATAGTAATAGCCTTGGTCTGCAGGAAGCTCCGGGTTAAACCCCGGTGCGCCGCCCGGATTCACCTGCACGCCGCCGCCGCGGAAGCTCACGTTGCCTGCCTCGAAATTAACCCTATAATTCATTTCGAAGCCAAAGTCCCCCTGAAGGGTCCAATCGACCTGCGCGTTGACGACTTTGCCATCCCCATAGCGGTAATTGGTCGATACGATATCATAGCCCGATCCGGGAATGACGTTGAGCGCTTGGCAGGATACCGTATCCGGCATGCCAAACAACCAGTTCACGATATCCGTATCATGTTCGTGCATATCGAGCAGTGCGCCGCCGCCTTTGTCTCCCTCGAGCAGCCACGGCCCCCAAGTCGGCGTACCGCTGCCGCGGAAGAACGATGCGCTCGTGACTTTACCGAACGTCCCCTTCTCAACGGCTTCCTTCAAGTAGACATAGGCCGGCCAGAAACGCAGGCATTGGCCGATCATCAGCTGTTTGCCTGCGGCTTCGGCAGCCCGAATCATCTCTTCGCAGTCGGCGGCAGTTGGCGCCATCGGCTTCTCGCAGAGCACATGGAGGCCCGCCTCCAAGCAGCGGATCGACACGTCCTTGTGCAGATACGTAGGCAGCGCGATATCCACAGCATCTAATTCTTCTTCTCGAAGCATTTCTTCCACGGTTGCATACTTGCGGAAACGGCTGAAATCTACCGCTTCGTCGGAAGCGGTGTCGATATTGCCGCTCGTGGCGGGGCCTTCCAGCTTCACGGGATCGATATCGCAGATGGCCGTGACTTGCAGCGGCACGCCTTCCTTCTCCAGCCGCAAATAATTATCCAGATGCGTCCTGCCCATGAATCCCAGCCCGATCAGAGCGATTTTCAGCATAGCTCCTCGTTCCTCCCCAGAATCGCGCTCATCGAAGCGGATGTGCTGTAAATGATTTGTTTGGCATGGTGCTTGTACGGCGGAATCATCTCGCCGATCACGAAATCGTCATAGCCGATCTCTTCCAGCGCGCGGATAACCTCCGGATAGTTCACGTCCCCGGCGAGCAGATCAACGAAGCCGGACAGGCCGCCGCTCTCCCGGCGATAATCCTTGAAGTGCACCTTCTTGATGCGCGAATTCAGAATCCGGATCCAATGCTCCGGATAGCCGGCGTACACAACGTTGCCTACGTCAAAATAAGCGCCGACGTATTTCGATCCTGTTGCGTCGATGAACTGCCGCATTTCGAGCGGGGAAAGCAAGAATTTATTCCAGACATTCTCGATGCCGATGGAGACGCCCGTCGACGCTGCCGTACCGGCCAGTTCCGTTACGGCTTCTAGCGCATTCTCGTACGCTTTGTCGTACGGAACCACTTCGCTATCCGGAATAAAGTCGACGCCGACCGCTCCCGGAATGACCAGAATCGTGTCCACCCCGAGAATCGCTGCGGTCTCAAGCTGCTTCTTGGCGATGTCCTTCGCCTTCTCCCGTTTCACGCGGTCCTCGCTGGTCATCGAATAGCTCCAGTAGAGGCCGCTAGCCAGACTCGTAAGCGCGATACCCTTATCCTCGGCAAGCTTGCGAATATCTTCAATCTCCCTTACGCTGCTCTCTAAACTTAACGGACCCGTCTCGTTCAATGACAGCTCGATGCCTTCAAAGCCTGCGTCTTTGGCGATTGCCATCGCCTCGTCGATTGTCGTTCCTTCCGCGAACGACCAGATGTTAATTCCTTTTTTCACGGCGCTCCACCTCCTGTTATGGTTCTAATTATAGGAAAAGCGTGCCGAATTGGATTTAGCAATAAAGCCGGATTTTTTGCACTGCCGCTGTGCTAGAATGGAAGGAAAGGAACGCCGGATAGAAAGGAGGACGCGCCATGGATTTCACTTCGCTTGCCCTTCACGAATCGATTACGATCACGAAGTTATATTCCTTCCATTACTTCGAATATGCCAAGGGATATGTGTTCGAGGGGGAAGAGCATGATTTCTGGGAGCTTCTCTACGTGGACAAGGGCGAAGTCGAAGTACGAGCCGACGACCGGATCGTGCAGCTCTCCCAAGGCGAGATCATTTTTCATAAACCGGGGGAATTTCATACGGTTCGCGTCTCCGCTCGGCACAGACCGCCGAATCTGATCGTCATCTCGTTCGAATCCCCATCGGAGGATATGGTCCGGTTCGAAGATAAAATCATGCCGCTCGGCAAACGCGAGCAGGGGCTGCTGGCTCTCATTCTGAAGGAAGGCTTCCTTACCTTCAATCCGCCTTTCGACGATCCCCTCTCCCACCGGCTGTCTTCGCACCCCGATGCACCCTATGCGGGGCAGCAGGTGATAAAAGCCTGCTTGGAAGTCCTGCTCATCCTGCTGCTGCGCAGCGAAAGCGCGGATCAGGACAAGCCCCAGCTCACCTTCACGCAGAAAGACAACGCCGATTCGCACCTGCAAGAGCGGATCGTCGCTTATATGAGAGAACATATTGCCGACAATCTTTCTCTAGACCAGCTCTGCCAGGCGATGCATGTGGGGAAAACCCGGTTGAAGGACATTTTCCAATCCCGCGCCGGAACAGGCGCCATCGACTACTTCAAGCAGCTCAAGATCCAAGAAGCCAAAGTGCTCATTCGTGAGAGACAGTACAATTTGACGGAAATCGCAGCCAAGCTCGGCTACGGAAGCATCCATTATTTCTCGCGCGATTTCAAACGTTCGACTGGCATGTCGCCGTCTGAGTATGCGCGATCGGTTATTGCACGAGCGGGGAGAGTTGAAGGATAGATCCGTTTCGCGTTAGAAAATGAAGAAGCCTTGGGAGTTGAATAAACCCCAAGGCTTCATTTCTTATTAACCTTCCGTTTCGCCATATTCGTATTTGTGATTATAATTTTTCGATAACAATAGACTCCAGCAGGATCAAAGAATAATCCAAAAGCGCTATTTCCAGGGGTAGGAAATACTTCCCAACTGATATTGTAAATGCCAGTCTCATTGATCACAATAGTTGTCGGCGGAGCAAACGTTTAAGAACATACTTCCTTTGATTACGGTTTGCAACCACAATACCTACAAAACCGTGGTTTTTGTTCATCGCTTGCCTCCATTTTTTTAATAAAGAGAGTCATAATAATAGAATATGAAGAAGAAAATACAATGCATACCGTGTGGAGTTGAAGAATTCAGGGGAAATTCACATTGGTCACCACTATTTCTCACCACAAATCATTGCCACAGACGTCATCCAATTTCAGGAAAGCATGCAAAAACTTCTCGGCTCCACTCCCTATATCATTCAAAAAGGAGTCCCTATACGACAATTAAACAATAAAAGTTTCGATATCAGAGCGCTTGTGCAAAAAAATGATAAAGGCTTATGGTCCGTAACGAATGTCATCAGCCGGATTGCTAATATAAGCAGTTATAATACCAGCATCTGTGAAAAGGCATGTTTAACTACGGATGTTCTCAAGCATTTGTATCCACGCGATAAGGTTAAGGCTATTATTCAATCGGTCTATAACTTAAGTTTAAGATCCGCAGAAATAATGGATGAAAATGAAACCTACCATTTGGGCGAGTTTAGCGTAGATTTTGCGTTGGACAACGATGATCATATTGGGATAATCGAACTAAATGGAAAGCCGCAAAAGGATTTGTATGATGGAATTCGCAACCAATTTACAGTTTATAAGCGGCCGATACTATATGCTCAGTATTTGCACACACGCTAATTCTTACTGGATTTAGTATATGGGTTAGGCTTGGCATGGTTACATGCCGACCAGACATCGTTATGTTAGCGCAATGATATTTCAGCGAAATACTTTCGTGATTTTTCGGCGATTCAAAGGAAAAGCCCCTTGCATATGGTTTATATGCTTGGGGCTTTTCCATGTTTATCTGAACGGATCCGGCGAACCATTGAGCACTAATCACCTTTCACTCCCCTTCCCTTCAAGTCAGATCAATAATTTCTTAATTGTCCTTCTTCTCTTTGAAAAGCCTCATATACACCTCATGGAATTGATTTGTTAATAAATAAAGCTCGAATTGCCGTAAAAAAACGCCGCTCAACCAAGCGGCGTCCGCAATATTCACATGCACTACCACAACACCTACAGCCGCAAATGCAGCTTCCGCGTATTCAGCATCCCGTCCAGACCCGTCGGGTCCTGTTCGACCTTGAACTTGCAGAACGCCTCGGCCGCTTCCGACGTGCGGATCCGCAGCGGCTTCGTCTCCATGTGCAGCAGGTCCCACACGACCTCGGCGACCGATTCGGCCGTTTGCGGCGCTGTATTGCGGGCTTGGAACGTCTCGATATACCGCGTAATCATTTGCCTGTACTCGTCGTCCAGAATGCCGCCCGTTTGCTGCACATGGCTGAGCACCGTGTTGTTGAAATTCGTCGCGATCGCGCCCGGCTCCAGCAGCGTCAAGTCGATATTAAACACCGGCTTGTAATACGTCGCCATGCTCTCGATCAGTCCTTCCACCGCGAATTTGCTCGCGCAGTAGATTTCATTGAACGGCTGGCCGACCAAGCCGCCGACGCTTGTCGTCGCGATGATGTAGCCCGCGCCCGCTTTGCGCAGCAGCGGCAATCCCGCTCGAATCGTGTGCATGACGCCGTAGACGTTCGTGTCGAATACATGCTCGATATCGGCATGCTCCGCCTGACCAAGCGCCCTCAAATACCCGAAGCCCGCATTGCAGAACAGTACGTCAAGCAGGCCATGCGCTGCTTCGATGTGCCGGAACGCCGCGTCCAGCGAAGCTGGGTCGGTCACTTCCATCTCCACGAAATGCAAATTCCGCCGGTCTCCATACTGCTCCCGGTCTCGCTCCACGTTGCGTGAACCGGCGTAAACGGTCCATCCGTTATCCGCCAGCTTCAGCGCCGCAGCCAGTCCGATGCCAGAGGATGCCCCGGTTATGGCAATGATTTTGCCCATTGTCTTCGTCTCCTTCATAGTCCCGTATCGTTTTGTATAGCCGCTACGGACTAGTTGTGCCCAATTTCACCAGCGCGAAAACGTCCTCAGGTTAGTGTGCAGCATTATACCGAGGCCTGCTTGCGCTCCGACAGCGCTTTAATATGTGCCATCACTTCCAGATGAACGTTACGGACAATGCTGTCCGCCCACAGATTAAAATACAACGGCGGCTTGATCTTTAATTCGTACCAGCTGTTGCCGATCAACGTCGTCGTCCCGTCTCCATTGTCTTTTAGCACGAACTGCCCCTTCAGCAAATTCAGATGTCCTATGAGCTCCGGATCATCCGGCTGCTTGGTAATGTCGAAGGTCAGCTTGTTCCCGGGTTCAAGCTCCGAGATCCGCTCTTCGAATACGATGCCGGAGCTGAATATGCACTTACGCCACGCACCGACGAAGTTGCCTTCCGCCGTTGACTGAACCGGACTCGGAAGCCCTAACCGAAACAGCCAATAATCCGGCTTTTCCGTAATGGGTTCAAACGATACGACATGTTTCCATACTTCATCAGGGCTTGCTTGAATGACAATGGAATCGCTGACAAGACTGCTCTCGGATGGCGATGCCGTGACGAGATTGAGGACAAGCAGCGAGCCAAGCGCAGCCACCACAGAGAGATTAGCCCTTTCGTCGAACCGAGGGAATAGTAATTTCCTTCCAGTCAAAATGCCCAGCATGAGAAAAAAATAAATAAGCGGCGATACAATAATGATGCAGATGTAGCCTTCGCCCATGAATAAGGCCGCACCAAGGATAATAATGATCAGATCATACAGTCCGTAAAGCATGAACCTGCCGGCGCCAACCTTATCCTTGCGCAAAAAATAGGCATTGGTAAGTCCGATCAGCGTAGGGATGATGACAAAATCGGCAAGAATCAACGCCCCGTTCCCTCCATGCTCCTCGGACAAGTACCAGACACTCAGCGTAATTAGAGCCGCACCCAGCGCATTTCCGCATGCGATGCCAAGCAGTACGCGTTTTATATACCCCTTCAACCCCGTACTCCTCCTGTCGATTTCTTCTCCGCTCCTCCTTTCCCTTAACGCTTGATAGCGTTCGTCACCCCGAACGGCACGTGCACGGACGGAAACCGCCGGGCCACGCCCTCGATATGGCCGACCTGATCATCGAAAAAGATATGCGGTTTGAAAATATCCAGTACCCTCGCCTTGTCCACTCCGCCCAAGAAGAACGCCTCGTCCACGCGAAGATCATATTGGCGAAGCGTCGTAATAACCCGTTCATGCGCAGGCGCATTGCGTGCGGTTGCAATCGCGATTCGGATCTTGGGCTTATAGCCAGGGTTGCTATGCATCTTCTGGCTCTCGCGCTTCTGGAGCTTGACGATTTCTTTAATGAATCGAATAAGCGGACCCCCGGGAAGCGGCTCGCCCGCATTGCGCTTCTCGTGATCGTGGAAGGTATGCAGCGCCCCTGTCTGAAAAATGCTCTCGGCCGAATCATCGGCAATGATGCCGTCGAAGTCAAGCGCGATCCGCAGCTCCTCGTCGTCCTCATCGTCGATATAATCCGTCGGATAGATGCACCCCGCGGGGTAACCGTACTCGACCGCTTCCTTCACGTCCGTCAAATTGCCGGATAGAAATAAACAGGCGTTGAAGGCATCCATGTATAGAAACGGATTGCTGCCGGCGACAAACACCGCGCGGCTGATCGGAAGACCGTAGTGCTCAATGGATTTGAACACGCGCAGCCCCGTATCCGGGTCATTGCGGGATAGCAGCACGACCTCGACCGGCTGATCTTCGGACGAAGCGAAAATACGCAGCAGCCGCTTGATAAGCGGGAAGGCGACACCCGTTCCTAGAATGCTGTTCTCATGCTGCCGCTGGAAGAGCCGGTACTCATCCTCGCCCTTCTCGCGGAAGACGGAATCCGACTCGGAGAGATCGAATAAGGCGCTCGATGCGACGGCGATTACAAATTTATTCTCGATGGGATAAGGCATTGGGGTTGGATAGCTCCTTTGGCTGGAATCTGGGACTTACGGTTCGATATGACACCTCGATCACAAACGAAACGGCAAAATGCTGAAATCAATGACCCGCAGCACAATAAAGCCGACAATAAGCAGGAAACAAACGAACCTGCGAATCAGGCCATGATCCCCGTGAACGACGGTAAACCTATGCTTGTCCCAACGCGTCGTCCCTTCTGTTCGAAGCCGGTATTGCGCCCTGGACATGCACAATAGCATAATAACCGGCATTTGCAGCCCCATCCCATAGTAGAGCATGCTTAAATTGCGCCGCCATGCTTCCTTGAATGTCAGCCTGCCCCCGCTCGCGCTGCGCACCACGACGCGAAAGACAGCTTTGCCCGCAGTTGTTCCAAGTCCAGCCATCAGCAGCGCGTCAATAACCGCATAGCAGAGCAACCACGCCAACGTCGTAAGCAGGAGCAAGCCGAGATTTCCTTTATAATCAAACCCAATAACAGCACTCGCTAGCAGCGAACCGATCATGAAAAACAAATAAATATCCATCATGCGCGCCCAAAACCGCTGCCACGGCTTCACGGGATAGACCCGCTGCTGGACCGGGGGGTTTGCGATTCCCGGCTGTACGAATAAGACCTTCTCCTGCTCCGTTTGTCCGTTCATAGAGCCTCCTTGTCAGCTGCTTGCTTTTGCATGTATTATACCAGTCATCCTTATATTCCCACATCCATTTTTTGTATCCGCCCCCCCACTCCCCCAGCCACATTAAGGCTTCCGCACAGGGACAACATGCTTTCAAGGCTCATAAACTATCAAGTAACCACTTCATTCATAGAAGGGAGCCGTGAAGAACTTGCAAGCGAGAAGCCCAAGTCACTTAAAGGTCATTGATGTTTCGCATCATCAGGGCACGATCGATTGGGAAAAGGTGCGTTCTGATGGTGTCGTGGGGACGTTGATCAAGGCAACGGAAGGAACGACCTATACGGATCCGAACATGGCCGTTAATGCGGATGGCGCGCTGAAAGCCGGGCTGCATATCGGCTTCTATCATTATGCGCATCCGGAGAGGAACGACGCTCTGTCCGAAGCGGCACAGTTTGTCTCTGTCATTCAAGGCCGCAAATCCGAATTCCCCCATACGCTGGATGTGGAGGGCGATGCAGCCAATGTACCGTCCTCGAAGCTGACAGATTGGTGCGTGCAATGGCTGAAGGAAGTCGAACGATTGACGGGACAGAAGACGATGATTTATACGGGAGCCAGCTTCGCGAAGACCTACCTTGGGAAGAAGCTCGGTCAGTGGCCGCTCTGGGTCGCCCACTACGGCACGAATAAACCGATGGATAACGGCATCTGGGACACCTGGTCGGTGTTTCAATATACGTCCAGCGGCAAGGTGAAGGGCATCGGAGGGAACGTCGATATCAACGCAATGGAGGAAGCCTTCTACAAGCAATATACCGCCCCTAAGATCGTGACTCCCTTGAGTGACACCGATACGATCAAGGTCGTCATCAACGATATGCTCGCCGCATATGGCCGCAACGTGAACGGGTCCATCTACGCCCCGTTAAGACAGCTTGGTGATGCGCTCGGCGCGGCAATAACCTGGGATACCGCGACCCGAACGCCTTTCGTAAGCGGCAAAGTAATCACGAATTACATGCTCATCGACAGCGTTACCTATGTCAGTGTCAGAGCCACAGGCGAGTACCTTGGCGGTACCGTGACATGGGACAGCAAGACGCAGAAGGTTTATATTTATTACAAGGCCTGATTATGGAAATCTGCATGGCTGCCTTTAATAAAAACCGCAGTCCGTAAGATGGACACGTTGTTACCACGTGCCCCTCTTGCGGGTCATTTGCGCTGAATCTAGCGAAGCGAATGCGGCTGAATGTCCGCAGCACAAAAACACGCCATCCCTTCTACGGTTTAACGGACTCCATAGAAAAGACGGCGTGTTTTTCGTTTTTTGGGTCATCCCTGTTGTAATTCGCTTGTTCGAAAGTTCCTGCTTCCGGCTAGCGCAGCGACTGGAAGGCCATGCGGAGTTCTTGGGCGAATAGCATCGGCTGCTCCCACGCCGCAAAGTGTCCGCCCTTGTTCACCTTGTGGTAATACATAAGCTTCGGATAGGCCTGCTTCGTCCAGCTCCGCGGCGCCTCGTACAGCTCGTCGGGGAAGACGCTGACGGCCACCGGAACTTTGACGCCCCTGACGGCGAAGAAGGGAGCGCCCTTGTTCTCCCAGTAGAGACGCGACGAGGAAACCCCCGTATTCGTCAGCCAGTAGAGCGTGATGTTGTCCAGCACATCGTCTCTCGAGAGGCCCCCGGGCTGCCCGGCAAATGCCTTCGAGATCAGCTTCAGGCTCTTCGCGTCATGATCAAGCATAAAGGCAGCGAGCCCGACGGGCGAATCCGCAAGCGCGGTCAGCGTCTGCGGCCGTGTCCCCATCATTTCGGCATAGCCGACGTGCTTGTACAAGAAAGCCAGTTCCTTCCACGCAGTCTTCTCGTCGGCCGTAAGGCCGGCAGGCATCGGCTCTCCATTATTGATCGCCTTATCGATCGATGCCGGTACCGCGCCGGGCATGTTGGTATGAATGCCGACCAGTCCCGCAGGGGCATGAGCGCCCATATGATCCGTAATAATCGCGCCCCAATCGCCGCCCTGCGCCGCATACTTCGAATAGCCGAGGCGTTTCATCAGCACCGCCCAAGCGTTAGCGATATGGTCAGGGGTCCATCCGGTTGTAATCGGCTTACCCGAAAACCCGTAGCCCGGTATCGATGGAATAACCAGATCGAACGCGTCAGTCGCCTTCCCGCCATAGGCTGTGGGATTCGTAAGCGGTCCAACGATCTTCATCTGCTCGGCGACCGAGCCCGGCCATCCATGCGTAACGAGGAGCGGCAATGCATTCGCGTGCTTCGAGCGAACGTGAATAAAATGAATATCCACGCCGTCGATATTGGTGGTGTACTGCGGCAGGGCGTTCAGCTTCGCCTCGAACTTGCGCCAATCGTAATCCGTCGCCCAATAGCGCGCGAGCGCCTGAATCGTCGCAAGCGGTACGCCCTGCGATTGATCCGGGACCGTTTCCCGGTCCGGCCATCTCGTCGCCTTGATGCGATTGCGCAAGTCGGCGAGCTGCACGTCCGAAGCCGTGAAATGAAATGGACGGATCACGCTCTTGTCTGTAGACTTCACATCGATCGGCTGCTGATTTGTACTGAATTTGCGGAGATTGGCTTGCGGATTCTCACCGCTGCTATTGGCATTAGAGGCGCAGGCCGTCAATCCGAGGGACAAGGCCAGAACAACAGGCAAACAAAGCCGGTATCTCATGCTCATAAGTTAGTCGTTACGCTCCAATCGGAATGGGTTTAAGGGTATTTTGCTTAGGGATACCTTTCCTCATAGGTTCCATCCGAAGTGCGTTTCTTATCCATCGCTATTCTTCTTACTTTCACCCGTACAGCACTTTGATCGCCCGTTCGATCGGTACTTCCTCGATCGCCATATCTACAATCACCGTGCTCGCGCTGCAATTCTGCAAAAACGCGTTCAGCGATACGACCGCGGTGTCGATCTCGAGCTTCACCTCATGGCTCGACTTCTGCTCCAAGAGCGCAACGCCCGGGCCGAGCGCATCCGCAAGCGGCGATGCCGCGACGAGGCGCACGATTTTCTTGTCGCCGAGCATTCCCTTGAGCGCGCCGATGCCGTCGTCGAATATAATTTCGCCATGATTCACGACCATGACTCGCTTCGCCAGCTGCTCCACGTCGCCAAGGTCATGCGTCGTCAGCACGAACGTGACGCCCTGCTCGTTCATACGCTTGATGAAGGAGCGGATGTTTTCCTTCGCGATGACGTCGAGTCCGATCGTCGGCTCGTCTAGAAAAACAATCTCCGGCCGGTGCAGCATGGCCATGATGAACTCGCATTTCATCCGCTCGCCGAGTGACAGCTGGCGAGTTGGCTTGCGCATGACCGCGCCGACGTCCAGCAAATCCACGAGATCGTTCAAGGCAGTGCGGAAGTCGGCTTCCGTGAGCCCGTAGATCGCCTTGTTCATATGAAACGCATCCAGCGGCGGAATATCCCAGAGCAGCTGCGATTTCTGGCCGAAGACGGCGCCGATGCGGGCGACGTAGGATTTGCGCTGCTTCCACGGCACATAGCCGAGCACCCGGGCTTCGCCTGAGGTGGGGTGAAGAACGCCCGTCAGCATTTTGAGCGTGGTCGACTTTCCTGCGCCGTTCGGCCCGAGAAATCCGATCATTTCCCCCTGCTCCACCCGAAACGAGAGCCCTTTGACCGCTTCGACCTCCACCTCTTTGCGGTGAACGAGGCTCTTCACGGCATCGAGCAGCGTATGGCCGCGCTCGTAGGTCGTATACGTTTTGCGTAAATCGTTAACTTCGATCATCGTTGTCACCCGCCTGCACTGGAGTATTTGCGCAGCATGCCGTGCCAGAACAGCAGACCAGCCGCCAAGAAAACGACGCTGAACGCGATGGCGCCCGCAAGTCCGGCATTGGCTCGTCCCAGAAGCGTCGATGCCGGCAGGAATGCGATCATGGCGACCGGCAGCACATAGGTCAAGATCCATTGCAGCGGCTTCGCGTAGATCGTCCGCGGATACCGCCCGAATGCCGTGATCGAATCATGAATCTCGTATACCCGGCTGCTGCCGACCCAATGGAACAGCATGCCGGACATGAAGAGCGCCGAGGCGAACAGGATGCAGACCGACATGACCATGAGCATGATAAAGCCCAGCCACGCCGCAGCACCAGGCACATGCACGCCGGTCAGTGCGATGAGAAACAGCGCAAGCCCGCCGAGCAGCCGCCCGAGGCCGTCGATGGAGAATCCTGTCACCAGCGTCATGAACAGCGCCGACCGCGGCTTCAGCAGCAGCACGTCGAAGGTGCCGTCCTGCACCCGGTCCAGCGTGTTGTAGACCATGCCGAAGAAGAACGGGTAGGCTAGCCCTTTGGCCAGCATGAATACCGCTTGGATCAGCATCACTTCGCTGAGACTCCATCCGGGGAAGGAAGCACCCGACCGGTAGATCAGCAGCGTAATAAGCGGAAGCACCGTCTCGCCCAGCAGCGTCACCAGCATGCTGAAATAGAGGTCGCCGCGGTAGGCCAGCCGGCTGGCCACGACGGTTCGCATCACGGACAGGAAGGCAGCAATGGAGCCCCTCATGCGCCCACCCCCGTGAACCGCCGGATGCCGGCGCGCCAGATGAGTTCGGAGACGCCCCACATGACCGCGACGGCCAGTGCCTGCAGACCGACGATCGCCGGAATCGACATCGAATAGCCGGCCAGCTCGTAATCGCCCAGGAAGACGCGGACCGGCACGTAGGTCATAAACTGAAACGGCAGGAAGAGCAGCACATGCTGCACGGCATCTGGGAAGAAAGACAGCGGCACGAATACACCAGCGCACAAATCGCGAAGAATAAGGAAAATGCTTCGAATCCCGCCCGTATTCGTCAGCCAGAACGCCGTCATGCCGACGCAGTAATTGATGAAGAACACCATCATGAAACTGAGCAGTAACGACAGAATCGTCCAGAACAGCCGCTCTGGCACAAGCGAGATGCCGAACGCGAATCGGAATATCAGATACACCGGAATGAACTCCAGCAGGAAACCAAGCGTGCGGTGGCCGACCTTCTGCGACAAGGCGAAATACCGGTGCGACATCGGTCGAAGCAGGAACGTCATGAATTTCCCCGTACGAATGAGCATCTGGAAGTTCCAGTCGGCAAAATCAAAGACGATATAAGTAATGATGGCTGCAATGCCGTAATAGCTCAGCATCTCCGTTATATGCATGCCGCCGATCGTATCCTGCGTCGCGAAGACCGCCTTCCAGATCGACAGCTGCACGAGAAAATAAACCGGTCCCACAAGCAAAGTAGCCAGCATATGCGAGCGGTACGCAGCCCATTCCTTGAAGGTGACGAACGCGACCGCCCGCAGGATCCGAAGTGCTTTCATGATGTTGCTCCCCCCGCCCTGCAGGACCGCTATTGCAGCCCGGACCAAATCATATTGCGCACGTTGATGATAGCTTCCGGCACCCAGCCTTCCGCCGTTGGCACGAAAATGACCGCGACGAACTGCTCGGCAGGATCGATCACAAGCATGCTCATGCCCGCGCCTTCATGCAAGAAAGCGGACGGGCCATGCAGATCGACCGGCGTCGGCACCGTGCAACTGAGACCGAAGTGATGATGCCGCTCTTCCGCACCCCAGTTGAAGCCGGGAATGCCCTGTGGAAACTGGTCGCGCTGCAGCAGCTCCACCGATTTGCGGCTCAGCATGCGCTTGCCGTCCAGCGTGCCCGTCATGAGCATCGTGCCGAAGCGGTTCAAATCCGCCAGCGTGGAGTACAGCCCTCCGCCGGCGCGCGGCGGCGAGATTTCGCGGTCACCGCCGCGCGTCAGCCGCGAAAGATCCCAGTCGTCGGTCACGGCGACTTCGTCCTGCAGTTCATCCGGCACCGCGAAGAAGGTCCGCTTCAAGCTGAGCGGCTCGATAATGGCGGTGCGCACGTAATCTTCGTAATGCATGCCGGATACGCGGGTGATAACTTCACCCAAAATGGCAAACCCTGCCGAGGAGTAGCGCCATTCTTTACCCGGCTCCGATACGGGGTATGCCGCGAGAATGGATTTGATCCACTGCGATTTGCGGAACGCGGTCTCCTCCTCGGGCGAACGGTCCGGCTCGGAGCCGGGTCTGTCGTCGAACGTGAAGTCAATGTCCCACCAGCCCAGCATGTACGGCTCCAGATGGAAGCCGGGGTCGGGTACCAGACCCGATGTATGCGTCAGCAGATGATGGATCGTAATTCGCTCGTAGACGGGATGCTGAAATTCGGGCAGCCAATCCTTGACCGCCTGATGCAGGTAAAGCTTGCCTTCCTCCATCAGCTTCAGCAGGCTGACGAGCGTGAATAATTTCGTAATGGAAGCGACTCTGCGGATGGAATCAGGAAGCAGGCCTCCCGCTTCTTCATTGTGCCGAAGCTTGCCCGCCGCACCGATTGCGAATGCTTGTCCGTTCTTGGACAGCAGGTATGAGGCACCCTGCAGCTTTCCTTCCTTAACTAGCTGCTGCAGGTAGACTTCCAGGCCTTCCAAAGCGGCCGTGCGATAACCGGCTTCCGCCGGGGTAAGCGCCGTTTCTGCGGTATGTATGCCAAGCAGATTCAAATTCATCCAACCTTCCTTCGTAGGGTAATGTGGCATTAACATTCAAGGCGGATCTTACTGCAGCGCGGACCAGATGATCGCGCGCGGGTTAATGACGGCTTCCGGCAGCCAGCCTGCCTGATTGGGCACGAGATAGACGACGACGAGCTGCTCCGCCGGATCGATATAGAGGCCCGAATGACCGTAGCCCTCATGCGAGAACGTCCCCGGCGTGCAAATATCCTGATGATTCAGCGACCAGCCGAGCGCCATCTGGGTATCGGCCACATCGCCGCCCCAGCAGTTGTTCGGTACGCCGCGCAGCTGGTTGCGTACCATGGCCTCTACGGTGCGCCTGCCGAGCACGACTTCGCCCGTTCCCGGCGCTATGCCGCCATTTAACATCGTTTGGCCGAATTTATGCAAATCCTCGAGCGTGGAGTAATAACCGTTTCCGCCTCTTGGCGGCAGCGTCGAAAGGTCGGCCGGCTTAACAATGCCTTGTTCTTCCCACGGCCCCGTGAAGCAGACTTCTGCCCGCAGATCCTCCGGAACGAGGAATGAGGAACGGCTCATGCCGATGGAATCCGCAATTCGCGTTTGTACATAGGCATCGAAGGACATGCCGGACACGCGGGCAATGACCTCGGACAGCAGCACGAACCCCGCGGAGCAGTAAGCCCAGCGCTCGCCCGGCTTCGCGCTGAGCGGGCCGCTGAGAATGATTTTGATCCAATCGGCGCTTTCCCAGGCATCTGCTTTCTCCTTCTTCTCCCTAACCCACCATTCGTACCAAGGCAGCGAATAAGGCTCGACATTGCTGCCGGGGTCCGCGCGCAGGCCGGAGGTATGCGTGAGCAAATGCCAGATCGTGATGGAGCGGTGCAGGTTGGTGTCAAATTCCGGAATAATGCCGGCAACCGGCTGCTGCAGATACAGTTTGCCCGCCTCGCACAGCTGCATGATGGCGACGGCAACGACGGCCTTCGTAATCGAATATACCTTGCGGACGGAATCCGTCCTGAGCTCCGCGCTGTCCGCTTTGTACGTCAGCTTGCCCTGCGCTTTGTTGACGACGATCCGGCCGTAACGGCTGACAAGGTAGCTTGCGCCCTGCAGCTTGCCTGCTTCAATCAACCGTGCAAAATGTGCATCCAGCAGCTCCAGCCGCTGCGGATCCATGCCTGCCTCTTCGGGCTTCGCATCCACGCTTCCCTGCTGCAGCGTAAGTAAAGCTGTCATATGACGTCCTCTCCCTCTCTGCGACGAATAGAATGTAAACCCTTTCAATAATAAGAATAACGCTTGCTGTTCATAAGGGTTTTTCCATTATAGCCCGTATCCATATACTGGAATAGGGGACATTTGAGAAAAAAAGGTACATCTGGGGATACAAATGGGGAAAAATAGCGGGATATACGAAAGCGCAAAAAAGCCAGACGGAACGCTCCGGGAGCGTATTCCATCTGGCTTTTTGCGCCATCGGCGGACGATGAAGAGGTCGTTCATCGCCTTCGTATTTTCGCGCATCTCGCTTGTCTTCAGGCGATCAGCTTCTACCCTTATTCCGGCTTCGGATTCACGGCCTCGCCAAGCTTCGCTTCTACCTCGGCCGCGTAAGCCAGCTGCTGCTCGCCGCTCCAGCCGCTTCGTTCCGCCATCGCCGCGATCACCGCGTCCTTCCATCTGCGAACGTCCGCGATCCGGAAGAACATGTCGCCCGTCCGGCGAATGAGGAAATCAACCGGCTTCGCCGACATTTCCGACTCCATCGCATAGCGCAGCTGTACGCCAATGACAAGCGGCAGCCCGTGCTTCGCCGCCCACGGCTTTGTCGATTCCGCCAGCTCGAACAGCTCCGGCGCGTTAGAGCCGTATCGCTGCGCGAGGAACTTCGCCTCGTCAGCCGTAAACCCGCGTCGCATGCCTTCGCCTGTCTTCGTCCGCACATACGACGCATAGTTGCCGGACCCGCCGACGTCGCCGCCGGATATCGTCACCGTCTTCGTCCCGCTCGCGGGCAGCGCCCGCTTGCCTTCCTGCCTGCGCAGCTCGGCAATCTTGTTCACGACCGTCTCCGCCATTTTGCGGTAGCCGGTCAACTTGCCTCCGGCAATCGAGACCAATCCAGACGCCGATACGAAGATTTCGTCGCGGCGCGACACCTCCGACGGCGACTTGCCCTCCTGCTGAATCAGCGGCCGAAGCCCCGCCCAGCTGGATTCCACGTCGCTTTCCGTCAGCTTCAAGCTCGGAAACATGGAGTTGGCCGCCTTCAGCAAATAGCTGCGGTCCTCATAGGACATCGTCGGGTTTTGCGTGTCCTTCGCATAGTTGGTATCCGTCGTGCCGAAATACGTCTTGCCCTCCCGCGGAATGGCGAACACCATCCGGCCGTCCGGCGTATCGAAATACACCGCCTGCTGCAGCGGGAACCGTCCCCCGTCGAACACGAGATGGACGCCCTTCGTCAGGCGAAGCGTCTTGCCCTGCTTCGAACGGTCCATATCCCGCAGATCGTCCACCCAAGGCCCTGTCGCGTTCACGATGTTGTCCGCCGTGATCGTATACGTGCCGCCGCCGATCATATCCCGAACGACGGCACCCGTCAGCCTTCCTTCTTCTCCGTACACGAAGCTGTCTACCTTCGCATAGTTGACCGCATGAGCGCCGAGCCGAACGGCCTTCTTCATGACTTCGATCGTCAGCCGCGCATCGTCCGTCCGGTATTCCACATAATAGCCGCCGCCCTTCAAGCCCTCGCGCTTCAGCAGCGGTTCCTTGGCTAAGGTCTGCTTCGCGCTCAGCATCTCGCGCCGCTCGCCCCGTTTGACCCCCGCCAAGAAATCATACACGCGCAGCCCGATGCTCGTGGACAGCTTGCCGAACGATCCGCCCGCATACAGCGGCAGCAGCATCCATTCCGGCGTCGTCACATGCGGCCCGTTCTCGTACACGATGGCCCGCTCCTTGCCGACCTCGGCTACGACGCCGATCTCCAGCTGCTTCAAATAACGCAGCCCCCCGTGCACCAATTTGGTGGAGCGGCTCGAAGTGCCCCCTGCAAAATCCTGCATCTCCACGACGGCCGTACGGAGGCCTCGCGATGCAGCGTCGAGCGCAATGCCCGCCCCCGTTATGCCGCCGCCGATGATGAGCACATCAACCGGCCGCTGAGCCATGCCTTCCAATATCGATAAACGGTTCCCCGCCGAAAATGCACCTGTCCCCGCTGCTTGTACCATTGCCAACGCCTGCCCTTCTCCACTCTAATGTACGCGGAACCCGCAATGAATGCGCCTTTCGCTTGCCCGCCAACAAAAAAACCACGAAAAACTGCTGATTTCGTCCGCCCGCGCAAGGCAAATCGAATCAGCAATCTTCGTGGTTTCTCCATATCTCCAACCATGTTATTAACTTATCGGTAGTATAGCATACTCATTCTGCGAACGCCATGGCAGCTTTAACCGCCCGTTTCCACCCGCCGTACAGCGTCTGCACCCTCGCCTCGTCCATTGCTGGCTGGAACAGCCGATCAACCTTCCGCAGGCTGCAGATCTCTTCGCGGCTGCTCCAGTAGCCGACTGCGAGGCCCGCCAGGAATGCAGCGCCGAGCGCCGTCGATTCATTGCTCGCCGGACGTTCGATCGGAACGCCAAGCATGTCGCTCTGAAACTGCATAAGCGGATCGTTGGCAGCTGCGCCTCCGTCGACGGACAGCGAGCGAAGCGTGAGACCCGAATCTTCTTCCATGGCGCTCAGCACATCCTTCGTCTGGTAGGCGAGCGCGTCCAGCACCGCCCGGACGATATGCGCCTTGGTCGTGCCGCGCGTCAGACCGAACATTGCGCCGCGGACGTCGCTGTTCCAATACGGCGTGCCCAGACCGACGAAAGCAGGGACGACATAGACGCCGTCCGCGGAAGGGGCAGCAATCTCTGCAGATTCTGCAGCCGACGCGATCATCTCAAGACCGTCGCGAAGCCATTGAATGGCGGCCCCCGCAACGAATACACTGCCCTCAAGCGCATATTCCACGCGGCCGAAGGCGGACCAGGCAATGGTGGTCAGCAGGCCGTGCTTGGAAGTGATGGGCTGATCGCCCGTGTTCATGAGCATGAAGCAGCCCGTGCCGTACGTATTCTTCACGCTGCCCTGCTCGAAGCAGGCTTGCCCGAACAAGGCGGCCTGCTGGTCACCTGCCGCTCCCGCAATCGGGATGGCGTGACCGCCGAACAGCGCCGGGACCGTATGGCCATACACTTCCGAGGAAGAACGGACCTCAGGCAGTATCGCCCTTGGAACCTGCAGCAGGGCCAGAAGTTGATCGTCCCAAGTCAGCTCGTTGATGTTGTACATCAGCGTGCGCGAAGCGTTCGTAACGTCCGTAACATGAACCGCTCCGCCCGTCAGCTTCCAGATGAGCCACGTATCGATCGTCCCGAACATCAGCTCGCCGCGCTCGGCCCGCTCGCGGGCGCCATCGACGTGCTCCAGCATCCAGGCGACCTTCGTTCCCGAGAAATACGGATCGATCCGCAGTCCGGTCCGTTCCCTGACCGCCGTCTCATGACCAGCCGCCGACAGCCTATCGCAGACCTCCGCCGACTGCCGCGACTGCCAGATGATCGCCGGATAAATCGGCTCGCCCGTCGCGCGGTCCCAGATGATCGTCGTTTCGCGCTGGTTCGTGATACCGATGCCGGCAACTTGATCCGCTCCCACGCCTGAATCCCGCAGCAGCTTCTGCATGACGCGAAGCGACGATTCCCAGATGAAAGCCGCATCCGCTTCCACCCAGCCGGAATGCGGATATTGCAGCGGCAGATCCTCCCGCGCGATTGCCGCAATGGCACCGCTCCGGTCGACGAGCAGCGCACGCGTGCTCGTCGTACCCTGATCAAGCGACAACATGTAAGTGTCCATCTTTCCCCTCCTCGCGCTTTGACGAACTTGAACCGCAACTGTCCCTGAAGCCGACGGTCTACGATGTCAACGTCCACAGCTCCCGCCGGGATGTCGTTACCGCCGAAGCGCCGGCATGCAGCGCTTGCCGCACATGGTCTTCCGTGCGAATCAAGCCGCCCGCGATCACGGGCACGCCGGTTCGTTCCTTTACTTCCGCAATGATTTCCGGCATGATGCCGGGAAGCACTTCAATATAATCAGGCTGCGTCTTCTCGACCAGCGCATAGCTGCGTTCCAGCGCATCGGAATCCAGCAGAAACAGCCGTTGAATTGCCGTCAGCTTATTCTGCTTGGTCCGCTGAATAACGCCGGCTCTCGTCGAGATAAGCCCCGCCGGACGGATCGTCTGGCAGAGAAACTCCGCGGCATATTCGTCATTCTTGAGGCCGTCGATCAGATCGGCATGGAGCAGCACGTCCTTGCCGTGCCCGCGAGCCATGTCGACGATCGGCTTGATTTGGCTGAGATGCCCGCCCAGCAGCACGAAGCAGGAGAAGGGAGCGTTGAGCAGCCCCTCCACTTCCTTCATTTTACGTACGGCGGGCAGCACGTTTCGCTCTAGCGTTAACAGCGGCATAGCCCTTCTCCTTCCTAATAATTAACCGCGCACGGGGTTTCCGCAGCTCTCTCGAAGCAGCAGCTTCGTCGGCAGCACGACCTTCTTAGGAATGGCGTTACGGTTGTTTAACCGTTGGGCAAGCAGTTCAACCGCAGTCTCGCCCATGTGACCCATATGCACCTTCACCGTGGATAACGGCGGCTGTACGAAGGCTGAAATCGGAATATCGTTGAAGCCGACGATGGACACATCCTCGGGTACACGAAGCTTCGCCTCATGGAGGGCGCGAAGCGCACCGACAGCCATGGAGTCGTTCTCGATGAAGAAGGCGGTCGCCTTGGAGGTTCCGCCGCGCTCTATTGCCCGTTTCATCAGCAGGTAGCCGTCCTCGGAGTACAGGTTCTCACCCGTATACACCAATTCCCGGTCATACAGCTCCCGCGCTTTCAGCCATTCCACGAAAACCCGCTCCCGCTCGTCCTGGACGGGCTTCTCGTTCACCACATTGTGGCCGCCAATATAGCCGATCGCCTTATGGCCGAGCTGCAGCAAATAATTCAATACTTCGCCGACCGATTTGCGCAAATCAACGACGACGGAATCGAACCGCTGCTCATCCGGCGATGAATCAACGAACACAATCGTTTCCAAATCCGACGGGAACTGATCCAGATCATCCTGCTCGAAGCGCCCGATGGCGATGATGCCGTCCAACTGTTCATGAAGAGGGTCGCCGCCGTTTGTACCGGATTGCAGAAACATTTTCACGACCTCGAACTGCCGCTGGTAACATTCCCGCTCCACGCCGAGCCGAATCGCCATATAGTAGGGATCCAGCATTTCTTCGTGCTCGGAATACCAATTGACGAGACCGACCCGGCAGCGTTCCTTATCGGGACTGCTGCCCGCGCCGGTTCCGGCGCGCTCCCGCAGCGTCTTGTAGTTGAGCTGATGAGCAATTTCAAAAATCCGCTTGCGCGTCTCGTCCGCGACGGAAATAGCCGGATCATAATTGAGCACCCGCGATACCGTCGCGATCGAAACGCGGGCCTGCTCGGCAATATCCTTAATGGTCGCCATATCAATCGTCCAGTCCTTCCCGTAGAAACCCCTTTAGCCGTTTGCCAAGGAGGACGCCCGAGTGAGCCCGAAACTGCAGCCCCAAGCCGATTCCAGTCGACTTACAGAACTTCAGCCTCTACGATTCCGCTCTCATATGGCGCTAACTCCCGGCCTCTAAACGTATTCGGCGTCTCCATATGATTCAGCAGAAACCACATGTTACGGCCTGATGCTTCATCCTGCCGAAGCGTGACTTCGACGCCCTTGTCACTTTCAATATGCCAGATTTCCCGATCATTGACAATAGATCGGGCAAGCTCCTCCAGCACGTCCTCCCCGATGTCCCTGATGGCCCCAAGACCAGCGACGCCTTCGATATCCTCATTTATCAGCTCAACCGGCCAATGCTCCGGATAATAATCTACGCCAAGATACATCTTGTTTCTCACCTATCCATGAATAGGAGGATTACGATCATCCGTATAGGTCTTCGTCGGTGAACCGCATCACGTTCAACCCTTAACCGCCGAACCCAGCATGCCGGATATAAAATGGCGTTGAAGCAGCAAGAAGAATACGATAACCGGCGCCGTCGCGATCGTAACCCCGGCCATGACCTGACCATAGTCGATCCGGGATAAGCCGAACAAGCTGGACAAGGCAACGGGCAACGTATACATTTCTTTGTTCTGCACCGCGATCAGCGGCCACAGGAAGCTATTCCATTGAAACATGAACAAGAAAATCGCAGTCGCGGCGAGCGCTGGTTTGACGGATGGCAGAATAATGCGCGTGAACAGGCCCCACTCGGATACGCCGTCAATGCGCCCCGCTTCCATCATCCCATCCGGTACGGCAAGCATGTTCTGCCGCATGAGGAAGATAGCGAACGGATAAGCCAGATTCGGCAAAATGAGCGCTTGATACGTATTTAGCCATCCCCACGCCGCCATCATTTTGAACAAAGGGATGACAAGCGCGTGATACGGAACCATCATCGACAGCAGGAACACCGCAAACATGGCATTGCGCCCGAGAAATGTAAACTTCGCGAATGCGTAACCGGCCATCGTGCAGATCAGCAGGCTGAGCACCGTATAAATAACGACGACGTATATCGAATTGAACAGAACGCGTCCTATGCCGATGGCATCGTTCAAATGGACAACGTTTGCAATAAGCTTGCTGCCCGGTACCAGAACGGGCGGTTTGGCGAACACCTTGCCGCTTTCATTGGTGGCCGCAATCGCAGCCCAATAGAACGGAAATAAGGAAACGGCCGCGCCGATCAGCATAGCTAGATATAGAATCAGGGATCGAATTGCAGATGATGTACGCATTATTCCTCATCCCCCGTTACTTTGAATTGAATGAAGGACAGCACCGCGATCAGCACGACAATGACGTAAGCCAGCGTCGATGCATAACCGAAATCGTAGAAACGGAAGCCCGTTTGGTACAAATACATCCCGATGGTGAGCGTTGCATCGCTCGGCCCGCCTTTTGTCAGCGTATACGGCTCATCGAACAACTGCAGCGTGCCGATCGTGGACAAAATTGCCGTAAAGAGTATGACCGGCTTCAGCTGCGGAATCGTGATGGAGAAGAACTGCCGTACTCGGGTTGCGCCGTCAATGTTCGCCGCTTCATAGAGCGACTCCGATATATTTTGCATGGCAGCCAAATAGATGACCATGTTATAGCCTGTCCACCGCCAGGTCATCGCCAGGATGAGCGCAGCCTTAGCCCAGATCGGATTGGATAACCAGGGCACCGCTCCTGCGCCTACCGCAGTCAGGAATTGATTGATAATGCCGTCACCCATCAGCATCAGGGAGAAAATAATGGAATACGCAACAAGCGACGTTACCGCCGGCATGAAGAAGGAGACGCGGAACAAGCCGGTCAGATGCTTGACGCTGTTCAGGCCTGCCGCCAGCAGAATGGCAAGAAACAGCATCAGCGGCACTTGGATTACCATGATCGCGAACGTGTTCTTCAGCGCGGTCCAAAATAACTCGTCGCTGAACAAACGATGATAATTAGATAATCCGGTGAACGACATATGCTTGCCCGCTCCCGTTTGGAAGCTGAGCAAGAACGAGTAAATAATCGGATAAGCCATAAATACGGCAAACAAACCGAGCGCCGGGGCCAAAAATAAATAAGGGACATACCCTTTTGTGCGCATCCTTATATTCCTCCTCTTTATTACAAGGAAAAACGAGAGAAGATTCAGGCTGTGCTGCCCCGAACCCCCTATCGTTTTTGTTTCTAAGAAATTGATTATTTCACTTCGCGCTTCGTGCGGTCTGCCAAGCGGTCAGCCGCTGCTTTCAGGGCATCGGCAGGCTTCTTGCCGTTGAAGACGTCGGATTGCGTTTTAACCGCTTCATCCAGCGCTACCGCATAATCCTTCGTGTAGTACGGCGTTGGGATGTCTTTCACTTCATCGCCGAATAACTTCCAGATCGGTTGACCGCCGAAGAAATCAACCCCCTTCGTGAATAGATCTGTCTTATACACGCTTTGGAGGGATGGGAACAGACCGTGCTTCTCCATTGCGTTCTGTTGAACAGCATCCGTTGTCGCGAAATATTCTACGAACGCGTACGCCGCATCTTCATGCTTGGAGCCAGAAGGAAGCATCCAGCTGGAACCGCCAAGGTTAGCTGCGCGGTTGCCGCCTTTTTCGAATGCCGGCAGCTGGAATACGCCCCATTTACCGTTCGTATCCTTTGCTTGGTCAATGATTGTACCGTAATACCATGCACCGAATGGAACAGTTGCCACGGAACCGTCGACGGTCGCTGATACGGTGCCGTCCCATCCGTTAACGTCCTTCACAAGGCCGGCGTCGCCCATCGCTTTAATCTTATCCAAAGCTTGAACCACTTTTGGGTTATTGAAGTCGATTTTGCCGTCTTTATCGAAGTAGTACACGCCAAGCTCGTTAAGCATCATGCGGAAGAGGGCATCGTCTTTGAATTTATCGACCGGTACCGCAAATGCGCCGGTTTTATCTTTGATCGTTTTGGCGGCGGCAATGAAATCATCCCATGTTTGGATACTGTCCGCTTTCACACCAGCCTTGTCGAAAATATCCTTGCGGTAGAACATGCCCGTCGGACCTGCATCGAACGGGAACGCGTAGAACTTGCTGTCTTTGCTGGCCAGTTCCTTTTTAAACGGCGGGAACAGATCTGCTTTCTTGTCGAATCCCTTGTCAGAGAGATTAACGAAGCTGTCTGGGAACGCATCGACATACCCTTGAATCCGGTCATCTTCAACGAGAACGATATCGGGTAGACCCGCTCCGCCCGCAGCAAGCCCTGTGGACAGCTTATCGTAAACGTCCAGGCGGCCGATATCCTCTACTTTGATGCTTACATTCGGGTGGTCTTTCTTGTACATGTCCATCGCATCGTTTAGCGCGCCGACATTGACGTTCCACGCCCATGCCGTCAATTCGACATTCTCATCTTTGCCGCCTCCGGCATTGGCGCCGTTGCTGCTCTTGTTGCCGCCGCAAGCGGAAAGCACGGCCGATGCGGCCAAAAGCAAAAGAACCGTTTTGGACATTTTTGATACATTCATCATTCTGTTCGTCCCCCAGTAAAATAATTTAGGTAAAATTTTACCCTAATGAATCCTTGAAAAACAAAAATAATGTTTTTGAAAGCGATTACCAAAACTACATTTCGAATTTTACTTACTTTTTAACTAAAAATCAAGCGATATTTTTACCTCTTCAATCATGTGTGATTCGTGCTGCGCTGCCGCATAAATTTTTGCTTGCACTCGCATAACTTCGGTGAAAATAACAAAACATGAAGCGTCTAGACACTACATGCTTTGGGAGGACCATACATGAATACACAGCGCGCACAAGAAATCACAGCTTCGCCCGTCATGGCCAATGTGACCTGCGACGGCGTTCCGATCTACATTCAGCATGTCGATGCCGATGCCGGCACCGCCCGGATTTACCCGCTGGACCAGCCAGGCGAAGAGCAAACCGTAGCCCTCAGCAGCTTAACGGAAGTATCTCCGTTCCAGTCGGACGGCATTTCTATGCTCTGCACGCCGCAGCACGAATAACTGGCTCAAAAAAAAAAAAGACCCGCAGCAACGGGCCGCGGATCGAAGGCAATCTATATAATAGGGGGTTGATTTCATCATACAGCCTGAACATGAATAGCAGATGAAAACCATATTTCAGTTTTGTTACAATTCGATATCAATCCCATGTATCGCTGGCAGGCAGTGCGGAAAACCGGGATTTAACGAAAGACCCATACGGATTCAGCGTATGCAACATAAGCTATGAGTGCAATTTCACTTCTCTTCCGGATCTTCTTTATTGAAGATCTCTTTTTTTTGGCTAGTCCTCCTCATTTAGAATAACCATGCTACCCAGTAAGACAACAGCACCAGCGTAAAGATGACCGTAAGCGGAATAACGACAATCGTTACTCGCAAATACTGACCCCATGTGATTCTCACGCCGCCTTTCCTGACGATATGCATCCACATCAAGGTCGCGAGCGTTCCGATCGGCAGCAGCAGGGAACCGACATCGCTTCCGATGACGCTGGCCAAGTACGAAATCTTGAGCGTGAGCGGGTCCAGGCCCATATGCGTGAGCGTGAGCGTTCCGACCATCAGCGCGGGATGATTGTTGAACAGGTTGGACAGCAGGCTCAGCAGCGCGCCCATCAGAACGCTTGCGTTCAGCAGGCTGCCGGAGACGATCGGGTGCAGCAGCTTAATCAGGTAATCCGTTAGTCCAATATTGTTCAATCCGTAGATAATGACGTACATCCCGAAGGCAAAAATCAGAATGTACCACGGCGTTTTTTTCAGCATGTCAAGCGGCGTGATCTTCAAGTAGAACCAGCGCCAAAGCAAGAGAGCGGAAGAGCCGATCACGGCCATCAAGGAAACGGGAAATCCGATATACGAAGCGGCGAAGAGGCTGACCCTGACGCAGAATACGAAGATGAGCACATTGCGCATGAAGGCGTTGCTTCTCCCGCTAGCGAACACGCCTTGCAGCGGGTGGCTGCCGGGCATCAGGCTCATGTTCGCACGGATTGGCAGTGTCTTGGGCAGTGTTTTGTAGAACGTCAAGTAGAGGAGACCGGTGAGCAGAAGCAGGCCGAGCGAGGCTGGAACGAACATCATGGCCGTATGCAAATAGAGGCTCATGTGTACGATCTTGAGCGCGATTAAATTGACGATATTGCTTACGCCGATCGGCGCGCTGGATGCCGTTGCGATCAGGGCGCCGGATAGGAGATACGGTATTTTCTGATGGTTTTTGAGTCCCATGTTTTGCAGCAGCATTAGCAGGATCGGAGTCGTGATCAGAATGCTGCCGTCATTGTTGACGAACAGCGTCATAAGAAAACAAAACAAATTCGTCAGCCAGAACAGGCGGATGCCGGAGCCTCTGGCCTTCTTCATTAATAGATCCGCGGCCCAATAGAAGAAGCCGAAGCTCTCCAGCACGATCGCCATGACGATCGTCGCTATGATCGTAACCGCCGCCCCGCCGATCGTTTCGGTGATTTGGCCCAGATCGGACAGCGAGACGCTGCCGCTCAGCAGAACGATGAGCGCGCCGACCATAGCCGGGATCGCTTCGTTTACGTTGGGGCGCCAGAACAGATATGCAATCGTAAATAAGAACGTGCAGATCGTAATGACAACCGTTAAATCATGCATGACGTTGACCTCTCTTCTATCCTCGATGTCGTAAGCTGGATATCGTGCAAGCTATTGTCTCTAGTTGCTGTACGGTTTTCATAGATTCCCTCCCATGTGAAGCCTCATTGAACATGAATATACTGTATTTATACGTGTGGGACATATAGCTCGTACTGGTTGATATACCCAACTCTATGAAAACCATCTCCTATCAACTGTTGACGTTTATCTCTGCATGACGTCTGCCTGCTAGAGACTCGCGCCTATGCCGTTAGCCGTTTCCACGCAAAAAAAGCCCCGCGGCAACGGGCCGCGGGGTTGAAGTCAATCCCAAGGAAGACATGGAACATGCCGTATTGATATTGATTTGAATCGGGAACGGAGATCGTCGCCTTTTCCGCTATAACATCGCGTTCGGCGACAAATACCAGTCTCACATGAAGCTATACCCGCCTTGTACTTAGAAACATCCTGCGGGCTGCTGCAGTTCCCTATAGCTACTCTTTCTCATAATATAAATTGAAGCACAACTGTAAGGAATTCTTTCAATAAGCGAGTTATCTTGATGGATCGACCAATCAGTTTTGGGTAAGTCGAGGGGATATCTATGTATGGATAACAAGATGGATAAGAATAAAAAAAATATAAAACAAAAAAGTGATGTAGTTAGTACCTTAGTTGAAGCCGGAAATAACTTGCCCGATATCCTACAATTCATTGGACAGCTGCTTACAACAGCCGGAGATGTGATAACGACTGTCGGCCAAACTATTGCACTTGAACAAGCTAAACAAGAACAAATTCAGTCTCAATTGGAAAAACAAGAACAAGAACGTCAGCAAAAAGAAATACAGATACAAATAGAGGAGATGAAGCACCAAATAAATCAATTACAAAAGCAGATCAATGTAAGATAAATCGGTTTCTCGACCGTGGAGAGGGCGACCGGATGACGATCATCCGTTTAATTATCATAAGGACTTCGTACAGGAGGGCCGGTGTTACCGGCTCTTCTTTTTTTGTATCACTGCACGCTGGCTGCAGTAAGCATCTGCAGCACATTTTCGGAGTAAAAACACTTGGCTGTTGGCGTTCGTTTTCACGGTATTAATAAACGCACGGACCAGGCGGTATTCGGATTATCAAGAAAACTGCTGTGCCGGTTGGACATTGCCCGTTACAAGTTCGTCATCCACTTGGTCCGAGTACCGCTCGTTCGCCTGCCGCCCTTACATAAATTCCCTTGCTACTGGTTATGGTAAAACCATGAAGGAGAGGAAATCCCATTATGAACGCTCTCTCGGCGAGCTTTAGTGAAAAATTCAACAATGCTCCGGATTTTTTTAAGGGCAGCTTCCAATCAAAAACCGGCGTGGAATTCACCTGTCTGTATCTCTCTTCGCTGACGGACAACACGATGGCAGACAACTTTGTTTTCCGGCCGCTCCTGACCTCGATCCCGCCTCCGTCCGCTGCACCGGACGATACCGACTTAAGCCGGCTCTATGCGTGCATTCAGCACATGCAAGTCAGGTACTTAACCGGCTTCGCGGCATGCGAGGAAGCCCTGCTCGGAGGCTGCTGCATCATCATGACGCAGGATGACGAACGCGCCATCGCGGTCGACTTGTGCAGCTTCGAGCAGCGCAGCGTCTCGGAGCCCGAGATGGAAGCGGCGATCCGCGGCCCCCGGGAAGGTTTCGTAGAAGAATGGTACCGCAATCTGTCCCTGATCCGCAAGAAGGTGCGGAGCGGCAATCTTGTCTTCGAAAACATGATCATCGGAACCGAGACGAACACCAGAGTGTGCCTCGTATATTTGAAGCATCTGGCGGACAAGAACCTAGTCGACGAATTCCGGCGGCGCCTGCAGGCGATTCAAACCGACAGCATCCTCGAGAGCGCCTATATCGAAGAATGGATCCAGGATTCCACCTTGACGCCATTCCCGCAGCTGATGGCGACCGAGCGGCCGGATGCTATTGCCGCCAAGCTGCTCGAAGGGAAGGCAGCCGTTATTACCGACGGAACGCCGATCGTTCTCGCTGGGCCAATCACCTTCTTCGAGCAGTTCGCCGCTCCGGAAGACTACTATCAGCGCGCGGATATCGCAACCTTGCTCCGATGGCTGCGCATGTTCTCATTCCTGCTCTCCATCTTCGTGCCGGCCTTATTCGTGTCCGTCATCAGCTTTCACCAGGAGATTCTGCCGGCTGCCATGCTGGCTAACCTGGCCGCGCAGCGCGAAGGCGTTCCATTCACAGGCTTTCTGGAGACCAGTATGATGATGGTCACCTTCGAAATTCTGCGGGAAGCTGGTCTTCGGATGCCGAGAATCGCCGGCCAAGCGATCTCGATCGTAGGCGCACTTGTGCTCGGACAATCTGCGGTGGAGGCCGGCATCGTATCCGCCTCTACCGTTATCGTCGTCTCGCTGACCGCCATTTCCAACTTCGTCGCACCTTCGTACGGCTTTGGCATCGCGCAGCGCATCGTGCAGTTTACGTTCATGTGCCTCGCCGGCTTGATGGGGCTGTACGGGCTAATATGCGGCGTGTTCATTCTGCTGATCCACTTGGCGTCCCTGCGCTCCTTCGGCGTCCGTTACTTGACCCCTATCGCGCCTTCGGTTCCATCGTTCTGGAAAGATACGCTCGTCCGTGCCCCGCGGCCCTTCCTAGGGCGCCGCCCGCGAAGGCTGCGACGATAATCGGTTAAGAAAGCGAGGAGGACAATGAAACGGATAGCTGCGTTCCTTCTGCTGATGGCGCTGTGCACGGGCTGCTGGGACAAACGGGAAATCAACCAGCTTGCGCTGGTCGACATGGTTGCGGCAGATCGGGATGATAAAGGTAATCTCCTTACTTACTTTCAGGTGCTTAACCCGTCCAGCATTCAGGCGCGCCAGGTGGGTCCGGCCAAAGCGGCCGTATACACCTACTTGGTTCAGTCTCGGCACATAGGGGACGTACCCAAAGAGTTCAGCCAAAAGATGTCCAGGCGGGTTTTCACTTCCCACCTTCAATGCTATGTGCTGTCCGAGCGGAATGCGCGGCACGGTATCATGGCACTCATCAATTATTTGGAGATGAATCCGGAGCGGCGAACAAGCGTCTATACCGTTGTCACCGATTCATCCGTCTCCGAGCTGACGAAGAACTTCACGCTGCTTGACCGCGTCCCTGGCCGTTACATCCGCCTGATGATGGACTGGCACTCCACATCCCTCGGCATGCTGAGAACGCCTTCCCGGATGAAGGACATCCTGAATGGCATTCCGCGCAACAGGCCGGTAATCATCCCGATCATCCACTTTAACGCGAAGCAGTCTAGGGCGACTTCGGATCGCTTGGAGGACATCGACGCCACGCGGGAAATTTTCAGCATCGACGGTGGAGCCGTGTTTATCCGCGCCCGCATGGTCGGTAAAATCACTTCCGCGCAGTATGAAATGTATTTTGTGCTCAATCATATTGCCCACCGCTTCTTCACAAATGTGCAGGTTCAGGGGCAGACCGTGGGGCTCGTGGCGAGGAATATCCGCGTTAAACGCAAGTGGAATGCTTCCTCCCGGCAGCTGCGCCTGGACGTAAGGGCCGAGCTGCAGCTCATCGACAATGAGCAGAAGAGCCCGCTGACGCCGGCGAATCAACGCGAAATCGAGCAAGCCTTCAATGGCCGGTTCCAGCAGCTCGCTGCAGATTTTGTTGCGCAAAGCAAGGCGCGCAAATGGGACATGCTAGGCATAGGCGACACCTCCTACGGCCGGAAGGAATGGTCAGCATTCGAAGTCAGCTTCAACGTCCAATCGAAAGTGACGCTGGCGGGAAACACGACAACACCCTACAAATAGGAGCTGCCTCTCTTGGATACTCTGAAGCTAAGCGCATCGCAAATGTTCTGGATGACCTTCTCGTTCACGATAGGAACGACCTTGATCCTGCTCCCTTCGGGTCTGATCGCTAGCGCCCACCAATACGCATGGGTCGTTTATCTCTGGAGCTGCGCCTTCGGCTTGGCTGCCGGCCTGTTCTGGCTCTATATTGCCAAGCTGCATCCCGGGCTGTCCCTTGTGGAAATTTCGAGAAAAGTGCTTGGCAAATATGCCGGCGGCGCGGTCTCCATCTGCTATATCGTCTTCTTCATTCAAATCGCGTCCTGGGTCACCCGAAACATCTGCGACTATATGCAAATCAATCTGATGCCGAATACGCCGCTGATTGTATTCAATCTCATGGCGCTGCTGATTTGCGCATACGCCGTCATCCAAGGTGCCGACTCCATCTCGTATGTCAGCGTTTTTATGGCCCCGCTTCTCACCATTTCGTTCTGGGTGCCGTTCACCGTCATGATTAAGGAGTGGGAGTGGCAGTTCTTCCAATATCCCGCCGTCTTTCAGATATGGCCTACCATGGTCCAAACCAACTATTCACTCGGCTTCCCCTTCATGGAAAATGTCGCCTTCATGATGGTGTTCCCGATGGTTCAGAGCCGCCTTAGAGCCTCCTACCTCGGCGGCATTCTAATGGCAGGTATTCTGATGGCAATGGCTACCTTCTTCACAATCGGCATTCTCGGCGTCTACCGCTCGGCGCATCTCACCTACCCGCTACATACGATTTTCCGCGAAATGCAATTCTCAGGCGTTATCGAGCATCTGGAAGCCTTTCTGTCCGTCGCGGCACTGCTGTTCGTATTCTTTAAACTGAGCATTATCTTCTATTTCTCGGTGCTGGCCATTTGCCAATTATTCCGCATCCGCAGCCGCGCAGCCGTCGCCTATCCACTCGTCTGGATCATCTCCGCCTATGCCATGCTGTTCAGCAGTGTCATGCAGAATGCCGCATGGGTGCAAAAGTATTTGTTCGTGTATTACCTGCCGTTCGGGATCGGGTTTCCGCTGCTGCTGCTCGCAGCCACCTGGTTGTCCAAGTTGAAGACGAACAAGGAGGAACATGCATGACGCTCATGCTAATCGCTTATGCCGCCTTTCTGGTGATCGGCCTTATCACGATGAAGCGCAGCAAAGCCGCCCGTAAGGAGAAGGCGGCTTTGTTCACGATTACCTCTATCGGAGCGGTATTGTGGGCCAGCATTCTGCTGGAACACCCGCTGGACTTAAACCGGCTGATCGGCTGGCTTATCCAGATGATGTTCTGATTACCTGTCTCAATCAGAGCTTCGGGTTCGGGCCGTACCGGTTCGATCCGGGGTCGCTGTCCTGGCAGGCAAACACAAGCAGAATAATGCCGCCGACAAAAGGAATAAGGACGAGCAAATACCACCACCCGCTCCTGCCCGTATCATGCAGCCTGCGGACCATGACTGCGATCGACGGCACAATAACCGCCAAGGAATACAGCATGGACAAGACCCGGTACGTGCCCAGCATATGGTCCACAATCGTCAGTGCAATCGACATCAGGATATTGAACAAAATAAACATCCAGAACTCTTTGCGCCTGGCTCTTCCGGTGAAGACCGCATAATTTTGCAGCACCTTCAAATACCAATCCATTTGCATCCCGCCTCTGCCGGTTATTTCCCTCCTGTCTAACGTATTGACTTGAATCCCATTCCATGACTATTTGTATATTTATTCCATATACTTGCCGTTCTATTAGGTAACCGCCCTACATTCCTCCAGAGGAGCTGATCGTAGTTGAGTACAAGATCGGCCGTTAGCGACGATGCACCGCAGGTAATTCCCTTGATAATGGAAGCCATTGGCTCAATCGCTTACCTTCTCACAGGTACGCCGGACGAGGCGGAGACCACTGCACGGCTGACCGATTTCTTCAAGCAGCCGGGCAACCGCATCAGCTATACGCATGTCATCGTGGAAGAACGGGACGGCCGAACTGCGGGCATGCTTGTCGCTTATTCCGGCAATGAGGCGGATAAGCTGGACGAGCCCTTCCGAAGGCGAATCCTTCGCGATTTCGGGCAGGCACACAGCGGCATCATCCGCGAAGCCAGAGACGGGGAGTTCTACCTGGACGCCCTTGCGGTTGCGGAAGATTTCCGAGGGCAGGGCATTGCCTCGCTGTTGATGGCAGCCGCCGAGCAGCGCGCATTGGAGCAGGGCTTCAATCGGACGGCATTGATCGTGGAATCCGGTAACGAGCGCGCTCACCGGCTGTATGCTAGAAACGGCTATAGGGAGGCAGACATGGTGCGGATCGGAGGCGGTGATTATCGCCGAATGGCGAAGGAACTGAAGCACCTGCAGCACTAGGCGGCACGGGGAGCGCTCAATATGAGAACGGACCGATTCCGAAGAAACGGTCCTCCCTTTTTATGCTATCGTTTCGATCGCGCCTCTAGGCCAGCTTCGGCATCAAGCCGCCCTGCAGCTTATCTCCCACCGCTAGTCCGAGGCCGTCCGTGATGGGATGGCCTACGCCGCTGTAGGTCGTGCCGTCCTCCATGAAGATGATTGCCAGCGCCCGGCGCGGCTTATCCGTTGCATTGGCATGCGCGAAATGAAAGGTCATGCCGTCGTGGAACGTACAGCTGCCGGCCTTCATCCGGCAGATGACCGCCGTGTTGCGATCCATTTCCTTCGCGCCCTCTTGGGCGAAAATATCTTCCGGCGTCACTAGATCGACGCCTTTGAGATTGCGGATCTTCTGCGATTTCGGCACGAACATCATGCAGCCGTTGTTCTCGTCGACATCGTCGAGCGCGATCCAGATGGAGAAGGCGTTCAGCGTCTTCATCTCGTTCATCGGCCAGTACGGACGGTCTTGATGCCATGGCGTCACCTTGGAATCGCCGGGCATCTTGAGCAGCGCGTGATCGTGGAACAGTCGGATGCCCTCGAAGCCCGTCAGCTGCTTGCCCATATCCGCAAACCGCTCCCCAAGCACGAAGCGCGCCATTCCGCCGTGATCCCGCCAGGTATTCACGCGCTGATTGAGTACTTTATAATAAGCGCCCCCGGCTTGGTCGGTCTGCAACCCCCGGCCACCCGCATTGTTCATCGTCTCGTCCATATACTCGCGAAGCTCGGCGAGTTCCTCGGGCGACAGCACGCCGTCAACCTGTACAAAACCATTCTCGCGATAGAACGCCACTTGATCCTCGCTAAGCTGCATTTTTGCATGTACCATTTTCGTATCCCCTTTTCTCCATCGAATACGTTCACTTTACATCCGATCGGAGCTATCTTCTTGGACGATACGGGATAAAACGAAGACGATCTGCCAAATCGCCGCTTCAGGCGCTTATTGCCTGCCGGATGCCCGTGTAATTGAACAGATTTGGAGGTTCTTTCGCATAACTGCTATTGCAATCACTTACTGGAAGCGCAGCGTAAAAATAAGACCCCACTCGATACCGCTTAGCGACGCCTCTGAGAGATCCGCGGTACGAATCATTCCAGTGCTCGTGGCCTGTATGCCCCACACATGAACATCTTCATCCGCCTTAAATGTAATCCGTTCAGCAGTCTGGAGCAGTACTCGTGACGTTAACCTTTTATCCCATTTCGCCGTAAAGGTCATCAGGCTTGAGCCTGTGTCATCAATCGTATTGACTTTAACGATGCGGAGCTCTTCCTTTCCTTCGACGGGAACGGTATCTACAGCGATTATCACTTCGATCTCACGGCCTCCGCTGCCATCCGAACTGTAAAACAAATCCCCGATAGAGCCGGATGAGGCTGCTTTCTTGCCGTCTTTCCAAATATCGATATCTAACCGTGCATGCGGCTTATTTCCTTCATAGCGTAATTTAAATGCACCCGACATCACGCCTAGAAACGGCCGGAATTTGGCCCCCTTACCCACGGACAGATCGACTGGCGTCAGCGTCATCACTGCTGGACCTGCTTCTTGTTCAGGTGCATGAGATTCAAATAATGGCGTGCAGCCTGCGGTTAGCAGCATAAGCATGCCTAGGAGCAGTCCCTTAATCATAGCCGCCCTCCGCTTCGGGCAAGGCATTATAGGCCTCTTTGTTCTCAACCATTTGTTGAATGAACGTACGTAAGGCTAACAGCTGTTTGGCATCCTTCGTCACTTTGCAATGTCGATCGGACCACGTCCATGTGTGTGTTTCTCCATTTACGCGAATTTGCCAGCTATCTTCGTTGTACGGGGTTTGATCGCAGTTCAGGTTATCAGGAACTAAATCTTGCAAGCCCATGATATTGACCTCTCTCATCTTCGCATAGATGGCACGCTTCTCTTCCAAAGTTAACGCTAGTTGTGCTGTTGCCGTCCCGCGCGTGATCAGGTCTTTGGTAACCGTACCGTCGTATGTATTAATTTCATTCTTATTGACCTCTCCCACGCCGAAAGTAACCGTGAAATCGAAATTACTCGGCATTTCGCTTGGCATTGGGTTCTGTACCTTGGCGGCTGTCTTGTTCGGATCAATATTGGAGCCTGCCGGACCGACTTCAGGGCGGTCCACCTTCCAAACCACATACAGTACGAGAAAAAGGCATGCAAGGCCGGCAAGGATATATCCCTTATATTTGGTCATGATTTCACTTCCATTTTAATTTTATCAAACGCTCTATCATTCAAGAGGAAGCACCTCCAAGGCTATTTCGCCCCATTTGGATCGCATCACATCAGGTCGCCTCTCTTCTCATGTTCGGAGATGCAGGAGCCCGCATGTTTCATTCCATAGACTCATAGACGTTTCCCCTTTCCTAAATGTTACAGTAATTCCAACTTCATTATGAACAATTGCATCAAGTCCCCATTCTGCGCGAAACCGTTACAAAGAAAAAAGGAAGCGCACCCGCGCTTCCTTCTCTCCTTGCCAAGCTGCTTATTCGGTTAACCCTAAGTCCAAGCTCGCATTCAGCGCACGCAGGATGAGGACCACAGCCTCTTCGCGCGTTGCGTTCGCGTTCGGTGCAAAGGTATTTTCCCCTCTGCCTTTCACGACGCCTGCTTCGGTCAATGCATCGATCGCTTTGGCTGCCCAATGGTTATTCAAATCGGTAAACGTGCTGTTATGAGCGGCTTTGCCAAAGTCGATGACCTTAGCCAGAATCGCAACCATTTCTGCACGTGTAATCTGCTGGTTCGGCTTAAAGGATCCGTCGCCGTACCCCTTAATGAAGCCCAGTGCTTCAAGCGCGCTGATCGCGCCATGCGCCCAGTTGTTGTCTTTCACATCCGTGAACGAGACCGATGCCGATTCGCTCAGGCCAAGTGCTTTCGCAAGCATCGATGCAAATTCAGCACGCGTCACGTTCTTCTTCGGCAGGAACGAGCCGTCCGCATAGCCTTGGACAAACCCGGCCTTCGAGGCCAATTCGATGGCCGAAGCGCTCCAGGAAGTAGACGGAACGTCGCTGAACGTAACCGACGTCGGATCTGCCTTCGCTTTGCCGATACGGTCTTTCACCGCTGCACCATCCACGGAAGCGTTCAATACAGGTGTTTCCGGCGTCGGCGTGACTGGCGCCTGATCCGAAACAGGGTCCGTTACCGGAGGAGTCGGAGGCGTTACAATCGGGCCCGAACCGCCCGTATTGGCCTGCGTAACCGTAATCGTCAGGTATTCGTTGAAGCCCCAATAGTAAACGCGCAGCTTCGCCGTACCTGGCTTAACGGCGGTGACGAGCCCATCTTCGCTGATGGTAACCACGTCTGGATTCTTCGATTCGAACATCGCGAGATCCGTCACGACAGGCTCGCTCAGATCGCTCATCGTAGCCGTTGCCTTCAACTGCTGCGTTCCGCCGACCGTCATCGATGTCAAATCAGGTGTAATGGTCAAGCCTGTAGCAACCGGCGTCGCATCCGAATAGGTCGAGATGACCGGTACCCTGACCGGGATACCCTTATATTGGCCGACGACGTTGGTTCCGCCTTTACGGTTCGTCCGCATAATTTTGCCGTCCTCCGTGAGGTCGGCAATCGTCGGATCGCCGCTGAACCATGTCAAATCCGCATTGTTCAGTGTCTGAACAGTCGCGTCGCTGTAGATGGCTTTGACCACTGGAGCGACCGGCTGATCGTCGGCGTCATCGAACACGTAATACGTCGGATCTGCGACAAGCGTCATGATTTTCGGCTTGATCGGGTTCTTCGTCACAGTCACGTCGAACGCGATCTCATGGCCGAAGTAATCGCCGGTTACCCGTGTCGTGCCCTCTTTCGTCCCGGCGACAAAACGAACATAAGGCTGCTCGTCGTACATGGCGACGAGATCAGGATCATCGATCTGCCAATTGACGAACCCGGACAGGGGATCGGTATGCGATTGGCCGTCTTTATCCACATACGTTTCTTTCAAGGCGACGAGCGATGAGCCTTGCGGATGAACGTCGACAGAATAGACGCCGGCCGCTTCGTCCGCATCGGCTGTGATGCCTTGCAGGTCTACGACCTCGAAGTGAAGCGTACGCTTATAGGTCAAGCCGTAACGCTCGTACGTGAACACGGCATCCGTCTCTCCGGTTCCTAAGGCCTCGAAGCCGCTGTCCACGTTGACATCCACGATGCCCGGCTGCGAGAACGTCCACTGGCCTTCCGCCGGGAAGGTGTCGCCCGTCGTATCCAACGCGAACGGCTTCAGCTCGTAAGGCGCTTGCCCCTTGTACAGTCTGAAGGACGCGTCGTCGAAGTACCACAAACGTTCGTAAGTCCGGAAGCCGATGTCGAGCACGTCCGGCTGATCCGGCTGCTCGGTAACGGCCACGTTCACGATCGTCGGCGTAAAATCGCCGTATCCGACGGTAAGCGTCGTTCTGCCGAACTTCTGATAGCCCGGAAGCGGAATCTCGTTCCCGGTCGATTTTCCGAGGATGCTGACGGCGCCGTTCTCACTCACCACGTCGGCAATTTCGGTATCATAGACCGACCATGCTGCTTGGTCGCTCACGTCCTCCGTCGTGCCGTCGCTCTTGACAGCGAGCAGCTGGACGGGGTATTTGGCCCCTTTTTGCACCAAAATCTTCGTCGTTGACAGAAGCAGCGCGTCAACCGTCGGTTCCGCTGCCGCGCCTTCGTCCGCCACTCTGACGTTGGAGGAGAAGTCGCCTTCCTTAACTGTTACCCGAACCGCGATGACCGCGCCGTCCAGTACCAGATGCACGCGGGTAGAGCCAGGAGCCACCGGCGTCAAGACGCCGTCCTTGACCGTCACCACGCCGGCATCCTGCGTCGACCACTTGCCTTGCGCCGTTACGTCCGCGCTCGTGCCGTCACTGTAGGCAGCCTGAACGGTGACCGTGCGAGGACCTGCCGTAACATCCAGCGTTATTTTTGGATCGCTTACGGTAACACCGGTAATCTGCTTCGGTGTCTCTGTAACCGGCGGCAATCCTTCGGAAGCTGCCACCTCAATCGTGACTGATTGCTGCTGTCCGCCATACGACACCTCGATGGCTGCCGTTCCTTTGCCGACAGCTGTGATCTCGCCCTTGCGGTTGACGGAGACCACCTGCGGGTTGGCCGAGCGGTAGACAGCGGCCTGCGTTTTATCCAGCTTCTCGCCGCCGGACATGACCGCTTCGACCGACAACGCTTCATGCTTGCCGAGCTGCAAATTCAGAGAGTCGGGGGTCACGGAAAGAGAGACCGCCGTCTTTGGTTCCGCTTGCTTCACGATGACAGGAATAATAGCAATTTCATCCTTGTAGATCGCGCCGAGAACGGCCGATCCGACGGATTCGGCAACGATCGTACCGTTGTCGCTGTGGTAGGCTACCGATGCATCGGAAGCGAGCCAGTCGCTGCCCGCGATCTTGGACGTGACGTCCTCCACCGTGCCGTCATTGTAAATGGCTTTGATGATTGGCGATTGAACAGGTTTTCCATCCTTAATTTCCACGTAGGTCGGCTCGGCCACCAAATTCAGCACCTTGTTGGCGGCGGCTGCCTTCGTTACCGTCACGTTGAACGTGAAGGGTTCGAGTGCTAAATAATGGCCCGTAATGGTCGTCGTGCCTTCCTTGCCGCCTGCAAAAATGCGGCCGGAATCGTTGATGGTCGCGATGGACTTATCCGCTACGGTCCATTCAATATCGCCCGTGACGTCATCGGCGTTATAGTTTTGGCCTGTCCGAGGATCCTCGGAGTAAACGCCCATGATCGTAATTTCCTGATAGCTCCGAGGCGGGAGCGAAACAGGAGTGTCGAGCTCCAATTGCGCCATCATGTCCGGCGTAAACCGCTCCAGCTTGAACGGTCCGCCGACGAATACCTGCACGGCATTGACGAGCAGGCCGTCGTCGTAGCCGTCTTCGCCTTCCGTGCCGGACGGCGCTGTATACTTATACTCGAAATAAATATAGGTCATGCCTTTGCCGACCGGCGTAATAACGCCGTTCTGGTCTACCGTAGCAATGGATTCGTCTTTCGAATACCATTTGCCCAGATTCGTCACCTCGTAACGATCCTGATCGGGATATTCCAGGTCCGCGTAGATCTTATGCGGCACGTCGGTCTCCATGATCTTCAGCACGTCTTCCGACATCAGAAGACCGAACAACTGAAACGGAATCGGGTCCTTCTGAACGGTGACCGCGATCGACAGCGTCGGCATGCTGCCGTATTTCACGCGGATGAATGTCGAAGCGCCGCCCTTAATGCCCTTGATCATGCCGTGTGACACGGTCGCTACCTCGGCATCGTCCGTGCTCCAGACGGCATCGGCCGTAATATCCCGCGTTGACCCGTCCGTGAACGTTCCATGCAGATGAAGCGGATAGTTCGTGTCCGCCTCGACGAACACGTTCAACGTGGACAGCAGGTATGTGACAAGCGTCGGTTCCAAAGGCTCTGCCGCTTCCGGCGCTCCGGCGCCCGCGGTGATCGTAACAGGAACGTTGACGACGGCGTCGCCGAGATTGAGGCGCACTTCCGTCGTTCCGGCCGCTTTGGCCGTAATGACGCCCCGGTTGACAACGGCGACGGCGGGATTCATAGACATCCAGACGCCTTGCGTTGTCACGTCTTTCGCCGAACCATCCTTGTACTTCGCTTCGACCGTCACCGGATGGCTTCCCTCCGATAAGGCGAAAGCAACATTTGTCTCGCTTGGCGTCAGCGTATCGAACTGCGCAGCCGCTGCATTCTGGACGGCCGGTTGTTCATGCGCGGTTCCCGGCTCGACGCCGATACTCGTGCTTGGCGAGGCAGAAGCCATGCTGCCGAACAACGAACTAATGAGTACGGCTAATACTAGCGATAATGATAGAGCTTTTCTGACAACCTTCCGATGATGCATGACTTTCCTCCTAAATCAATTTTATATGTAACCCTTTTCAAAGAAAGGTTCATATATACCCAAAAGAACTTCCGTCCTACCTACAAGAAGATAAGTATATTTAATTAAATTACACACAAAACACTTAATTTTCTGAATCTTTACTCAGCTAGATAATACCCGAACATTTTCCATTTATCAATCATTTCTTTGCTAAAACTTATCATTTAACTGCCATAGAACTAGTTTCAACCCCTATTTTAGGTATTTGGATACAACATTATGTCATAATTTATCACATATTGACGTAAGATTACCTCCTCTCCGTGCCTGATAAGCAGAAAGAGGCAAGGGGAACCCCCTCGCCTCTCATCTATTGCTTTCTGGCTAAGAAACAACGTTTTGATCGTCGTTCATAGGCTGAATTCAAAGCCTCCGTAGATTGTAATGTCGAGGCTGTACAGCCATTCTGCAAAGTCCTTCTCAACCCCCGAACTTCTCCGCCGCATGCACCGTGTGCTTGAGCAGCATCGCAATCGTAACCGGTCCGACGCCCGCGGGAACCGGGGTGATGGCACTAGCCTTCGCCAAGCAAGCCTCATAATCCGCATCGCCGACATTCCCGGGGTTATACCCGGCATCAATCACGACCGCGCCGGGCTTGATCCAGTCGCCCTGCACGAATTTCGGCTTGCCGACGGCCGCGACGACGATATCCGCCAGGCGCACCATCGCGGCCAAGTTCGAGGTTCGCGAATGGCAGGTCGTGACCGTCGCATCCGCATTCAGCAGCATGGCCGACACCGGCTTGCCGAGGATGGGGCTCCTGCCGATAACAACGGCATGCTTGCCCCGAACGGGCAGCTTGTAATATGCCAGAATCGCCATTATGGCCGCAGGCGTGCACGACGGATAATCCGCGAATCCGAACGCGTTCTGCGCATAGCCGAGCGCCGTTACGCCGTCCACGTCCTTCTCGATCGCGATCGCCTCGAACGCCGCGCGCTCGTCGATGTGGTGCGGAACGGGATGCTGCAGCAGGATGCCGTGCACGGAACGATCCTCGTTCAGCCCCCGAATGGCGGCGATCAGCGTTTCCGTTGATGTGCTTGCAGGCAGCTCGACGCGCATGGACGTAATCCCGAGCCGCTTGCACGCATTGCCTTTCATTCGCACGTAAGTCGCCGACGAAGGATCATCCCCGACCAGAATCGTCGCCAGGCAGGGCGTAATGCCGCGCTCCTTCAGCTGCTTGATGCGTTCCTCCAACTGAAGCTTAATGCTGTCTGCAACGGCATTGCCGTCCAAATTCAACTTTTCCCCGTTTACCATGTTCGTTCATCCTTCCAGAATGAGATGGTCTCAAGAAAACAGAAAGAGGCAAGGGGATCTCCCCTTACCTCTGCCCAGGCGTACGGCCGTATGAACGATGTGCTCCCCCGCGGTTCCCCGCGTTACGCCAGTCACACTCGCTTACCTCTATCGATTATTATAGTCCTGCGGAGGACCGACTATCAATCCCGATCTATCCGCTTCTTCCGGCATAAGCGGGGCTTGCCAGACGCTACACCGTATATGTCACCATCTTCGCATACGCATCCGGATGCATATAGGCCTCGGCCTGCTCGATCTTGTTCGATTGGATAAACATCCGCACGAGCGAGCTGCTCGTCTGAATGTCCTTCGTGTACGGCGAGAGGTAGACGGTATCCGCTTTGGTCGTGCAGCGCATATATTGCTCCAGCTGCAGCTCGTATTCGAGATCCGTGGAGTTGCGGATGCCGCGAATGACGGCCTTGACGTCATTCGCGTTCACGTAATCGGCCACGATGCCTTCGTACGGAACAACTCGCACATTGTCCATACCCGACACGGATAGCTGCACGAGCTCCGTTCGCTGCGCGATATCGAAATCATGCTTTTTGCCCCGATTGTTCGCGATAATGACATGCACCTCTTCAAACAGGCTTCCCGCCCGCTCGATGACCGAGATATGCCCCAGTGTAATGGGATCGAAGCTTCCTGCGTAAACAACTCTCATGCCTGTTCCTCGCTCGGTACGACGGCATCGCGAATTTGCTCGAAGGTAAGCGGCGTATAGTCCCAATGCTCCACGCAGGCGTTGAAATAGTTGATGCCCGCATACTTCTGCCCATGAATATGGCCGTGTACGTTCACGTACGGCATATGCTTGTTCATATACATCGGCTCATGCGAGAGAAAGAAGAAATCCTTGTAGATGATCGGATGCTCGCTCACTTCATCGAAGCCGACATCCAGCCACCAGCTGCGTGAACGGCCGCGGTCATGGTTGCCGAGAATAAGATGCTTATAACCGTTCAGCCGCTCCACGATCGCCTTCGTCCGCTCTCGGTTCAAGAATGAAAAGTCGCCCAAATGAAACACTTTGTCCTCTTTGCCGACGACCGCATTCCACTTCTCGATCATCGACTCGTTCATCTCCTCCGCATGCGCGAACGGCCTCGATTCGAAGTCAATGATTGCTTGATGACCAAAGTGATGGTCGGATATGAAAAACACCTTCTGCATCGTGAGACCACCTCTCCCTACGTAATCGGATTCATCTGCCCCGGTATTAGGACGTGCCTCCCGGAACAAGCAGCACCTTCGAGACATGACCCGGTTGATTGAGCAGCTTCTCGAACCAGTACCCGCCTTCGTGCAGGGGCGCTTCCACGACCCCTTCGGACAGCCCCATCCGGCCTTCCGCGATCCACTTCAGCGCCGTTTGAAAATTCAAGGACGAATAGGCAAACGCGCCGGTCATCGACACCTCGCTGCGTATCGCAATATTGACCGGCAGCACGGATTCTTCCTCGTGCAGGCCCGTGAATACGGTGCGTCCGCCGCCTTTGCAGGCCAGCACAGCCTGCTTGCGCGTTAAGCCTGCGCCAACGGCGTCGATTGCAGCGTTAACGCCTGCTCCGCCCGTCAGACGCTTCACTTCCTCCAGCGTATCGACGGCCGAGGGACAGATCAGATGCTTCGCGCCCAGCGCGCGGGCAATACCGAGGCGATCCTCGTTCATATCGACGACAATAATCTCTCGCACGCCGTATTGCTGCACGGCTTGCAGCGCAAGCAGGCCGATCGGGCCCATCCCGAGGATGAGCACCGTATCGGCCGGTTTGGGCGCAGCAAGCTCCGCTGCGCGAATCGCACAGGCGGCAGGCTCCGTCATGGCGGCCTGCCGGAGGGTCACCTCATCCGGCAGCGCATAGACGAACGCGGCCGGAAGCTTCACGTATTCCGCGTTGCTGCCAGGCAGCGCCGCGGACAATAATTGGCGCGACAAGCACAGCTGCTGCCTGCCGCTAAGGCAGGGCTCGCAATGCCCGCAGGTAACGAGCGGGTTCGCGGTGACGCGCTGACCGATGCGCCACCTGCCGCCCGCCTCCGCCCGGCCGCCAATGGCGGCAATCGTGCCGGAGAATTCGTGGCCGAAGATCATCGGCGGCTTGCGCAGTGTGTTTTTGCCCAGGTATCCGCTCAGCTCCGAACCGCATATGCCGGAGTACGCGACCCGGATCACGATGTCGTCTTCTCCTGCGGCGGGAAGACCGACTTCCCGGATTTGCATGACTTTAGGACCTTCGTACATGAGTGCCTGCATCTGCATAATCTCCTCTCCGCTTCTAACGTCGCCCTTTGCCAAGGCTGCTTCGCTTCGATGTCAGGGCTTGATTTTGCTGTCGATGCTTGATGCCAGTTCGTCTACGCTTACCCGCCCGTAGAGAACCGCCGATGCCAATCGGTAGAACTCGCTGCTTGCTTCCCCCGGAATAAGCGTATCGAAGCCGAGACTCGTCCAGCCCTTGTTGATCCAAGACAACGACTCTTGGGTGATGGCATTGTCGATCTTGGTGAGATCCGCCTTCGTATTCGCGGGGATGTCGCCCGTGTCCTTGTAGTATTCCATTTGAAATTCACCGCTCGTGATGAATTCAACGAATTTAACCGCTAGATCCGTATGCTTGGTGAATACAGATACACTAATGTTAGCACCGGGCTGGGAAACTAGATAGTCCCCAAATGGAGCATTTTTGCTGATCGCCGGGATCTGCATCGTGCCTAAATTGCCGCCCAGCTGACTGATCAAGTCGTTGATCGTCCAGCTGCCGTTGATCGTCATCGCCGCCCCGCTATCGCCAAACTTCCGCATGGCTTCTTCGCTGCTCAGCGTCACATAGTCGGGGTTCGTGTACTTGTCGTCGTACACCTGCTTCCATGTTCGAATGGCCTGCTTGAATGAAGGGCTGCTGAATTTCAAGCCCTGCGCGTACAGCTTCGAGAGCCCTTTAGGCCCGAGCATATCCAGCATAAATTCGCTCGTCATCCAAGCCGCCGTATAGCCCTCTTGCTCCCCGACGAAGAGGGGCATAATCCCCTTCGCCTTCAGCTCCGCGCACAACGCCAAGAAGTCGTTCCATGTCTTAATTACCGGCGTCTTCATAAACCCTGCTTTCGCGAACACGGCTTTATTATAGAAAATGTTATAGGTCGTTATGTTATACGGCAGCGCCTGAATACGTCCGTTCGGCTGAAAATTCACTCGCCCTATATCAAGGCCCCTGTATGAACCTTTCTCTTCTGCTGTCAAATACCGGTCAAGCGGCGTTAAAATATCTTGAAAATCATTCGTCGCCCCCCCGGCCCGCTGCCCGATCAGGTCAGGGCCTTTCTTGGAGGCACGCGCCGCTTTAAGCAGCGTCGTAATTTGATCCGCTTGTAAATTCACCACATGTACGACTACGCCGGGATTTTCCTTCTCGAACTTGTCCACGTACCGATACAGCGCGCTGTCGGCACTCACGTCCTTCGTGTTGTCCGTCGAACCGTCCAAGCCTACGTTCCAGAATTCAAGCTGAATCTCCTCGTGCCCTTCATGCGCGGCTTCTTCCTGCGGCGTACTGTTGAACGGATTCTGGCAGGAGGTAACCGTTTCAACCGCCATCGCGAGGACGGCGGCCAGTGCCGCTCTTCTGAGCATACTTGTTGCTTTAATAGAGAATCCCCTCTTCGCCCCGTTCATGTCCTGTCCATTCGCTTCTGTTGATAGGATGTATCGACATGCCGTTGGCCCCTTTTTAGCCTTTGACGGCTTGATTTACACAGACCTATCTTCACGTCCGCGAGCGTCGAGCTGGTGAAGTTATTTTGCGCTCGTCAGCTTATATTGCAGATGCAGTTCGCCATCGATCTCAATGCTGCCAACCAGGCTGAAGCCGCATTTCGCAAGCACCCGATTGGACGCCGCGTTCGCCGGCAATGCGACGGCGTTCAGCACCTCTACCCCGCATTGGTTGAACAGGTAGCGGATGAGCCCTGCCGCCGCTTGCGTAGCATAGCCGTGTCCGCAATGCGCGCCTGAGATGCCATAGACGATTTCACGGTTCGGCAGCGGAAGCTCGTCTTTCGGCCCTGTGCATACCCAGCCAATGAAGGCCCCCGTTTCCTTCAAAATCATACCCAGCCGCAGCCGGAGATCGCCGACGTCCCCGCCCTGCGATAACGTCTGAAGAAACGCATCATTCTGCACAATCTCGTAATTGGTCAGCCAATCTGCCCGGGTCTCCTTGGATACATTCCAGCCCGGCAGAAACTTCACGATCTCCGGTTCATGCGTGATGGCGTGAAAGGCGTCCAAGTCCTCCGCCAGGAACGGTCGAAGCGCAATCGCTCCGCAATCAATCAACCATTCGTTCATACATTCCTCCATATATGTCGGCACAGCCTGGACATACCTCTGTAGCTACGAGCGGCCTGCGGCCAACAGCTCCTTCAAGCCGACCGCCGGCTCCTGCACCGGGAAATATTCAAGCCCCATGTAACCCTTGTAGCCGGCAGCGTCAATGGCTTCGAAGATGCGGCCGTAATGAAGCTCACCCGTGCTGAGCTCATGCCTGCCGGGGTTCCCTGCGGCATGGAAATGGCCGATAAGCGGTAAATTCGGCAGGATGTTCGCAAGCAGATGCCCTTCCGTAATCTGCTGGTGGTAGATATCGAAAACAATCTTCACATGTGCGCTGCCAACCTCGCGCACGATATGAAACGCTTCTTCCGAAGCGGACAAATAATAGCCCTTATGGTCGACCTGCGTATTCAGAGGCTCCAGCACGAGCGTAATGCCGGCTTCCTCTAGCAGCGGCGCGCACGCCTTAAGTCCTTCGATGATCGACTGCTGCTGAGCTTCTCTCGGCACGCCGGCCAGCTCCTCGCCCACCTGGGCAATGAGCGCCCGGCACCCGATGGTTTGGGCTGCGGCAATGGATGCCTGCAGTCCGGCGATGAACGCCTCGCGGCGGGACGGGTCAACCAAGCTTTCGAATTTGGTACAGATCGACGTCACGCTCAAGCTTTTTTCCCGGACCATATCTGCCACCCGCTCCAAATCCTTGTCCCACCACGACCAGAACTCGATCGCATCATAGCCCAGCTGCACAACCTCTTCTACACTTGCATAGAAATCCTTGCCGTGGTATACGGCGTCAATGCATACGGATAATTTCACAAGCTTGCCCCCTGCTCATCGAGTCAATGAATGATGTCCTGCGCCTCGTTCTTCTCTATCCCAATTCTCCTCCATGCGCGTATCTCCTGCCTTGAACACGGTAATTAATGAAACCGGCAACATCGAATTTCATAATCGCGGTTCTAGTATGGTAAAGTTTGAATAAGCAATGAAGAGAACGAGGAGGCGACGGAGGAATGGAAGAACGAATTTTCAAGCTGCGGTGCCAAGACGGATCGCAGCGTTATGCTACGGAATGGAAACCGGCGGAGGAGGCGCCATTCCGAGGTGTCATTGCCATTGTGCACGGCATGGGGGAGCATATCGGGCGTTATCGCCACGTGGCTGATATGTTTACGGCTGCGGGCTATGCCGTCTTCGGCTTCGACCAGGTCGGTCATGGCCAAACGGAGGGCAAGCGCGGCCATACCGGCTCGTACGACATGCTGCTTGACGGTGTTGATGCCATGCTCGCCGAGGCCAAGCACAGCTATCCGCATGTACCCGTATTTGTATACGGACACAGCATGGGCGGCAATGTTACCCTGAATTACGTGCTGCGCCGCAAGCCCGACATCGCCGGGGCGATCGTCACGGGGCCGTGGCTGCGGCTTGCGTTCAATCCGCCGACGCTGCAGCTCGTCATTGCCCGGATCGTCAACCGCTTGTTTCCCGCTTACACGAACAAGAGGCCGATGAACGGCGACCACTTAACCTCCGACCCCGTTATGATCAAACGCTACCAGGAGGATCCGCTCGGCCACGGCTCCATCACGGCGCGATACTTCCTCAGCGTGCAAAGCGCGGGACAGTGGGCGCTGAAGCATGCTTCCGAGTGGCGTGTTCCGCTCCTGCTCATGCACGGCGGGACGGACAAGGTCACCTCTCTTACGGCCAGCAAACAGTTCGCCGACATGGTCGGAGCGCCCTGCACCTTCATGGAATGGACCGGACTCAAGCATGAGCTGCACAACGAGCTCGACAGGGATGAAGTGTTCGACGTCATGCGGGATTGGCTGAAGGAACGGGCTGCGAACGCCTAAGCGTACAATACCTGGATAGGATTGATATACCCATAACCGAGAAGAGCTTCCCCGTCATCTGGTATGGGCGGGGAGAGTTCTTCTTTTTGCATTTGCCAGTAGGCCTATAGAAATTTCAAAACGAAACGTAAGACTTCAAATACGCTCAAACTAAATGCTGCATATACGACGCACGGAATAAGCACACACTTCAATAGACGGTCATCCGTCCCATGCAACGTGAAGTTTAACAGAGTAAGGACTACCTTCAACCCGCGAATGACGCCGATTAATATGAGCTCTGCCACGCAGATTCCCTCCTTTCCGGCTTATTTTCGCAAGACATCCGCATCCCGCAAAAACAAAAAGCATCCCGAAACAGGGCCTAGGGCCAGTTCCGAGATGCTTTCTCGCGATTTATGCAGCGTCTCCGCATGATGCAGTTATCTCAACCAGAGGACAAGCCTCTGCTAGAAGCTTAGCTAATTCTAAACGAGGCTGCAACCTCCCGATTTTGGGTAACGAGCCCCACGATGTGTTACGGGCGGCTGCTGCGAAATCGACCATACAAAAATCCCCTCCGCGTCCACTCCCTCCTCATGGAACCATGAAGAAGGCGTGTCAGCGTGAAGGGGATTTTAATCGTCCAGCTAGGGACTTCAAGCTTATTCGTTATGACGCCAATACCGGCTTGTCTACGCTTCCTGCACCCGCGAGCGCTCTCGCTTCTGGAGCACATAACCGACTGCAATGACAAGCACGCCGCACAGGAACGGGAACAGGTTGTCCGCCCACTCCGCGACTTTACGCAGCGCCGACGTAAACGTATCGCTCTCCTCCAGCATTTCGCCTGCGGTATAGCCGAGAATACCGGCGCCGATGTAGATGAAAACAGGGAATTTGTGCAGCAGCACCATGATCAGCTGACTGCCCCATACAATAATCGGAATGCTGAGCGCAATGCCGATCGCCATAATCCAAATATTGTTTTCCGCGATGGACGCGATGGCGAGCACGTTGTCGAGGCTCATGATGAAGTCCGCCATAACGATGACACGGATGGCCTTCCAGAGCGACTGCGCGCCGACGATGTTCTTGCTTTCTCCGTCATCCTTCAGCAGCGACACGGCGACCCAGAACAACAGAAGCGCGCCGGCGATCTGGATAAACGGCACTTTAAGCAGGAACACGGCGACCGCCGTCAGCACGATCCGAAGTCCCACTGCAGCAGTCGCGCCCCACCAAACCGCCTTCTGCCGGTTCTCTGCCGGCAAGTTGCGGCTGGCAAGCGCGATGACGACGGCGTTATCGCCGCTCAGAACGAGATTGACGAGCAAAATCTCCAAAATCAACAGCAACAATTCCATTCTTCTAGCCCCTAACCTCTGATGCCCATAATTAATCGTAACTCATTATCTCATAGAACAAACGGGATTGTCCATTCGCCTCGAAAAGTTATCCACATGATTATGCACATATCATCCACAATTCACGCAAAACTGTGGATAACCGTGCAACTTCCGTACGTCGCTTCTTCGCCGCCGAAAGCCAAGACGGATGCAAGCAGCCCATCCGCCCATAATGCCTTCGCATGAGCAGGTGCACTCGGTTCAGGCGTTCCCTACCCATTCCCGACTATCCCGCGTGCTTACCCGCTCCTTCACGCTGCCCCTGCGAATGACGATACAGCTCCTCGTAATAGCCGCCTTCCGCGAGCAGCTCCCGATGGCTGCCTTCCTCGACGATCTCGCCCTGCCGCATGACGATAATCCGGTCCGCGCCCATAATCGTGGACAACCGGTGCGCGATAACGAGCGTCGTTCTCCCTTCCGACACGACCGCGAGCGCCTGTTGAATGAGCTGCTCGGAATGGGAATCCAAATTCGCGGTCGCCTCGTCGAGAATGAGGATACGCGGCTTGAACACGATGATTCTGGCGAACGAAATCAGCTGCCTCTCCCCAGCGGACAATCCGCTGCCCCGCTCGGATAAAAGCGTTTCGTACCCATCCTTCATGCCCGTGATCAGCACATCCGCTCCGACTAGCCGGCATGCGTCGATGACCTGCTCCCGCGATACCGTCTCGTCGAACAGCCGGACATTGTCGATGATGCTGCCGGAATACAGATACGGCTCCTGCTGCACCAGTCCCACCAGTCGGTGCAACCGTTCCTGCGGCAGGTCGCGGACATCGATGCCATCGATCTCGACGCTGCCTTCTAGCACGTCATAGAACCGGCACAGCAGGCTGATGAGCGAGCTCTTGCCCGCGCCCGTCGTGCCGACGATGCCAATCATCTCTCCGGGCTGCACATGCAGGTCCAGATGATGAATGACCGGCAAGCCTTCCTTATATGCGAATTTCACGCCGTTAAAGTCGACCCGGCCCTTGACCGCCTCGTTATCGCTCGCATCCAGCGGCTTATCCTTATCCTGTACCTCCGGCACCGTATCAAATATGCCCCAGATCCGGTTCATCGACACCGTCGCGGACTGAAGCGTATTCCACTGCTGCGTAATGTTATTGATCGGCTGGAAGAACTGACGGATATACGTAATGAACGCAAACAGCACCCCGAACTGAATCGAATGGCCGAGCACCGCATTCCCCCCCAGCCAAGTGACGAACGCCACCGACAAGTTGCCCAGCATATCGAAGGAACGGTTGAACAGCACGTTCGTGCGGATTTCGCGCAGATTGGAACGGAAGTACGACTGATTGCGCTCGGCAAACTGTTTCTGCTGCTCCTTCTCCTGGTGAAAGATTTGGATGATGTGCATGCCGGCCAAATTCTCGGCCACGAAGGCTACGAGACGCGACAAATTCGTCCTCGCCATCTGATAGGTCGTGCGCATATAGGAGCGGAAGGCGATCGCATTCAGCGTAATGATCGGCAGCAGAATGAGGCAGTACAGCGTCATGGTCACATCGAGCTTGAACATCAGCACGATAATGAACACGAGCGTCAGCCCGTCGCGCAGCACGCTCAGCAGCACTTGGCTGAAGAATTGATTAAGCGACTCCGTATCGCTCGATACATGCGTGATCAGGCTGCCGCTAGGTACCCGGTCGAAATACGACATCGACTGCTTCGTAATATGGCGGAACAGCTGCTTCCGAATCGCAGCGACAATGCTCTGTCCCGCATATTGGAGCAGATTGTTCTGCAGGTAAGTAAACAAGAATCCGCCTAGCGAGAGCAGCAGGTAGATAGCCGAGATCGCAAGCAGCGTTGCGGCATGCCGGTCGCCGGCCATGAGATGATCGTCAATGGCGATCTTCACTAAGTACGGCTGCAGCAAATCCGCTGCTATCGCAAGTATAATGCAGCCGAATACGGCCAGAAACGTCCACATATGCGGCTTGGCATAACCGTACAGCCCTTTGTACGCGGAGCTGTTCTTGTCCGGGTTCTTCGTCATCGTGATATCGGTCTTGCTGTCCATCTGCCAATTATCGATCGCTTTAGCCAACGCTGCTTCCCTCCTCTTGAATGGCGTGCAGCATCGCGTAGATGCCATGCTCCGCGAGGAGCGAATCATGCGTTCCTCGCTGCACGATGCGGCCTTCATCCATAACGATGATTTCATCGGCATGCTTGATTGCACTGATTCGATGGGCGATCAGAATCGTCGTTTTGCCCTTGCGCTCGCTGCGAATCGTATCGATGATGCCTGTCTCCGTGACGGCATCGACGGCGCTGACGCTGTCGTCCAGAATGAGGATCGGCGCGTTCATAAGCAAGCCCCGCGCAAGCGCCGTCCGCTGGCGCTGTCCGCCGGAGAGGGTTACGCCCCGTTCGCCGAGCTTCGTCTCGAAGCCGTCCGGGAACGACATGATGCTGTCGTGGATCTGGGCGTGCAGCGCCGCTTTCTTCACAACGGAGAGCTCCGTGCTTCTGCGGAAGAAGGCGATATTGTCCCGAATCGTCGTACTGAAGAGAAAGCCGTCCTGCGGCACATAGGCGATTCCGCTGCGCAGGCTCTCGATGGTCACTTCTGTAAGATCCGTGCCGCCGATCTTAACCGTCCCTGCCGGCGCATCGTATACGCGGAGCAGCAGCTTGACGAGCGTTGTTTTGCCGCTGCCCGTCTTGCCGATGATGCCGAGCGTCTTGCCCGGCTCCAGCGTAAACGAAACCTCTTGCAGCGCTTCCCTGCTTGCGCCTGGATAAGCAAACGACAGCTCCTCTACAGCAAGCGTCTTGCGTGCCCAGTCCGCATCGACGGCGGTTTCATGCTCTTCGATCTCCGGCTGCCTCGACATAAGATCATTAACGCGTTCGAGTGAGGCGCGGGAGCGTTGAATCGTATTGATGACGTTGCCGATCTGTTGAAGCGGATTCACCATCATCCGGACATAGAGTGTAAGCGCAACAAAATTGCCCAGGGAGAGCTGTCCCGTAAGCGTCACATACCCGCCGTAGGCGAGCGTAATAATAAGCGACAAGGCACCGAGAAAGGGAATGAGTGCTTGGAAGAACGAGGACACGCGAACCAGCTTCAGCTGATTGTCCTTGATTCGATCCACCGTATCGCCGAAGCGGCGATTCATGATCGTTTCCACCGCGAATTTCTTCGTCACCCGGATGCCGCCGAACTGCTCCTCCGCGGCTTCCGTCATTTTGCCCAGCGACTCCTGCACGGCATGCGACCGCTTCCGAATGACCGGGCCCATCTTCACCACAATCCAAGGAATGGCGAGCAGCGGCGATATACAAATCAGAATGAGCAGCGGCGGAATGGAGCTCACCACCATCATCGCAACGGCCGACACGATCAGCATGGTGGCGTTGGCCGTCTGGTTCACGCCCATGGAGATGGACTCCCGCACCGTCGTCACATCGTTCATAACATAGCTGAGCAGCTTGCCGACGCCGTTCTTGGCATAGAATTGCTCGCCGAGCTTCGTAAAATGCTTAAACAGCCTTTTGCGCGTAAACTTCTCAAACAATCGACCGACGTACATGATATGAAATTGCCCAATCCCGCCCAGCACCCCATAAGCGATGCCGATGATGAGCAGCACGAGGCTGGCATGCAGCACCACTTCCTGCGTAAGCCCGTTCTGCTGCAGCTGGTCCGTAAACGACCCGAGTACCTTCGGGTAGTAGGCTTGAAACAAATTGGCTGCCATCGTGAATGAAATACCGGAGACGTAGATATACCATTTGGAACGTAAAAAGTCGATGAGTAGTCCGCGTCTGCTTGCCATGGAACAGCTCCTTCCCCAACCCCCAAATTTGCAAATCGTTATGCCATAAGTATTGCGCAGCTGGAAACAAGGCTTGATAACCGCCGAAAAAGCCTCCCGCAATATCACTGATTGCAGGAGGCGGCCGACTGCCGCAGGGTCTGCCTTTAGGCGGAACCGCGGACGATCAGATGAATTTGGATGCCGGAAGGGTCATGAACGATGACCGTCCCCCGGTCGGTTTGCAGCGGAACGCTTGCCGCCTGCAGCCTGGCGAAGACGGCCATCTGGGCCTCTTCCGACGGCAGCACGATTTCGTAGCGGTCCAAGCCGGGGACATTCGCGGGCGTAAGCTCCGCTCCCACCCCTGCCCAGACGTTCAGCCCGATATGGTGGTGATACCCGCCTGCCGAAATAAAGAGGGCGGAATTAGCCGACTGCGACGTGATGCTGAAACCAAGCACATCGATATAGAAATGCTCCGACGTCGGAAGCTCCGTGACATGAAGGTGAATATGGCCTACCTTCGTGCCGGCAGGCAATCCGTTCCACGGGGCATCTCCCGCTTCTGCCAGCAATCCGTCCCAGTCGATGGGGTCGACAGCCATGCGGACATAGCCATTCTCATTCCACTGCCACTCCGCTTTCGGACGGTCCCGGTAGATCTCGATGCCGTTATTGTCCGGGTCCGCGATGTACAGCGCTTCGCTCACGAGATGATCCGCCTGCCCGATATGAATGCCGCTCGCTACAAGATTGCGCAGCGCCAGTCCCAGTGCAAGGCGGCTCGGCACGAGCAGCGCAAAATGATACAGCCCCGCGCCCGATCTGCGCGGACGAGGCAGCGCGCCTGGTATTTCGCGCAGCTGCAGCAGCGGCTCCGAGCCCGGTACGCCAAGCTTGGCTTCGCCTTTCGTGCTGGACAGCACCTGTAAGCCTACGACCTCCCGGTAGAAGGCTAGCGACTTCTCTAAATTACTTACCCGCAAATAGACCGTTCCAATCTCGGTTTGCGCATCAATTTCATTCAACAACCTCATCACCTCGTTATCTTGCAAAATGGAATGGCTAAACCCTCTTCCTGCATCCTAACATATCGACCGGCAGAACCCAATTTCCAAGAAAACGGTTACGGGTACATTTTCAGGCAATGGGTGCATGTTATATAATACGGATGACTCATTTACGCCGAATTTCGCAGTCTTCTGTATAAGATAGGAGAAATCATATGGATATTGTTCACATTGACATGTATTTAATCGATGAGGATACGGACCAGCCGCGCTACCAGTTCGATCAGGAAGCGCTCGAGGAACTCATGAAGAGCATCGAGGAGCTCGGCCTCCTCTCGCCCATTAAGGTGCGGACGACGCCTGACGGACGCTACAAAATCATTTATGGCAACCGCCGCTACAAAGCCAGCAAAATGCTGAACAAGCCCACCATTCCCTGCATTGTCTCGACGGCAACGGATGAGATGGACATTTATCTGGAGCAGATCGCCGAGAATCTGACGCGGGAAGGCTTCTCCCCGATCGAAGAGGCAGAGGCGTTCCACAAGCTGATGAACGAATCGAAGTTCAACAGCTCCTTGAAGTTTCTGGCAGGAAAGCTTGGCAAGCCGGAGAATTACATCAAGAACAAATGCGAGCTGCTGAAATTCGGGAATGCCGTTCGTAAGCTCATCGTCAGCGGCACGCATATCCGCAAGGATAAGCTGACGGAAGATCAAGTGCTGCCCATTAAGGATCTGCCGATCGAGTACCGCGATCCGCTTGCGCTGATCGTGGCAAGGGACGAAATGCCGGTCAGCGACGTGAAGAAGATCGTGAAGCTGTTCAAGGACAAGGACATCTCGGAGGGCACGAAAGACAAGCTGCTCTATAAATCCGGCTACGAGCTGCTCCAAACCTGGTCCACCGTGCAGCAGAACAAGAAGGAACGCGAACGTGCCGCCGAGCTGAAAGCTGAGCAGGAGGAGCGTGCGGCGGAGGCGAAGGCCGAGAGGGCGCGTCTTGCCGCCGAAGCGGCTGCGGCGGCCGCAGGCGCGGCTGGCGGCGCGAAAGCTGCGGCGGCGCCGGACGGCCTAGGCAGCGCAGCGCTTGGCGCGGTGCCTGCCAGCGGCGCGGCGAAGCCGGCCGGCTTGGCTGCCGGCGGCGGGCTGCTAGGCGCAGCGGGCGGCGCGCTCGCGGAGGTTGCCGCGTCGGTGCTCGCCGGAGCGGCGGCGCCAGCCGGCGAAGCTTCGCTCGCGGCAAGCCTGCAGCAGCTGCTGGCTTCGCTGTCCGCAGCGCAGCCGCTCCCGCAGGAAGCGCTGGACGCCTATGCCGCAGCGCAGCCGCAAGAAGCCGACCACGCGGTCTTCGCTGCCGGCGTGGAAGCGCTCATCCATGGGCTTGAGCAGCAGCTCGCCCAGTGGCGCGGCGTTCAATTGATGGCCAAGGCCAAGACGGTCGCTGCCCAATAGCACACCGGAATTAAGCTCGTTAACCCATCTAATCATTGGAGCGTGATCGCTGAAATGAGTTATCTATCGCTAAGTACATGGAGTCTGCACCGCAATCTCGGACCGCTGCGCTGGACGCAGTGGGATGCGGAGGCCCGCAAGCATGTGTTCGTCGAAACACCGCAGCCGGAGCTGATGAAGCTCGTCGATCTGCCGGTCTTTCTGGCCAAGGAAGGCTTCGGCGCGCTGGAAATCGGCCACTTCCATTTCCCTTCCACGGACGACGCCTATTTGGCTGAGCTCAAGGACGCCTTCAAGCGCGCAGGCATTTCGTTCGATACGATACTGCTCGATTACGGCGATATCTCAAGCTCCGACGAGACGCGCAGGCAAGCCGACCTCGCTTATATCCGAGAATGGATTGACGTCGCGGCCAAAGCCGGAGCGAAGAACATCCGCGTCGTCGCCGGCGAAAGCGAGCCTTCGGACGAAGCGGCGCTCGCCCGGGCCATCGATGCGCTTCTGGAGCTGCACGAATACGGACAAAGCACCAACGTCCGCGTGATTACGGAGAACTTCAAGCCGCTGACCTCGAAGGCCGTCAACTGCCTGGCCATCGTGAACGCATTCGATGGCAAGCTGAACCTGATCGACGATTTCGGCAATTTCAAGGGCGAATCCAAATACGAGGAACTCGCCGCCATTATGCCTTACGCCGTATCGATTCACGCCAAGGCCCACTATGACGAGAATGGCATGCCGGACTTAGAGGAATACACGCGCTGCCTCGACCTGCTGAAGCAAGGCAATTACGCAGGCGCGGTATCACTCATTTACGACGGACCCGGCGATATGTGGGAAGGCATCAACAGAGTGCGCCGCATCGTGGAGCCGTACCTGCAATAGCAGCGCTGCGAGCCGTAGCGCCGCCGGGCGCGGTGCTGCAAGGTGCTAAGGCGCGGTGCTGCAAGGCGCGGTGCAGGAAAGTTGCCGCAGCAAGGCGGAATGCGCGCAAAAAACTGTGCCGTGCAAGCCAGCGATGAAACACCGCAGCACATCCGGCTCGCCTGGCGCGCGGCAAAGCCGCACAAAAAAAGGGTTTTCGTTCGGCACGCTGCCGATCGAAAACCCTTTTTTGTATGCTCGCTTACGAATGCACCCGCGAGGCTGGCTTCGCTTACCGCCCGTCAGGACCGTACGCAATCAGCGTCAGCCCGCCGTCCACGCCGAGCACCTGCCCCGTGATGAAGCCGGCCCCTTCGCCGGCCAGGAACAGCGCTGCGTGCGCCACGTCCTCCGGCTGCGTAAGACGACCGAGCGGCGTGCGGCTGATTATGTTCGCCTTGAAGGTATCGAACGTATCTTTGGCGTAGAAGCGCACGGAGTCCGTTTCGACCACGCCGGGCGAAATGACGTTGCACGTAATGCCCTTCGGGCCGAGCTCCGCCGCCAAATAGCGCGACATCGATTCCAGCGCCGCCTTGGCGGAGCCGATGTTCGAATAGTTCGGCAGCGCGAACTGGCTGCCGAGACTCGACACCGTCAAGATACGCCCGGCCCTTCCTTCCATCAGCGGGACCGCCCGCTGCACGGCCTGCAGGACGCTCTTGATCACGACCTGATACGTGCGGTCGAGATGGTAGTCCTTCGTATCGAGCACCGGCTTGAACGCGGTAGCCGCGGCGTTCGCCATGAAGACGTCCAGCGCGCCCCATTCCTGCGTCAGCTGATCGAACATCGCATCGATCTCCGCCGGCGACTCCAGCTCGGCTTTGCAGACGAGCGCCTGCACGCCGAACGCGCGAACCTCGTCCGCCGTCGCCTGAGCAGCCTCCACGTCCCGGCGATAATGAATCGCCACATCCGCGCCTGCCTTCGCGAAAGCAAGCGCCGTCGCGCGTCCGATGCCGCGAGAGCTCCCGGTAATCAGTACCTTTTTCCCATGAAATGCAGCAGACAAAGCGTTCACATCCCTTTCGATTGCTTATTTTCGATTACAGCCCAAGTGCCGCTTCGTACGCCTGCCTAATCGCCCTTGCGGCATTGAGCTCCGACGGATCGGCTGCTCCGCCGACCACGTCCGCCGCCGCTTGTTCCATCTTAAGCAGGCCCGGCTCCATGCGTGACCGCTGGCCCGTGCAAAGCACGACCTGGTCGGCTTCCACGAACAGCCTCTCCGCATCGCTCTCGACCCAGATGCCCTCCGCTGTGATGCCGGTGCAGCGATAGCCCTTCAGCACGCGGACGCCGCGGCGCTTCAGCTCACCGAGCAGTACCCAGCGGGAGGTCGGACCGACGCCCTTCGCCACCTTCTCCGAACGGGAGACGAGCGTAATTGCGGCCGGTACCGCAGGCTGTGCTTCCTGTCCGCGCTCGGCGAAGAAGGCGGCTTCTTCCGGCTGCAGACTCATCCGTTCGGCCAAATAATGCGCCACGTCGCTGCCGATGCCGCCTCCGCCTATGACCGCGATTTTCCTGCCGAACGGCCGCGTTCCCGCGAGCAGCTCGGCATAGGTGCACACATGGGGCAAATCCGCGCCCTCCAGCAATTCAGGCACATACGGCTGCACGCCGGTTGCCATTATCATTCGGTCGAACCCGGCCAGCTCCTGGGCATCCGGCACGCTCGACATGCGGATGTCCACGCCAAGCCGATGCAAGGCCACGCGGAAGTAGCGGATCGTCTCGCGAAACGCCCCTTTGCCGGGAATGTGCGACGCGAGTAGAAACTGACCGCCGAGCCGTGCCGTCTCCTCGTACAGCGTCACCCTGTGACCGCGCTCGGCGGCGGTTTTGGCCGCTTGCAGCCCTGCGACGCCGCCGCCTACGACGGCAACGCTCAACGGCACGCCAGCAGGTGACACCTCTTCCGCTTCGCGCCCCGCGCGCGGATTAACCAGGCAGCCGACCGGCTTCGGCGGATGGCCCATCGTATGATCCAGGCAAACCTGGTTGCAGGAGATGCACAGGTTCAGCCCGTCGAAGTCGCCTGCGGCGATCTTACCAGCGAACGAGGCGTCCGCGAGCCACGGCCGTGCCGGGGCGATGAAATCCAGGTCGCCCCGCAGCAGCAGCCGCTCCGCGACCTCCGCCGTATGGATGCGGTTCGCGCCGATAACCGGAATATCGACTTCGGCACGGATTGTGCCAGCGATGGAGGCGAAAGCGCCCGGCGGCACGATCGCACCGACCGTTGGAATCGCGGATTCATGCCAACCGATGCCGATATTGAGCGCGTCGGCGCCGCTCTTCGCAAGGCGCCGGGCCAGCTCCAGTGTCTCCTCCCGCGTTGTGCTTCCTTCCATGCAGTCGTCGCCGGACATCCGATAGATGAGAGGAAAACCACCGCCGACACGCGCGCGGATGCCTTCGAGGATTTCAAGGCAGAGCTTCATCCGTCCCTCGTGGCCCTGCCCGTATTCGTCGTCCCGCTGGTTCGTTAGAGGCGAGACGAACTCGTTCAGCAGATAGCCTTCGGAACCCATGATTTCGATCGCTGCGAAGCCTGTGTGCGCTGCGAATGCCGCGCCTTCGGCGAAAGCTTCCTTCAACCGGGCGATGTCCTCGCGCGTCATCTCCGCTGGCGTCTCCTTCGTCAGCCGCGAAGGGATCGGACTTGGCGCCCACGGCATGAGGCCCGTCTCCTTACTGCTCGCGTACCTGCCCCGATGGGCCAGCTGAAGCGCCAGCCGCCCCCCGTCGCGCCGGATCGCGTCGGCCAGCTCCGCCAGCTGCGCGCGATGATCGGGCTCCGTCAGGTCGAACATGCCGGTTCCCCCGCCTTCGGGCAGCACGGCGACGTTGCCGGTCATGATGAGCTCGGCTCCGCCCCGCACCCGTTCCCGGTAGAAGGCGATCAGCTGGGGCAGCGATTCCCGGCTTCCTTCAATACCCAGATGCATCGCGCCCATCAAGATGCGATGCTTCGTTGTAAGGGAGCCGATGCGCCCCGGCTGCAGCAGCAGTGATCGTTCCATGCCCGCGCTCACCCTCCCGCCAGCACATGCTTGGCGATGACCGCTTTTTGAATCTCCGCCGTGCCTTCCTCGAACTTCTGCGCCCGCGCGTCGCGGTAGATCCGCTCGATCTCGTAGCCCTTGAAATAACCGATGCCGCCCCAGATTTGCTGCGCCTTGTCCGTAACGCGCTGCAGCATCTCGAGCGCGTACAGCTTCGCCATCGAAGCCGGGGGCGGCGTCAGCGTGCCGTCGTCCTTCAAGCGGCCCGCATACATAACCAGCTGGCGCGCAGCCTCGATATCCGTCGCCATTTCGGCAATCCACGTCTGGACGACCTGCCGCTGGCTGAGGGATTTGCCGAAGGTGACGCGCTCGCGGCTGCGCGCCACGGCGATGTCGAACGCGCGCTGCGCAAGCCCGACGCAGGTCATACCGACGCAGATCCGGCTTGGATCGAGGAAGCCGTTCAGCGCGCCAGCGAGTCCTTGTCCGACCTCGCCAAGCAGATGGTCCGCGGGAACGCGTGCATCCTTCAAGACGATGTGGGCATGTCCGGTTCCCGTGAGTCCGAGCGTCGAAGACATTTCACGGATCTCCACGCCCGCGGCGGTCCGTGGCACGAGCAAGGCCATTGTGCCCTCGTAGCCCTTAGTCCCTTCCAAGCGCGCGTAGATAAGCAAGTAATCGACCGTATCCCCGAAGGTAATCAGCCATTTCTCGCCCGACAGCACATAGGAATCGCCTTCCTTGCGGGCAGATGTTTCAATGTCGGCACCGGAGCCCGCGTTCGGCTCCGTGAGCGCGAAGGCCGCCGTAATTTCGCCGCGCACGAGCGGCTTCACGAAGCGTTCGCGCTGCGCCTCGTTTGCCAGGAAGTCGACAGGCCTCCAAATCCCGTTGATGACGTGCACGACCATGCGGATCGAGCCGTGCGATTCCGAGAACAGCTCGAGCAGCTGCAAATATTGCGTGAAGCTGAGACCGTGGCCGCCGTAGGCTTCCGGTGCGGCAAGACGAAGATAGCCCCGCTCCCGCAGCTCCTGCCAGACGTCCGGCCCGCACTGCCCGGTCTCCTCGATGCGCACCGAGAGCTCCCGCAGACGTCCGTCCACGTAGCCTCTGACCTCCGCTTTTAACCGTTGAAATTGCGTATCGTTCATTACTCAACCCTCTCCCTCTGAAAATGAGCCGTCATTCGTTCTGGAGCTTGTCCGCTATCATTTGCCGAAGCAAATACTTCTGAATCTTGCCCGTCGGCGTGCGGGGCATGTCCTTCAAAATCTCCAGCCGTTCCGGCCAATACGCCTTCGTCACGCCTAGTTCCTGCATATAGGCGGTCACTTCGGTCAGCGTTATTTCCTGCTCCGGATCGATAAGCGTTACGTACGCGCAAATCCGCTCATTCAGCCGCTGATCGGGCATCCCGACAACGGCCGCGTCCCGGATCGCGTTCATGCGGTACAGCAGATTCTCGATCTCGGAGACCGGAATCTTCATCCCACCCCGGTTGATGATGTCCTTCACGCGGCCGGTCAGATGCAGATTGCCCTGCTCATCGATGATCGCCAGATCCCCGGTATTGAAGAAACCATCGGCATCGATCACCGAATCGTACCAATCCGGACGATTTAAATACGCGGTAAACATTGCCGGCGTCTTCACCATGAAGATGCCTTCCTGCCCCGGCGGCAGCGGCCGTCCGTCCGAATCGATGACCTTCATTCGTCTGCCCGAAATCGCCAGCCCGTCCGTATTCCAGGAGCTGTCCGCGTACTGCTTGACCGATCCGACGCTGATCATGCACGACTCAGTGGAGCCCCAGCCCCCCACGACTTTGCAGTTCAGCCGGTGGCGCGCTTCTTCAGCCAGCTTGCGCGGCACGGGCGCACCAGTCGCAACGAAAATCTTCAGCCCCTGAGGCGGCCGCTCTTCGCGGGTCAAATCCGCCAGAAACGGCATCGCAGCCTGCACGAACGTCGCTCCGTGCCGCTCGATCGCGGCACGAGCCGTTTCCATTTCCCAGACGCCTTGGCACACTTGCTTGGCGCCCAAATACATCGCAAGCATCATGCCGTACAGAAACCCGGTCTGATGTGCCATCGGCGACGGAATCCATAACGTGTCCTTCGCCGTCAAGCCAAGCTCCTTCACGTGGGCGGCCAGCCCTTCGCTGAGCGTCCGGTGCGTATGGATGACGCCCTTCGGCTCGCCTGTCGTCCCCGACGTGAACAGCAGCTGGGCCGGCGAATCCGGCCCCGGACGACGGCGCGCGATCAGCTCCCTGTCGGGCTCGCGGCTTGCGAGCCCCCCCAGGCAGCGCCTAAGATCCGATGGATCGTTGGTATCGATCATAATCACATGGCGCAAACCCGGCATTTCGGAGCGGATCTTGCGGATCAGCGGGCCGTATTGGAAATTCCGATATTCATCCGGAATGAGCAGCACCTTGCTCTGCGCGCGGCCGACGATAAACGGAATTTCCCGCTCCCTCAGCACCGGCAGCAGCGGGCAGGCAACGGCGCCGATCTTCCAGACGGCCAATGTAAAGACGACGAATTCCCAGCGGTTCGGCAGCAGATAGGCTACGTTCTCGCCTTCCTCCACCCCGAGCTCGATCAGCCCTTGCGCGGCACGGTCCGAGAGCGCATCCAGCTCGCCGTAACTGATGCTGACCGGCGACGCGGCATCTGCCAGGTCCACAATCGCGCCGCTTCCCGGCTTCGCTTGGGACAGCCGGTGCAGGAAGAGCCGTTCCTGTTTGAAGGTCTTGGTTGAGATCATTCGTTCACGGCCTCCTCATTTGGCTGCTCTTCATCCCACTTGGCCTGCGAGCCGGTGTCTATGCCAAGCTGTGCCAAATGCTCGAAAAATTCCGGGTACGAAATCCGGTAGGCATTCGGAAAGGTGAGCTCGGTCGGCTTGCCTTCCCCCCGCAGCGAAGCGAGCGTAAACGCCATTTGAACGCGGTGGTCATTATAGGTGGAGATGTTGGCGCCGCCGGTCAGCCTGCCGACCCCTTCGATAATCAGGTCATCCTCGACCTCCTTGATGTTGGCGCCCATTTTGGCAAGCTGCAGCATCGCTTTGACGCGATTCGATTCCTTCATCCGGCCAGGTCCGATATTTTGCAGCACGGTGGTCGTGCCCTCCGATAACGCAGCCGCCACAGACAGCGCAGGGATGAGATCCGGAATGTGACGCATGTCGATGCAGATGCGTTCGGCCGGCTTGTGCTGCTCGGAACGGCGGACTCTCGTGCCTCCTAGCTGCTCGTCAAAGTCCAGCGTTACGCCATATTGGCGGATAATGTCCATGATTTGGCCTTCCGGATGCGTTCCTGCATGCTCAAGCCCTTTCAGTATGATGTCAGCCGGAAACAGCGCGGCCAGCACGAGCAGGAACGCGGCTGAAGACAGATCCGGCTCGATATGAACGACAGCCGGATGGTACGTTTGCTTTGCCGGCACTCGCCACTGCGTGCCTTCCGCCATTTCCTCGACGCGGATACCGAATTTGCGCAGCATGCTGATTGTTAAATTAACGTAGGTCAGCTCATTGTGTGGCGGCAGCGCTTCAACGATCGTATCCTGCTCCGCGAACGGCGCAAGAATGAGCAAGCCGGAAATCCACTGGCTGAGCGTCCCTTGAATGCGAATATGCCCGCCCTGCACCTTGCCCGGTCCAATCGTGACCGGCAGCTTGTGCGCCTCGGCCTGCCACTGGACGCCCATGCTGCCGAGCGCCTCCAAGAGCGGACCGATCGGCCGGTCTCGAAGCGCTTTATGCCCGTTAAACGTCGGCGCGAGTCCGCTCGATAGACTTCCAAGCCCAAGCATGAACTGCAGCGTCGAGCCTGAGCTCCCGACACCGATGCGTCCGTTCGTCGGACGGTAAGCGCCGCCTTTTACCCGGTATCCGTTGTCGATTTCCTGAATTGCGATTCCGAAATCTTGCAAGGCATGAAGCGTATCCTTGATATGCAGCGCCCCTGATTTACCGTGAATTCGCGTATCTCCCTCGGCAAGTGAGCCGAAGATCAAAGCCCGATGCAAATGGTACTTGGACGGCGGAATCCGAACGGTTCCTTCGATGCTGCCCTCATGCGGAAAAATCTTTAATCGCTTCATCTGCCTTCACCTCTTCTGTACTTGTTCATTGGCCCTTGCATTTCGCTGGTCATGTACATGGCTCGGATCACGCGCCAATAAAGAAAAAACCGTCTCCTCGATAAGCCTCCGATTTCCAGATGACTCGACAAAAGAACGATCTCAGCCTACTTTTCTATCAAAGCATGACGGTCTTCGCATAGACGGACCGCCCGCCACTACTCATTATGACCGGGCAGCAAGCAGAATAAACTTCTCTTGCCGCGCCAGACATGCCCTGAGAGCTGCGGTATCCAGCCTCCCCCTCCTCTTAACGGCTCCTACGATACCCATATGACGGGCTGTTCAAATTCATGCCTAGCTTTGGCCGCGCATGCAAGTAAGGAGACTTGCCTCTTCCGAGCGGGAACGGCTGCTCCGCGCACGGACAAGGGCACAAAAAAAGGACCGGTTCCTCTTCGGAACACGATCCTTCTTGTTGGCTAAACGTCAATTCATCAGCAGCGCCATAATCGCCACGTCAAGCAGTTTATGCGTCACCTCATGCATCAAATACTGCCGGAGCAAGCCTTCCTGCTGAAACCCGAGCTTGCTTAGCAGCTTGATGGAGGCTTGATTATCCGGTACCACTTCCGCTTGGATCCGGTTCGGATGGATGTAATGTTTCGTAAAGTCGATCACACCGCGAAGCGCCTCCGTCATAATGCCTTTGTTCCATTGATCCGGCCTTAGGTCGTAGCCGAGCGTAAGCGGAAACCGGTGTTCATCGTCAAAAGCTCCCCGGGTCGGCATTAAAATGACCGTGCCCATGAGTTGCGGCTGCTCCCGCAGCGAGATTCCCCACGGAATCAGTCTTCGCTCCCGGAAGGCTTGATTCCAGGATTCGATCAGCGTTCCGGAATCCGCCGCCGAAGCCGGCCCATGCCAATCCAGATGCTTCGTGACCTTCTTATTTGCATAGAACGCGTGCAGATCCATCGCATCCATCGCTTCCATCTGCCGCAGCATCAGCCGCTCGGTTTCGATTTTAGGAAAGGTGGAGAATAAAGCTTCGATACTCACGTCGACCACTCGCTCTTCATTCATATTCAAGATCCGTACGTCTATCATATCGGACAATGCTTAAGCCCAGCTTAATTTTTTTCTAAAAATGAGCTGTTTCGCCGCGGTTACCAAGAACGCAAAACGGCAGCGCAAGAAGCCGTCAATGTTGCATCGGATCCCCAATTTGGGCGCAAGGGCCGCGGAAAACTGTTAGAAGTCATGCATTTTCAGTCGGCCCGGCAGCCGTATGGCCGCTGAAGCATGAATACGCTATACGCCGTATGCTAAAGGTCATGTCCGCTCCAATCCATCGTCCCACCACAGCCATTTGGCTCGCCCTGCACCCGCATGCTATCATCGAATGGAGGTGATGATGATGAACAATAGCCATACCCAATCGATAACACTCGGCATGGGCTGCTACTGGAGCCCCGACGCTTTATTCGGACAACTGCCCGGCATTACGAGCACGCGCGTAGGGTTCGCCGGAGGAACGACAGATAACCCGAATACCCGGCAAACCGGAGACCATACCGAAATGGTCGAAATCGAATTTGATCCGGAGATTATAAGTTTGGAGAGCATCCTGAATGTATTCTGGAGCAGCCATAATCCAGTGAATATCAATAACTATCGGGACCGGTTATACCAATCCTTGATCTTGTTCCGTGACCCGGCACAGCAGCATGTCATCCAAGAGGTTATGAAGAGCCGTGAAGAACAAGGAAACGGCAGACCGGACACCGAGGTGGCGCCTTACGCCGGTTTTTATCCCGCTGAGGATCGAAATCAGAAATTTTATTTGAGACGATTCCCTGATGCGATGGACAAGCTGAAAGCCCTCTTTGCCACCGAAAATGAACTGATGGGTTCGACTTTGGCTGCACGATTAAACGGACTTGCCAAGGGTCATACCAATTTGGAGAAAATTATCGATGAGATTCGAACGTGGCCAATAAGCTCCGAGGAACAGGAAGCGGTCATTCAGCTCATCAAAGGGATCAAATGGTGACGGCGGCGTCCAGCCAACGCCAAAAAAACCGCGAACGCATGCAGCGTCCGCGGTTTTTCACAATCATCCTTATTTATTTTCCACGATGGCTCTGATCGTCTCGATCGGCAGCTTCGGCACTCGGTCATAGGTCAGCAGGCCGTTGATCTCCTGCTCTACATCCGTCAGCTGCGTATAGCAGAAGCCCTGCACGACTCCGGACAGGAACATCGGCTGAATGACGTCGCGCAGACGCGCGATATAGTCCTCGTCGTTCGTTACGCCGATATAACCCCAGCCTTCCCAGTCGCTTTTCTTGTACGAAATGCCGCCGAATTCGGAAACGATGATCGGCTGGCCCTCGTACGGATAATCCTTGACGGACAAGACTTTGTTCGCCGGCATCGCCGTAACGGCTTTCTGCGCCGAGCTGTAGCGCTCAAGGAGCACTTCGCGTCTCCACTCGTAATCGTGGATGGTAAACAGGTCCGTGATCGCAAGCTCCCAGCCGTCGTTGGAAATGACCGGACGCATGCCGTCGAACGCTTTGGTCAGATGATAGAGCGATACCGCGTGGTTCTGCTGCTCCTTATCCATCGGAATGTTCGTTACGCCCCAGCTTTCGTTAATCGGCACCCAGGCGATAATGGACGGATGGTTGTAATCGCGCTCAACGGATGCCATCCATTCCTTCGTAAACCGGCGCACGTAAGCGTCCGAATAATCGTACGCGTTGGCCGCTTCGCTCCAGACGACAAGGCCTAGCTGATCGCACCAGTACAGGAAGCGCGGATCCTCCAGCTTCTGATGCTTACGGGCGCCGTTGAAGCCCATCGCTTTAGTCAGCTCCACGTCCTGCCGGATGGCGTCGTCGCTTGGCGGCGTCAGGTTGCCTTCCGGGAAGTACCCTTGGTCCAGCACCATGCGCAGGTAATACGGATGATTGTTCAGGCAGAGCTTGCCGTTCTCGATCGATACTTTGCGCATGCCGAAGTAGCTGTCCACCTCGTCCAGCACCGTGCCGCCGTCCAGCAGCGTAAGCGCGATATCATATAGATGCGGATGCTCCGGGCTCCATAAGCCGCCGCGCCGTCTGTCGTCGAAATCATCGATGCGGATCGAACGGGTTGCCGATGCTGCGCCTTTTGAAATCGAGAAGATATCCTCGGAAATTTTCTCGCCTTTATATGTGATTTCGGCTTTAACCCGCAGCTGTGTTTTCGATGCAGCAGCACCCTTGACGTAAGCCGTTACGCTGATTTCCTTGCGGTCGATGTCCGGCGTCAGCTTCACGCTGTCCACATACGCTTCGGATACGGCCTCCATCCAGACGGTCTGCCAGATCCCTGTCGTACCGGTATAGAAGATCGACTCGGACTTCTCTTTCCAGAACTGCTTGCCGCGCGGAATGGTGCGATCCGTGTTGTAATCGACCGCTTGGACGACGAGCGTGTTGCCCTGCCCTTGCAGCGCGTGCGTAATGTTCGCCTGGAACGGCGTATGTCCGCCTTCATGGGTTGCGACCAGCACGCCGTTTACCCAGACCGATGCTTCGTAATCAACGGCGCCGAAATGCAGCAGCACCTGTTTGTTCTCGAAAGCAGCCGGGATCTCAAGCGCCGTACGGTACCAGACGATATCGTGGAACGTCGACTCATGAATGCCGCTCAGCTTGCTTTGGTAGGCGAAAGGCACCTGGATCCGTTTCGGCAGCTCGGTTTCGCCGGCTTGCCAGTTCAAGGCGATCCCTTTGTTATCGTCGTCGAACGCGAATTCCCATTCGCCGTTCAGGTTGACCCAGTTGTCTCTCATAAATTGCGGACGCGGATGTTCTGCGCGAAGCTGTTTAGCCATCGTTTTGTTTCCTCCATTAGTTAATTTAAAAGTTAATTAAATAACATATTATGTTAACATAGCCTTATTATGCTCTGAAATAGCGCTTTGCGTCAATAAAAAGTTGATTAGTTAACTTTCAAGTTATATAATCAGTGAAAATCCGCTCATGCAAAGGACGCCTGTCAATGCACATACAAGTCACTACGTCGAATATGGGTTTACTTGAATGCTTTTCTTCCGAAACGAGGGTGCGGATCATCGAGCTGCTCGATCAGTCGCCGATGAGCATCAAGGAGCTCGCCGCCGAGCTTGGCTTGTCCTCCGCCATCGTGACCAAGCATATTCAGAAGCTGGAGCAGGCGGGGTTCGTAGGGACAGAGAGTATCTCGGGTGCACGCGGCCGCCTGAAGGTCTGCCGCCTCCTGCCGGAATTCGTCACCCTTCAGCTGCGGACGCCCTCCATTCGCAGCGCCAACGTTTATACCGTCTCGATACCCGTCGGCCAATACAACGACTTTAAGGTCAGGCCGACTTGCGGCCTCGCCTCGGACGAATCCGTCATCGGCATCGTTGACGATCCTCGCTATTTCTGGGACCCGGACCATGTGAAGGCGAAGCATATCTGGTTTGGCAGCGGCTATGTGGAATACCGCATCCCGAACTATTTGGTCGGCGAGCAAACGGTGAAGAGCCTGACGCTCTCCTTCGAAATTTGTTCCGAATCGCCAGGCTACAACGAGAACTGGCCGTCCGATATTTCGTTCTTTCTCAACGGCACGGAGCTTGGCACCTGGACATGCCCCGGCGATTTCGGTGCTAATCGGGGCGTCTATACGCCGGATTGGTGGATGCACGGGACCCAGCACGGGCTGCTCAAAACCGTAACCATCCGCAAAGACGGCACCTTCATCGACGGCGTGCAGCTGTCGCGTTTGACCCCAGCCGACCTGAACATCAAGCTGGGCGACGATATCCGCTTTCGCATCGCCTGTCCCGACACCGCCGTCCATTGCGGCGGCATCAGCCTGTTCGGCAGGCAGTTCGGCAACTACGATCAGGAGATCGAGGTTACCGTGACCTATGAATGAGAACAAGCCGGAAGGGGCAGCGGGTGCTGCCTCGTCCGGCTTGTTGCGTTTCGGGGCGGGTGGGCGCAGGCAGCCCTCTTGCGCCGATTCGGCCGATTTTCCGGCCATGTAGGCTGCTGGGCAGCCCTTTTGCGCCGATTCGGCCGATTTTTCGGCCGATTCGCCCGATTTTCCGGCCATGTAGGCTGCTGGGTAGCCTTCTTACGCCGATTCGACCGATTTTCCGGCCATGTAGGCTACTGGGTAGCCCTTTTGCACCGATTCGGCCGATTTTCCGCTCATGTAGGCTGCTGGGTAGCCCTCTTGCGCCGATTCGGCCGATTTTTCGGCCATGTAGGCTGCTGGGTAGCCTTCTTGCGCCGATTCGGCCGATTTTTCGGCCATGTAGGCTACTAGGTAGCCTTCTTGCGCCGATCCGGCTCCCCTACCCCAGCACCCGCACTCGCTTCCCGCTCTCGTAGGACGCGATCGCCGCGTGTGCAAGCTTCAGCGCGCGCATGCCTGCTTCGGCGTGGACCGGGGGCTGGCCGCCAGCCCGGAACGCCGCGAGGATCGCGCCGAGATGCGCGTCGAAGGTCCGGTGGAATTCGCGGTCGCGGTCGTTGAAATAACCGGCCTGCCATACGTCCGCCGTCTCGCTGCCGGCCGCTTGGAATTGAAAACGGCGCACCGTGTCCTCGATCAGCACGCGGCCTTTGGTTCCATTAACCTCAAGCCGCTGCGTATCCGAATAGGCGTAAGAGGAATCGTACGTCCCCAGCAAATTGCCGATGGCGCCGCTCTCGAGCCGGAGCCCGATCGACATCGTGGTGTAGCCTTTGCCGGTGATGTCCGTCATCTCCGCCGTGACGGATTCGATGCGTCCCATTAGAAACTCCATCGAGTCGAAGCCGTGACACTGGGTTTCGATCAGGTTGCTGTGCGGCGAAGCATCCGGGCTGCCGCCCTCGCCGCCGAAGCGCCAAGAGCCAAAGACGAGTTCGCCCAGCTTTCCCCCGTCAATTCGCTCCTTCGCGAGCTGCATCGGCTTAGCATAGCGATGATTGAAATTAATCGCGAAGAACAGTCCCCTCTTCGCCGCTTCCTCCAGCAGCCGGTCCGCCTCCCGCAGATCGAACACGAGCGGCTTCTCCACCAGCAGCGGACAGCCCGCCTCGATCACCTCAAGCGTCGCCGCGTAATGCCCTTCGTTCGGCAGGCATAAGCTGACCAGATCCGGCTGCTCCCGGTCAAGCATTTCCCTAATATTCGTATAAGCATTGGCCGAATACTGCTCCGCTCTCGCGATCGTCCGTGCGGGATTCCGCCCGACAATCGCGCACAACTCCACGTCCGGATGCGCCGCCAATACGCGTGCATGCTGCCCGCCCCACCCTCCCGTGCCGATTAACGCCACTTTCGTTTTTCCAGATCGTCCCGCCATTTCTTCGCCTCCGTTTTTCGTCCCTGTTTAGTTGATTGAACGTTGCCGCTCTTCACCGTTACAGCTCCACGACTACTTTGCCGCATTGCCCGCCGAAGAACAAATCGCACGCTTCCTGCATCTGCGAGAGAGGGAACCGGTGCGTAATGATCTGCGACAGGTACTCACGATGCTTGCGCAGGTAAACCGCGTTGGTCTTCAGCTCCTGGAACGTAAAATATTCGCTCCCCGTCACCGTCCGCTCCGGTGCGATCAAATCGGGCGATACTTGCAGCGCGACTTCGCCGCCATGGCCGACGCAGACAAGCACGCCGCTTTTGCCGAGGTGGCGAATGCAAGCCTGCCGGGCGGACGTCTGTCCGCTGGAATCGAACGCCGCATCGACGCTGGACAAGCCGTCCGCGCTCAGCTGCACGGCCAAATTCTCCGTTCCCGCATGCACCGGAATGCCGCCGAGCTTACTTGCCAGCTCCAGTCGATACTCGTTCATATCCGTCACATAGACAGGACACTGATCGCCGAGTATGATTTTGACCATGGCCAGAATGCCCAGCCCGATCGGCCCTGCACCCGCGATCAGCACAGATTCGATATCCTCGCGAACAAGCGAAGCTCTGCGGATCGCATGACCGCCTGTGCCCATAATATCCAGCAGCAGCGTCGCATCCGAGAAGGACAGGTCCGCATCGATCGGGAAAAAGATATTTTCGCTAATGAGCACATATTCACCGTATCCGCCATCATGCGAGAAGCCGATGTCGGCACGTTTGGCCGTGCACAGATTCGTGCGCCCCTGCTTGCAGCTCCGGCATTCGCCGCAGAAATCCATTAGAAACACAACGCCCGGCGTTCCCGGCTTGGCCGCTGTCTCCGGACCCGCTGCCGCAACGACGCCTGCAATCTCATGACCTGGCGTATGCTCGCCTGATCCGTTTACGTAAAACCCTTTATCGGAACCGCAAAGCGCGTTCGCTTTGGTCCGAATGAGCAGCTGCCCCTGTCCTGGCTGCGGCACTTCCTTTTGCACAATAGCAACCTTTCCCCCACCCGTAAAGAGCGTCGATTTCATATGCTTTGGTACGCCCAGTTGATTCAACATTTCCATTACCCCTTTGCTCGTTTCTTGTCAAAAAACAGCTCTATTGCTCGTTGTTTCACGCTTTCATTCTACCGTATTCGCCTATAAATTCTTTATGCAAAGCTTCGATTTACTTGTCAAAAACAACGGTCTATACTAATACCAAACCGCATGAAAGGAGCTGCCCGCGCATGTAGGAGCTCAGCTGGAACGATTATCCGATTTTACCTTACGTACGCCTCTGCTACCGCTTCACCAGCCCACCGTTCTTTCAAGGCGAGCGCCTCCTATTGGACTATTTGTTTCTATACATGGAGAAGGGCCGCTACGTGCTGACCGTTGAAGGCACGGATTATGAGCTGAACGAAGGCGGCCTTGCGCTCATTCAGCCCGGGCAGCTGTTTACGACCCGAGGCTTCGGCGACTGCGTCGTGCCGAATGCGCATCTGGACTTCTTCTACAATCCGGAGCGGGAGCAAAGCTTCGTAACGACGCCCGGTCAGACCAACTTGGACCCTTACCGCAGCCTGCTCCAGCCGCAGCTGAACGCATTTCCCGGCGTCCGCCTTCCCGTCATTCTGCAGCCCAAGCTGCCGCATGCCTGCAAGGAAACACTGCTGCAGATGATCGAGCATTTTAAACATAACGACATCTACCATGCGCTGACCGTGCAGACGCTGGCTGCCAACCTACTTCTGCTGCTGCTTGACGACGGCGGGAGCGCAGGCTCGTTTGATTTCGAAGGCCAGCAATTCGCCCGCAAAATGAACGCGTTTCTCTCGTACAGCTTGTCCGCGCCGCTCTCGGTGGAGGAGATGGCAAAGCATGCCGGCTATTCGGAATCGCATTTCACCACGTTGTTCGCGCAGCATTTCGGCACGACGCCGCATCAGCATCTGCTTCACCTTCGGCTGCAGAAAGCCAAGGAGCTGCTCACCGCCACGACGCTGAAGCTGGCGCAAATCGCGGATTATTGCGGATTCGCCAATGAATCGCATTTGTCCAAGTCGTTCAAGCAGCGTGTCGGCGTTACGCCCCGCGCGTTCCGTACGGGTACGTACTCGCACTCTCTCGCAGGAGACAGCGACTAGCAAATTTGCGTCTAACGCTTATCCCTTAACCAGGCTGGAGCGGTGATTCCCAATCGCAAGACATTCCCGATTGCTTTTTCCCAAGCTTCGCGCTAAAATATCCAAAACATGGATTTTAGGCAATGATGGACAATAGTACCTGAGAGGTCTTCTAAACAGCGATCCGGGGAGCGTGCAAGCCCGGGAGAGGCATCAGAGAAACGGCAGTCCGGAGCCAAGGAGCATAAGCCAAAAAGCGGACGGTCTGCTGCAGATCGTCAACTAGGGTGGAACCGCGGGTGCGCAAGCTCTCGTCCCTGGACATCGTCATGCGATGTCTGGAGATGGGGGCTTTTTTTGACGGGAGTGACAGTAAACGATGCGAAGGAGCGGCTGATGATGGAGCATGAACTTGAAGGAGAACAGGCGTATGAAGGAGCAGCAAACCTGCCCAAATCGATGGAGGCGGTCGTTTCGCTAGCCAAGCACCGCGGCTTTATTTTCCCGGGGTCGGATATTTACGGCGGGCTCGCAAACACGTGGGATTATGGTCCGCTCGGCGTCGAGCTGAAGAACAACGTCAAGCGCGCATGGTGGAAGAAATTCATTCAACAGTCGCCGTACAACGTCGGCCTCGACGCCGCGATTCTGATGAATCCGCAGGTATGGACCGCATCGGGCCACGTCGGCAATTTCAACGATCCCATGATCGACTGCAAATCGTGTAAAGCCCGCCACCGCGCGGATAAAATCGTCGAGAACGCCCTGAACGCCAAGGGAATCGAGGTCATTGTCGACGGGATGACGTTCGCGCAGATGAAGGGGCTGATCGACGAGCACGCGATCGTCTGCCCCGATTGCGGCAGCAGCGATTTCACCGATATTCGGCAGTTCAATCTCATGTTCAAAACCTTCCAGGGCGTAACGGAATCGAGCGCAAACCAGATTTATTTGCGCCCCGAGACGGCACAAGGCATCTTCGTTAATTTCAAAAACGTACAGCGCACGATGCGCAAGAAGCTGCCCTTCGGCATCGGCCAAATCGGCAAAAGCTTCCGCAACGAAATCACGCCCGGCAACTTTACGTTCCGGACGCGCGAGTTCGAGCAGATGGAGCTGGAGTTCTTCTGCAGGCCGGGCGAAGACCTGCAGTGGTTCACCTTCTGGCGCGGCTTCTGCCGAGACTGGCTGCTCGGCCTTGGCATCCATGCGGACAGCATCCGCCTGCGCGATCATGAAGCTGACGAATTGTCCCATTACAGCAACGCGACGACCGATATCGAATACCGTTTCCCGTTCGGCTGGGGCGAGCTATGGGGGATCGCGGACCGGACGGATTACGATCTGAAGCAGCATATGGCCCATGCCGGCGAAGACTTCAGCGTGCTCGATCCCGAGACGAACGAGCGGTACATTCCGTACTGCATCGAGCCTTCGCTCGGCGCCGACCGTGTAACGCTCGCTTTTCTAATTGACGCTTACGAGGAGCAACAGCTGGAAGAGGGCGACAGCCGTATCGTGCTTCGGCTGCATCCGGCGCTTGCGCCGATCAAGGCGGCGGTGTTCCCGCTGTCGAAGAAGCTGGCGGAGGGCGCGCAGCGTATCTACGCCGAGCTGGCAGCCGACTTCATGGTCGATTACGACGATGCCGGCTCCATCGGCAAACGATACCGCCGTCACGACGAGATCGGCACGCCGTTCTGTATCACCTATGATTTCGACTCCGAGACCGACGGCTGCGTGACCGTGCGTAACCGTGATACGATGTCGCAGGTGCGGATGCCAATCGCCGAGCTGCATCGGTATATCGCGGAACGGACGGCGTTCTAGACCCATTACAACACTTTAATCGCGTATTTCGTTATCGTCGCCGGCTTTATCGTTTACAGCACCGCCAAGTTCGGCGGTTCTCCCGGAAAACTGGCATGCCCGCAAGGAAAATTAGGCGTACGAGGCGAATAGAATAGACCACAATGACTTTCCGCATAGGAGGAATCCCGATGCCGCGGATCAAAATCCCCCGCTAAGCCCGTGCTCCGCCCTCTCTGCCGGTTATCGTTTACGTTAACCAACTTAAATGAGAGGGTGTGCGCCCATGTGGCCGAAACAAATAGACTGGAAAACACTTCGATTTGGCGTGGAGATTGAATTTATAGGCGGGAAACCGGCAGAGCTGCCGCTGCTGCCGGACTGGGAGATGTCGCTGGACGAGCTGCAAATCGACGAAACGGGAGCCGAATCCGGCAGCGAGCTGAAGACGCCGCCGATCCTGTGGGAAGAGCGTGAGCAAATCCGCATCATGCTGACCCGGCTGACCGAGCAGGGCGCGCAGATGAACTGGAGCTGCGGGCTGCATGTGCACATCGGCATCGAGCCTTGGGGCGAAGCGATGGTGCTGCCGATTGTCGATGCGGCGCTTGCGCATCAGGATGCGCTTCGCGACCTTGTCGGCATGAGCAGCGACCGATTGATCTATTGCCTGCCGGTGACGGAAGAGATGCGTACCGCGTATGTGCGAAACCCAGGACAGCGTGCGCTTCGCCGCAAAGGCCGCCCGCAGTCGCATCGCTGCGGGATCAATGCCGCCGCCTGGTATGACATCGGCACCGTGGAGATTCGGTACGCCAACGGCAGCCTCGATTATGAGAAGATCATTCGCACGATCGAGCTGTATCTGCGATTTGTCGCTGCCATCGGCGAAGGGCGCGAGCTTCCGCATGCTTCAGAAGCGCTGGCAATTGCGCTTGGCGCGCCTCTCAGCGGATATCCGCCCGCTATTCCGACTCCGCGCTGGTATCAGGAACGGGTCTGGCTGGAGGAAGCGCTGATCCCCATCGTGAGCGGACTTGCGAATGAGCTTCTGCCAGGCGGGGAAATTCATCACATTCTGCCTGTCTCCGACGGCATCGCCATTGAGATTATCGACTGGGATGGCAAGCAGATCAACGTTGTGTGCCGGCCGCCATCGACCGACTGGCAGATTCTGCGGGTGGAGACGAAGCCCTCTTAATTATGTACGAAAAGCCCTTTCGCCAATTGGCGAAAGGGTTTTTTTGCTTCGCTTACAGGAGCAATCGGTAGTTATTTCTTAATATAGGACCCAAAAAAGCCGACCCTGACGCCGGTTGTCATCCACCCGCGCCTGATCGGCTCTTACTCCCATTTACCCCTTCAACTCTCGCAGTACATCCTGCAGATAGGACCATGTCCGTTCCACGGATGAGATCGACAGATGCTCCTCCGGCGTATGGATGTCGAACAGATCCGGCCCGAAAGAGATCGCGTCGAGGTCAGGCAGTTTCTCGATGAGAATGCCGCATTCGAGGCCTGCATGGATCGCTTTGATCTCAAGCGGCTTGCCGAATTTGCGCGCGTACACCTCTTGGAAGACCGGACGAAGCTTCGACTCCGCACGGTACGGCCAGCCTGGGAAATACGCATCGTTACGGAAGGCGCAGCCCGCTGTCTCGGCCAGCGTCTCCATGATCCGCAGTACGTCCTCGGCTTGCGAGCGCAGGGAGCTGCGCGCCAAGCTTTGGAAGACGATTTCCTTCTCGCTTGTCGTCACGACGCCCAGATTGGACGACGTGCGCACCAGGTTCGCAATTGCCTTGTCCATGCCCAGCACGCCGCTCGGGATGAGCGCCAGCAGTCGGATGACGGACATTTTCGCTGCTTCCGTCAAGACACGGCCCGCTGCCGCGGCCGACGGACCGCCGCTTGCTTCGAAGCCGGCTTGCAGCACGACGGCAACCCCTTTGTCGCTGGCCTGATACTCATCCTTCAGAATCCGGTTAAGCTCCGCAATCCGCGCTTCGGCGATTGTTTTTCCCTCGTCGCTCAAGTAAACCGCTGCCTCGGCTTCGCGCGGAATGGCATTGACCTTCATGCCGCCGCTTACGCCTGCAAGTCCGAACGCCGTATGGCGTCGAAGGTCATCCAGTACGCGGCCCAGTACCTTGTTCGCGTTGCCCCGCTCATGAATGATATCGTCGCCGGAATGTCCGCCCATCAAGCCTTGAACGATGATCGTGTATGGCGAACCGTCTTTTTCCTGCCATGCCGCCTGCACGATGTGGTAGGCATTCACGCCTCCCGCGCTGCTCACGAACAGAGTGCCCTCCCGGTCGGAGTCGAAATTGATCATCATTCGGCCCTTGAGGGACGAGGCATCGAGATGGAACGCGCCGCCCATGCTCGTCTCTTCTTCGGTCGTCAGCAGCAGTTCAAGCTCCGGATGCGCCATATCCGGCGAATCGATGATCGCCATTGCCGCCGCGACCGCGATGCCGTTATCCGCGCCCAGGGTCGTGCCCTCCGCGTAAATCATGTCACCGTCGATGCGGAACCGGATGGGGTCCTTGGTGAAATCATGAACCGTCGATTTGTTTTTCTCGCAGACCATATCCAGATGGCCTTGGAAAATAACGGTCGGCGCCGCCTCATAGCCAGCCGAAGCCGGCTTCCGGATGATGAGATTGAACCGATCGTCCTGGATGACCGTGCAGCCGCGTGCCCGCGCGAAATCCGCGACAAAATCGCTGATCGCCTTCTCGTTGCTCGACCCCCGTGGAATGCGAGACAGCTCCTCGAAGAACCGCAGCACCTTGGAGTCGCCTGTGTAGATGTTTTCCACCGCATTGCTCATATGTAATCCTCCTTCTTTGCTATGCAAAAAGTAAGCCTGACTTCCCCTTGGCTGGGTACAATCAGGCAGTTGTTTCGTGATGTCGGTCCTCGGCGCAAAACGCTTGTCAGCGCCGTCCGCCCAATCGTTGTCACGTCATAGAATAAGTGTAGCGCAAAAGCTCGGAGAATGCCAAGTCCAGCTGCCCGCTATCCTCCTAGAACCGCGCCGAACTGGTTCGTAAACATGTCGTAATAGACGCCCCGCCGGGTCATAAGCTCGTCGTGCGAGCCGCTCTCCACGATGCTGCCGCTGGCAATGACCATAATCCTGTCGGCATCGCGGATCGTATTCAGCCGATGAGCGATAACGAAGCTCGTCCGTCCTTGCAGCACGCCTCGAAGCGCATCCTGGATATGAAGCTCCGTTCGCGTATCGATGCTGCTGGTCGCCTCATCCAGAATGAGAATAGCGGGATCCGCCAAGATAACCCGAGCGATCGCAAGCAGCTGACGCTGGCCTTGGCTCAAGTTGCCGCCGTTCTCGGCCAATAGGGTCTCGTACCGAAGCGGCAGCCTTCGTATGAACGACGCCGCGTTCGCAAGCGTTGCCGCCCGCTCCACCTCTTCGTCCGAAGCCTCCGGCCGACCATACTTAATATTGTCCCGAATCGTGCCGGCGAACAGATACGTGTCCTGCAGCACGATGCCGAACGCCCGCCGCAGACTGTCTTTCGTGTAGCCGCGAATATCCCGTCCGTCAATGGTGATGGAGCCGCCCGTCACATCATAGAACCGCGTAAGCAAGCTGACGATTGTCGTCTTCCCCGCTCCTGTCGGCCCGATGAGCGCCGTGCTTGTGCCTTCCGCCGAATCGAAGCTCACGCCGCGCAGGATCGGCGTATCCGTCCGGTAGCCGAACGATACGTTGTCGAAGACGACCCGGCCGCGCGGATTGACGAGCGGCACGGCTCCAGGCGGGTCGGCCGACTCCTCTTCCTCGTCCAGCACTTCGAATACCCGCTCCGCTCCCGCGATGCCGGACTGCAATACGTTGAACAAGTTCGCAAGCTCAATGAGCGGCCGGACAAATTGACGGGAATAGCTGAGGAAGCTCGCGATCACGCCGACGGTAATATGGCCGTTCACCGCCAGCAAGCCGCCGACGATGGCCACGGCCGCGAATCCAAGGTTGTTGATGACGTTCATGATCGGCATGAGAAAGCCCGAGCGAATCTGCGCCTTCGTGCCGATGCTGCACAGCTCGTCGTTCACCGCGTCGAACTGGGCGATCGTTTTCTCCTCGCGATTGAACGCTTTGACAATGCCGATGGCGGAAATCGTCTCTTCGACGTGACCGTTCAGCATGCCGAGCTTTCGCTGCTGTTCTTTGAACAGCGGCGCCGTGGATCGGGCGATTGAACGGGTGAGCCAGAACACGGCCGGTACCGTGATCAGGCTTGCAAGCGTCAGCCATGGGCTGAGGATAAGCATCATAACGAGCGCGCCGACGATGGAGATCGAGCCCGTCATCACCTGCGCGGCCGACTGTGCGACCGTGCTGCTGACGTTGTCGATATCATTGGACATCCGGCTCATCAGTTCGCCATGCGTCCTCGTGTCGAAAAAACGGATCGGCAGCTTGTGCAGCTTATCGAAAAGCGAGGTTCGCAGCCGGCCGACGATTCGCTGCGAGACGCCCGCCATGAGCCAGCCCTGCAGCAGCGTCAATCCGCCGTCGGCGATATAGGAGACGACCAGCGCAAGCAGCGCTAGCTCAAGCGCGCCGAAATCGACGGTTCCCGCGCTCGTCGCCGACATCGCATCAATCGAGGCGCCGATCAGATAAGGCGCGGCGAGCATGATGAACGAATCCACCAGCACAACGGAGAAGATGACGGTAAGCAATTTTCGCTCGTTGCCGAAATACGTCCAAAGCCGTCCCAGAGTCGCCTTGATGTTCTTCGGTTTGACGACAGGACCTCCGCGTCCCGGATTTATACCTCGGCCCGGCACGTTCAAAGCAGGCATCGGCGTCTCCGAAGCGGAGCCGGAGGGCCGCTCTTTCTTCGCGTTATCCTCAGACATTGGCCGATGCCTCCTTGCCGGTCTGCGACCGATAGATTTCCTGATAGGCCCGGCACTCCCGCATCAGCTCGTCATGCTTGCCATGGCCCACGATTTCGCCGTTGTCGAGCACGACGATCCGGTCCGCATCCATGACGGACGTCATGCGCTGGGCGATCAGCAGGCAGGTCAGCCCTTCGGCATACTCCCTCAGTGCCCTTTTAATATGCGATTCGGTCGCGGCATCGACGGCGCTCGTGCAGTCGTCGAGAATCAGGATCGACGGCCGCCGCACGAGCGCTCTGGCAATGGACAGCCGCTGCTTCTGGCCGCCCGACAGGTTAACGCCGCCCTGTCCGAGCTTCGTGTCGTAGCCTTCCGGGCACGCCTCGATGAAATCGTGGGCCTGCGCCATCTTCGCCGCATGAACCATCTCTTCTTCCGTCGCGTCTTCCTTGCCCCAGAGCAGGTTGTCCCGAATCGTGCCGGTGAACAGCACCGTCTTCTGCGGGACGATCGCGATTCGCTCCCGCAGCCGCTTCGGATCGACTTCGCGGACATCGATGCCGTCCACTTCCACCGTGCCCGAAGCCGCGTCGTAAAGCCTCGGAATGAGATTGACAAGCGTGCTTTTCCCCGCTCCCGTGGAGCCGATGATCCCGACCGTCTCGCCAGGCCTGCAGTTCAATGTAATGTCGCGAAGCACCGAATCCGTCCCGCCGTAAGCGAAGGAGACTCCCTTGAACGCAATGCTTCCTGCCGCATGCGGCTCGCTCGGCTCCTTGACGCCCCAAGTCATCGCATCCTGCTCGGCGAACACCTCGCCGATCCGCTCCGAAGAAGCTTTGGCCCGGACGAACAAGTTGAACACGTTGGAGATCATGAGCAGGGAGAACAGAATCTGGGTCATATAATTGATGAATGCAATAATATGCCCGACCTGCATATGGCCTTGATCGACCCGCAGCCCCCCGATCCATATGACGGCGGCGATGCCGAAATTGACCGTCAGCATAATGGCCGGGCTGAAGACCGACATCATCCGCATGGCACGGGAAGACGCCTCCTGGTAGTCGTCATTGACGCCAGCGAACTTCTCCGTCTCGTAATCGAATCGGTTGAATGCTTTGACAACGCGCACGCCGGAGAGATATTCCCGCGATACGCCGTTCAGCCGGTCAAGCGACCCTTGTACGCGCGAGAACAACGGAAAACCGATGCGCATATTGACGACGATCAGCACCGCCACCATGGGAACGACGACGGCCAGCACTAAGGACAGCGGCGGATTGAGCCGCACAGCCATAATTAAGCTGCCCAGGCAAATAAGCGGCGATTTGACGAAAATACGCATGAGTCCGTTCGTGAAGTTCTGCATCTGAGTCACGTCATTGGTCAGGCGAGTGACCAGAGACGCGCGGTCGAACTTGTCGATACTGCCCGTGCTCAGCGTCTGGATACGTCGAAATAGATCTGAGCGCAGCCGGGTGCCGAAGTTGAGCGATACGTGGCTGGAAATGACATTGCGGATCGATGCTGCCACCGCTCCGAAAGCGGTAATAAGCAGCATGAAACCGCCGTAACGGACGACCTCGCTCAACTGCTTGTTTGCAACCCCGACATCGATGATGCGCGACATCAGCGTCGGCTGGAGAAGATCGCATAGCGCTTCCAGCGTCAGGAACAGAATCGCCGCCGCGAACGGCTTGCCGAAGCGGCGAAAATAAGGCTGAAGATAGCTCAAACCTAGCACTCCCTTGCCTGATAGAATGATAGAAGAGATGGTAACCGATTCCGCTCTTATACGTTCATTATAACTTGTGGTACTATGGGAATGGAATCTAAACGCAAGGAGTGTGCCCGTATGAAAGACGAAATTTTGAAGCGTTTCACCTCTTACATAGAGATCAACACACAGTCCGATGAAGAGAGCGACACCTGCCCATCCACGGCAGGACAATGGACACTCGCGCGGCTTCTTGAGGCGGAGCTGAAGCAGATCGGGCTTGAGGACGTGACGCTCGACGAGAACGGCTACGTCATGGGGACGCTGCCTGCGAATACGGACCGCGACGTGCCGACGATCGGCTTCATCTCCCATATGGATACCGCGACGGACTTCACCGGCGACGGCGTGAAGCGTCAGGTCGTCGAGAGCTATGACGGCGGTGACATCATGCTGAACCGAGAGCTCGGTATCGTGCTTTCGCCGCGCGAATTCCCCGAGCTGACGGGATACAAGGGCCAGACGCTGATCACGACGGACGGAACGACGCTGCTCGGCGCCGACGACAAAGCGGGCATTACCGAGATCGTGACCGCCATGGCCTACCTCGTTAAGCATCCCGAAATCAAGCACGGCCGCATTCGCGTTGCCTTCACGCCGGATGAAGAAATCGGCCGCGGCGCGCACAAATTCGACGTCCCAGCCTTCGGCGCGGACTTCGCTTATACGATGGACGGCGGCCCGCTCGGCGAGCTGGAATTCGAGAGCTTCAACGCCGCGCAGGCCGTCATTACGGTCAAAGGCGTGAACGTTCACCCCGGCACCGCCAAAGGCAAAATGGTTCATTCCTCCAAAATCGCGATGGCGCTGCATGGCCGGCTGCCGGCGGAAGAAGCGCCAGAGTTTACCGAAGGGTACGAGGGCTTCTATCATTTGATCACGATTCAAGGCAGCGCGGAGCAGACAAAGCTCGTGTATATCATCCGCGACCACGATAAAGCGAGCTTCGCGAACCGCAAAGCTGTATTGTCCGCGATTGTGGCCGAATTCCGCCAAACGTACGGGGATGAGCGCATCGTGTTCGAAATGAAGGATCAGTACTACAACATGGGCGAGAAAATCGAGCCGGTGAAATTCATCGTCAACGTCGCGCACGAAGCGATGACGAATCTCGGCATCGCGCCGATCGTCAAGCCCATTCGCGGCGGAACGGACGGCTCCCAGCTGTCGTACATGGGACTGCCGACCCCGAATATCTTCGCCGGCGGCGAGAACTTCCATGGCAAGTTCGAGTACGTGTCGCTCGATACGATGGTCAAGGCGACGGAAGTCATCGTCGAGATCGCAAAGCTGTTCGAGCAGCGCGGGCGCTAAGCCTTATCTGCTTTCAACGTCTTTGAACGAAAGCCAATCTGCGCCGCAGAATACTTCATTCAAAGCTCCGGCTTTGAACGAAAGCCAATCTGCGCTAATAACAAAAGCTGCCGGCACAAGCCGGCAGCTTTTTGCATGCATTCAACTGTTGCGCGCTGTTCCATCAGCCTGCCGCTGCTCGGTTTTCTCAGGCCTGGGTAAACACGAATTTCGAAAACATCTTCGCTGGATGGAATGAAATACCATCAAACAGCTGCTTCCACCATTCATAGCCCAAATCCTTCTCAATGACAAAGAAATGTTCGAAGATGGCCTCTCCGCGCTCCGGCTTCAAACGTGCTTGCGCCGCCCAAACGTCCAGCAGTTCATCCAGTCTCTGTTCCGCAGCAATAGGCAGCGAACGCCAGTCCGTTTCGTTATTCACGGGTCGCCCTCCTTCCTAATGTGTCCTCGGATTCTAGCAATCCCAGCCGTCTGGCGAGGAGCCCGCGGGCTTGAGACAGCTTATAGCGCACTGTTCCGGCGGGCATGCCGAGCGCAGCACCGATCTCATTGCTGTTCATCCCGCCGACGGCCTTCATCGTGAGCATGTACCTGAGCTCCTCCGGCAAACCGCGGATGGCCGTCTCCAGCTCGTCAACCTGCTCGCGCACCGCCAAGAGCGAAGACAAATCTCCAGTGGAAATGCCCTGGTACTCGCTCTGGATCCTGCTCTCCATCTTCTTCCGGCTGGCGGAATTGCGGTAGTAGTCCTTCGCCCGGTTCGCCGCAATGGAAAATATCCAGTACAGCCGCTGGTCCTCGGGAATCCGTTCGACGGTTTCTATCCGGTTCCATATGCGAAGAAACACATCATGCAGCAGATCCTCGGCTTCCGACTTGCTGCTGGTTCGCCCCAGCAGGTACGCATAGACTTGATTGGCATAGCCGCAATACATCGTATGGAACAACTGCTGCTTCATCGTTAGCTTTGAATCGCTGTCGTGTCTTTAGCGCTGATCGAACCTAATTTCGTGACGGCCAGATATTGGAGCAGCGGGACCAGCTCCTTCGGCGCTTTCAGATCACCGATCAAGACGATTTCCGATACCTTCTGCTTCAGCGTCGCCGCATCGACATCCGCATCGAGTTCGAACGACCCGATCAGCACCATCGCCAGCTTGTCGTCGATGAAGTCGAAGAACGCCTTGGAGAAGGTGTCCTCCCCAATGAACAGCCTCGGCGTCTCCGCCGAATAGTACGCGATTTGACCCACCAACCGCGTGACGGCGGCGGCCAAGTCGTTTTCTGCTTTTTTCGGAGCAATCAATTGACCGACCACGATAACTTCCTTGAAACCTACCTGCTCGATCATCGAAGTGAGCACAATTTGTCCCGAGATGACCAGAATGTCTTGAGGCGATCCTTGACGGTTCGCAAATAAATCGCCGCTCACCGTAACCTGGCCGGTCACCATTTTGACTTTTCCTTCTGTCGATGGAAGCGTAATCGTCATGCCGACGTTCCTCTGTGGAATGCTCAGCAATGCGCCGCTCAGCGATTCAGTCACCAGAATAAGGCCGACGTTTTGAATGAGCGTCACGGCTTCCAAAGCTTCGGGCTTTATTTCTATTAATTCAAGCACACCTACGTTCTCGATGACAGTTCCCGTTTCTTGTACCTCTTCCATTGCAATTCCTCCCATACCCTATTGAATTGCCGTACATAATAGAAAACGCACCAACTCGTGAAGTGTTGGGGTGAATGAAGAACGGCTTAAGCGTTCGTTTGCGGCACCTGCTGCCAATACCGATTATCCGTCACTAACACGGATTTCAAGAAACGCCCGGTATGCGACGCAGCGACTGCTGCCACCTGCTCCGGCGTACCCTGTGCGACGACGGTTCCTCCGTCTTTACCTCCATCCGGCCCCATATCGATTACATAATCGGACACTTTAATGACGTCCAAATGATGCTCGATGACAAGCACGGAATGTCCGTTGTCCACCAGCTGGTTCATGCAGTCGATCAGCTTCTGAATATCGTGCAGGTGCAGCCCGGTCGTCGGTTCGTCGAGAATATACAGGTTATGCGAGCCTCGCTTCAGCTTGCTGATCTCCGTCGCCAGCTTTATTCGCTGCGCTTCGCCGCCGGAGAGCGTCGTGGACGATTGGCCGAGCTTGAGGTAGCCGAGGCCCAGCTGATGGAGCACGTTCAATTTGTGCACAACGTACGGCTGCCCGCTGAAAAACGATACCGCCTCCTCGATGCTCATATCGAGCACCTGTGCGATGTTCTTCCCGTTTAACGTCACTTCCAGCACGTCATTGTTGAACCGGGCTCCTTTACAGGATGGGCACACCGATTCAATGTCGGGCATGAACTGAAGCTGCGTTGTGACAATACCTTCGCCCTGGCAATGCTCGCAGCGGCCGCTTTTCTGATTGAAGCTGAATTCGTTCTTGCCGAGTCCGCGTGCGCCCGCCTCCTCTGTTTCCGCGAACAGCTCGCGGATTCGGTCGAAGAACCCGACGTACGTCGCTGGATTAGAGCGCGTGCTCCGGCCGATCGGCGACTGGTCGATGTTGATGATGCCCGTCAAGTGTTCGAAGCCTTCGATCGAATCATGCTCGCCCGGCACAATCCGCTGGTCATGAAAATGGGCATACAGCTGCTTGTACAGTACCTCGTTAATCAGCGTGCTTTTGCCGGAGCCGGAAACGCCGGTCACGCAGGTCATGACGCCAAGGGGAATACTCACGCTCACGTGACGAAGATTGTTTGCTCTCGCACCCTTGATACGCAGCGCCAAGCCAGAAGGCGTTCTCCGCTGGGCAGGCACGTCAATGCGCCTTGCGCCGGAGAGGAAGGCGCCGGTCAGCGATTCCTTCGTCCGCCGCAGCTGTGCGGCCGTACCCTGCGCGATGATCCGGCCGCCGTGGTCGCCAGGCCCAGGTCCGATTTCGATGATATGATCCGCGCTGAGCATCGTATCAATATCGTGCTCGACGACGATGATCGTGTTGCCGATGTCGCGCAGCTTTTGAAGTGTCTGCACGATCCTGGCGCTGTCCCTGGCATGCAGTCCGATGCTCGGTTCATCAAGCACATAGAGCATCCCCATTAGACCGGAGCTGATCTGCGTGGACAAACGGATACGCTGCGCCTCTCCGCCCGATATCGTGTCCGATCTTCGGCCCAAATTCAAATACTCGAGCCCGATATCGATGAGCAGCGCAAGCCTCGACTGGATTTCTCCGGCGATTTGCCCGGCCACCTGCCTCTTCTCTTCCGAAAATGCGGCGCGGTCCAAGAACGTTTGCAGCTCCTTCAGCGGCACGCTGCACAGCTCATGAATATCCCGGCCGCCGATACGCACGCAAAACCGCTGGGATTTGAGCTTCTTGCCGTCGCAGTCCGGACACGTATGCTCGACCATCACCCTTTTGAAGAAGTCACTGTCCCCGCCGCCGTTTCCGCCTCTCTTCTTCACATGCCACTTGTACCACCGGTTCACCTCGCTCACGAGTCCGCCGTACTTTCGCGGCTTGCCGGCTTGACTCTGGGCGTGACGAGGATGATCTTCCGTCACTAGAATCGGAAACGGCTCGCCCCGGGTGCCGTGAAATAATCGATCGACGAAGTCTTCCGGCAATTCGCGAAACGGGGTGTCGAGGCTGTGTCCGTAGTGCGCGAATAGGCTGTGGAAGAGCATGCCCCGGTACGATTTCTTCGTACTGGGGCCGTATATATTGTGGTCGAGCGCGCCCTTGCTGACGCTTTTCTCCGGGCTCTTGACCAAAAACCGCTTCTCTGTCCGCATGTAGGTGCCGATTCCCCCGCATGTCCGGCACGCGCTGCCCGGATCGTTGAAGGAGAAATAAGACGGATGCAGCTCTCCGATCACAAGATGATGCTTCGGGCAGCCGAAATTCCGGTAAAACGCGTCCATGTCGATCGGCTTGTCTCCGCCTGCATGCGTGACCTCGAAACGGATAAAGCCTTCGCCCACCAGCTCCAAGCTGTTCTCAATTGTTTTGGTAAGCGCTTTAAAAAGCGCCGGCGTTACGACCGCCTTATCGACAATGACCTCCATCTGGTAATCCGCTTCATCGTCCAGCTCAAGCGGATCGCTCAGGTTATGAATCGTTCCGTCGATTTTGACGGAGCGGAAGCCTTTGCTCCGAATCTCGTCGAACAGCGTCTGGTAATCCTCGTCGTACAGCTTGAAGATGGGAGCAAGCACCTCGAGCTCCGTTCCCGCAGGCAAGGTCTGCACATGGTCGATCATTTGATTGACCGACTTCGCCGCGATCGGATGCTGGCAGAACGGGCAGCACGCTTCACCGGAGGAAGCAAACAAGAGCCGGAGAAAATCATACAAGTCTGTCATCGTCCCGACCGTGGAGCGCGGGTTGGCGTTCCCCTTCTTCTGCTCGATTGCGATGACCGGAGACAGACCGAACACAAAATCGACGTCCGGCTTCTTCAACTGGTTCATGCGGCTCTTGGCGAACGTGGACAGCGATTCAAGAAAGCGGCGCTGCCCTTCGCCGTAAATGACCTCGAACGCGAGCGAGGATTTGCCGGAGCCGCTCACTCCGGTAATAACCGTCAGCTTATCCCGCGGAATGTTGACGTCGATATTTTTGAGATTGTTCTGCCTGGCGCCTCTGACCTCGATGCTTGTTTTCATCGCTGGAAGCCACTCCTTTGAATTAGGTAAACTCGTTTTCCTCAAGCATGTAGGCCGGCTCTTCCAAATACACCCTGCTTCTTGGCGTTGCCTTCGCTTGGGCAGGGAACAGCAGCAGATAACCGCGGTTAACAAGCCAGCTGCACGCCATCTCGAGTGTCCCCGCATCGAACCTGATGATCGTTCCCAGCTTCTCCGCCATTTCGGAGATCGAGCGGATATCCTGCTCCTGCTTCAAGTAATCGATGATCGGACGGAACAACTCCAGCTCCCGCTCCTGCACGAACTGAACGATGCGTACGAGCGCTGCTTCAACCTTCGTTTTGTCTGCCGCGCCACCGACCAGCCCGGTATATACGTTCCGAAAGAAATCCGAATTGAACGCCATCGCCTGCTGCACCGCTTCGCGCATCGGTACTTCGCCATTGCGAATCACTTCAATTTGCGCCAGCGTATCGATCATTTTGATCATCCAAAACGCGCTGTACAGCTCGTCTTTCTTGACGTACAGCCACTTCTCCGCTTTGGCGAGGCCGGCAAGCGCAAAACAGCCCAGCTGCAGGAGCTGAAGCTGCCGGTCACGCTCGCCGATGTAGCTGATATTTTCGAAATAATCCTCCAGCGACTTATCCTTCGTGAACAGCAGCGTCCCCCGAAGCAGATAGGAATGACTGAACGAGGTGGACACTGATTTCTCTACCCAACGCTTGAATTCATCGCGGGTTTGGATGCTTGTGTTAATCGTGATACCGTTCTCAGAAAAACACATATCGCGCTTGACCAGCTTCTGATCATGTACAATCAGCTTCATGTCGATATCGGATTTCTCCCACACCTGGTCGTACGAAAGGCTGCCCAGCAAAATGGCGGCGATGATCTGGTCATCGTTCCGCGCCTTCTCCACGAACGCGTGCATTGCTTCCCTGTACATGGCGTTGACTGCGGAGTTCTCCATGCTCATCAACTATCACTCCTATTTGCCGCATAGAAATGGAACAATCTGTATCAAGATGTATTCGCTAAATGATTGCAGGGTCCTGCCCGCTGGAACGGACTAGGACTCTGAATTTCACTTGAAACGTTACTTGGCAAGGAATGCGAGCACGCGCTTGAGCAGCAGCGCCGTCGCCTCGGCGTCATACGACGACAAGCTGCTGTCGGCGAAGTAGTGCTGATCGCCCGGGTACAAGAAGAGCTCGGCATGCTTCGCCGACGCCACGATCTCGCGCGCCGCCTCAATGTCGCCTTCACCAACGAAATAGGGATCTGCGTCCATGCCATGAATCTGCACCGGCAGGTCTACCGGCCATGGGGATCCAAACATCGACGTCGGGACGCAGGAGTAGAAGAACAGCGCGCCGCGGGTGTCTTCGCGGGTCTGGGCAAGCTTCTGTGCCGCCAATACCCCTAGCGAAAACCCAGCATAGACGATCTCTTGCGGAAGCGCGCTCGCCGCGCGTACACCGCGTTCGATGATCGCTTCGAATCCAACCGATTGGGCGTAAGCCAGGCCGTCCTCGACTGTGTCAAACACGCAGCCTTCGAAAAGGTCGGGCAGGTGGACCGTATGCCCGGCTTCCCTAAGCTTGCCGGCGAAATCGTGCATGCCTTCAGTCAGTCCCAGTGCGTGGTGAAGCAGTAGAATTTCGGCCATCTTTGTACGCCTCCTATGTAGTGCTAGAATTTATGGATTGCTGCAATGTGCTCGCTCTCAGGGAATATAGCTGCAGCACAGGTCTGAACTCGGAGACTGTTCTACTATATCATTTCCATGAATAGCACAAAATGGATAAATAGATTCGCGCTTCTCCCAAGCACCAAAACAAATCCCCTCCGGTCGACAATGCCGAATTCATGCTAGCATGAACCCTGTTTGCACGATCTTCCGTGAGGGGATGTTATTTTCCTATGGATTTTTCGTTGACCTGATGAAGCAGCTTCTTAATCGCCCCGTTCAGCACGCCGATTTCCTCTTCGGTCATCCCGCTAGCCTCAAGAAGCGACAGCGGAACGCACGTCGATTGATCTTTGAGCGAAATCCCTTTGTCGGTGATCCGGATATGCAGGACCCGCTCGTCTTCCTTCGAACGCTCCCGCCGGACAAGTCCCGCGGCTTCCATTCGTTTCAGCATCGGAGTCAGCGTGCCGGAGTCCAAGACCAACTGGTCGCCCAAATCTTTGACCGACATCGTCTCATGCTCCCATAGCGCAAGCAGCACCAGGTATTGAGGATAGGTTAAGTCCAAATCGTCGAGCAACGGCCGATACATTCGGAAAATCGCTCTCGAGCACGCATATAACGAAAAACACAGATGAGCATCCAACGGTATATGAGGTCCCTGGTTATCGTTTTTCATCGAACATCCCTCCTAAACGTTTCTTCGACAACCCATCGCACTTCATATTACAGTCCCTTTTCTTAAAAAACAATGCATCGCGGAGCCGCAAGACGGAAATATGGCAAAATAAAGATTTAATCCCCTTGATCATGCGCTGATCAAGGGGATTACCATCACCTTCACGCTTCATTCGCTCCTGCTCCGGTTAGGTCGAAGGATCGCTTACTTCGCGAGCTCGCTCAAGGCTGCCAGAGCAGCGTCGTAATTCGGATGATCCGACAGCTCGCTCAGATATTCGACGTAACGGATCGTATCGTCAGCATCGACGATAAAGATCGCGCGTTGATCCAGCTGCAGTTCTTTAATCAACACGCCATACGCCTCGCCGAAGGAACGGTGTTTATAATCCGACAAGGTGACGACGCGTTCAATGCCCGCGGTCGCGCAAAACCGGCTCTGTGCGAATGGCAAGTCGACCGAAATCGTCAATACGACCACGCCATCGCCCAGCTTCGACGCCTCTTGATTGAAACGGCGCGTTTGCGCGTCGCACACGTCAGTATCGAGCGAAGGTACGACGGAAATGAGCTTGATTTTGCCCTTGTAATCGGAAAGACTCACTTCGGTCATGAGATCCTTGTTGATGGTGAATGCGGGGGCTTGGTCTCCGACTTTCAGTTCCGGGCCTACCAGCGTGATTGGGTGTCCGCCTACTGTTGCTTTACCTGTACGTTCTTGTGTCATTAGAATTACCTCCATAAAATGATTTAGTTTGTTTGATTGGTGTTGTGCGTGCTAGTTACTGATGTTCGAACAAGAAGCTTTCGCAATCCAAAGCCGCTTTGCAGCCGCTGCCAGCCGATGTGATCGCCTGACGGTAAATCGAATCCATGACGTCACCGCAAGCGAATACGCCGGGAACGTTCGTACGGGAAGTACCTGGAACGACTTCCACGTAGCCGAGCGCGTCGGTTTGGATCTGGCCGCCTAGAAATCCGGTGTTCGGACGATGGCCGATTGCAAGGAAGATCCCGTCGGTTTCCAGCACTTCTTCCTCCCCCGTCGCATTGTTGCGAACTTTGAGACCGGTCACCCCTTTGTCCCCGGACATCACTTCCAGCGGAGAAGCGTTAAGGCTCCACTCGATTTTCGCGTTTCTGCGCGCACGGTCTTGCATGATTTGAGAAGCTCTAAGCTCCTCTCTGCGATGCACGAGGCGGACCTCGGAAGCGAATCTCGTCAAGAACTGCGCCTCCTCCATCGCGGTGTCGCCGCCGCCGATAACGATGATCTTCTTGTTTCGGAAGAAAAATCCGTCGCAGGTCGCGCAAGTGCTGACCCCTCGTCCGATATTTTCGGCTTCTCCGGGAATGCCGACCATTTTCGCGGAAGCACCGGTCGACAGGATCACCGCGTCCGCCGTTATTTCGTCGCCGCCTTCCAAGTACAATGTGAACGGACGCTTGGATAAATCCATGCGGGTTATGTACCCGGATTGAATGCGTGCACCGAATCGCTCGGCTTGCTTTCGCATATTCTCCATGAGCTCCGGCCCCGTGATCCCCTCCGGAAAACCAGGGAAATTCTCGACTTCCGTCGTTGTCGTCAGTTGTCCGCCCGGCTGCGATCCTTCAATAATGAGCGGAGACAGGTTCGCCCGAGCCAAGTAGATCGCCGCCGTTAATCCCGCAGGACCCGTTCCAATAATGACCGTTTGATGATGCATCATTTTTTCCTCCTTCAGTTTCGTTTGCCCACTAATAATTTGTACACAAACCTTATGAACCAATCATATCCACTCTAATTTAGTTTGTCAACAAATTAATTTTAAACAAATTAAATGCGACTAACGAACCTTCTTTCGTTAGTCCGCTTTTGCACGCATATATAGAAGAAATAAAATAACCTAATTAGTTTGTTGACAAACAATTTGTGTACAAATAATATAGAGATACAAGCGAACCAAAACTCACCACGGAAAAAGATGGTGAAATCAGGTTCGCAACACCCACAATCCAGAGGAGGAATACATGATGATGAAAAACTTGAAAAGCAAAAAACTATTGACGCTATCGCTGGCGGTCGCGCTTATCGGTACAGGAACGGGAATCGGAACGAGCCTTACGAAACCGAGTATCGCGGAAGCGCAGCATTATTCGTCCGGCGTCGTGAACACGAGCAACGGCCACTACGTAACAGTCGGGAACAACGTGAAGCTGTATGTCGAAGACGTCGGCGAAGGCAAACCGGTCGTCTTCATCCACGGCTGGCCGGCCAATCATGAGATGTACGAATACCAGCAAACCGAGCTTCCGAAAAAGGGGATTCGCTTCATCGGGATCGACCTGCGCGGTTTCGGCAAATCCGATCATCCTTACGACGGCTACGATATGGACACCTTCGCGGACGACGTGCGCCAGGTCATCGACAAGCTGGAATTGAAAGACGTGACGCTCGCTGGATTCTCAATGGGCGGCACGGTGGCGACGAACTATATGATCCGACATAAAGGGCACGCGGTTTCCAAGCTGATGCTGTTCGGAGCCGCTTCGCCCAGCTGGAGCCAGCGGGAAGGCTATCCGTACGGCATTACGCAAAAGGATATCGATGCGATCGTGGCCAACCTGAAAGCGGATCGCCCGAACATGTTGAAAAGCTTCGGCGACGACTTCTTCTACAAGCAGCCGAGCCCGGCATTCCGAGCGTGGTTCGATCAAATGGGCCAGTCCTCGGATCCCCGCGCGACGATCGAAAGCATTCAATCGGTCGCGGCAGCGGATCTGCGCGCCGGCCTGAAAAACATCAACGTGCCTACGCTCATTCTGCACGGCGTTCACGACAAAGCGGTTCCGTTCGCCATCGCGGAGGAGCTGCATAAAGGGGTTCGGAACTCGACGCTCGTTCCGTTCCAAAACAGCGGACACGGCCTCTTCTATGAAGAAAAAGATCGGTTCAACGATGAAATCGTCAAGTTTGTGGAGCCATAAGATCGACGTGCCTATGGCAAAGGGCTGTTATAAATCTGGAAACACAAAAAGAAACGACTCTTCGAAAGGAGTCGTTTCTTTTGTTTATTTCTGAGCGTACCCAAACATCGCCAGCTGCGCCAATAGCAATTCTACTTGTTCAATATCTAGCCCGCGGTGTTCCATCCCTATCAAAGATGAGTGATTGACCCCTTGGTTTCCTCTCCTATTCTATTCCCAGCCACCAACAAAATTTGCGGAATAGCAGCTACATGATGTCATCAGGCAAACCGGACAGATACATCTTGATGCAATCCGTGTTTTGTTTCAATGCTTCGATTGTCTTCGGATTTGGCTCCTTATAAATGGTGGGATAATCAACCTCATCGTATTCTTTGCGGACTTGAAAGGCGAGTCTTTCACCTTCCAACGAAAATGCAGCATCGATCCCTGTTTTGTTGCCTCGAGCGTCTAAACGATACCATTTCTTATGACTTGATAGATAAACCGCATTTAGTGCATGAATACAATATCCCGTGTCGGGCGTATCTCCAATCGTTAATCGCTGATAACAAAAACCAGTTGGAATACCCGCTTTCCTAAGCACTGCACACAGTAAATTAGCTTTTGCATAACAAATACCCTCTCGATAAATCAAGGTTTCGGATGCGCTGCACGTTATTCTTGAGCTCTGGATATCCCAGGAATGGTTTATTTCATCACGAATATAGGCATAGGCCCTTCTAACAAAGTCCACTTGATCAGATGATGAAGCGATCAGTTTCGAAGTCAAATCCAGGATTTCGGGATGATTAAAATCGATGTCTTCTGTCTCAATTAAGTAATCAGCTAAATGCTTCGACTCGCAAATAACACTCATTTGACTATCCTCGCTTCCGGCGGTACTCTACTCTAGTGACGGGGCGGCCTCTTGACCTTTAGTACGCCTAGCATTCGGCTGCTCTACTGAAATGTAAGTTAGACCCTATATAACGCCTTCATTCTACCATACTTTTACAAATAGACAGAAGAGGCAGCCCCTTTATTGAATGGCCGCCTCTTCTAAATCCAACTCATTCTTATGTTAACTCATCCGCCCACCTGTGCTGCGGATGCCAACCCAGCATCTTCTTCGCCAAGCTATTGCTGAAAAGCGGCTCCCGGCCATCAAAATCCTGCCGTAAATCCTTCACCTCGGGATAGCACGCACGCAGCAGCTCCACCGTCGGAAGTTCGCTCAGCGTATCATCTCCGGTTATATTCAGCGCCACAGCGCCGTTCACGTCCGCGTGCAGCGAGGCTATGCAAGCGTCAGCGGCATCCCTGATGTCGACGTAGCTCCACAGGATTTTGGCGAATTCATCCGGCTTGCCGAGGCCGCGCCGCAGCCTCGCGTACTCCGCGGGCGCCGCAATCAGCGAGAAGCGCAGGCTCACGACCGACATTCCGTTCCTCCGATGAAACATCGCCGCCGTCAGTTCACCCACCGTCTTCGAAAACCCATAGCCCTCCTGCGTAAGCTGCGGATGATCTTCGTCGATCGGCAGGTAATGCGGCGCGAACGGCTTGATCGCCCAAGCAAACCCGTAGCACGACGTGCTCGAACCCATCACGACCCGCCGGATGCCGAGCAGTGACGCCGCTTCAAGCACATTGTAGCTACCCATGACGTTGTTGGCGAAAATCGCAGGCACAGGAAATCCGGTCGGCGATGGCACCGCCGCCAGATGGATCACGGCGTCCGCACCCTGAAGCGCGCTCGCCAACTGGCCAAGATCGCTCGTATCCACGATGATTTGCCGGCAGGGCAGGCCGGCGGCATGACTCCGGTCAAGCAAGACGACGTTGTACTGCTGCCGAACGAGCGCCTTGACGACATACTGACCAAGCTTGCCGCCGCCCCCGGTTACCGCAATCGTTTGCATGATCATTCTCCTCCTCCTGTAATTCGCCCGCCGCTTAAGGCCGGACGAGCGTCCCGTCCGCTTTGCGGTCGAGCTTATACGGCTGATGGTAGCTTGTGCGTTTCCAGTCTTCGCCCGGTAGCAGCAAAGCCTTCTCTTCATCGAAATCGATGCCGAGTCCTGGCTTGCCGGAGACATAGAGATACCCGCCTTTCCTCTCCACAAGACCCGGGAACACCTCCCGCTCTTCCGGCCTGAAATGATTGATCTCCTGGATGCCGAAATTCCACACGGCCATGTCCAGATGTACGGCCGCTGCTTGGTTAATCGGGTCGTTCTCCCCGCCCTCCTGCCATGCGGTGCGGACGCCGAATGCCTCCGCGAGCGACGCGATTTTGCGGGCCGCGCTGATGCCGCCAACCTTGGATACCCGGACACGGATAAAATCAATAAGCCGCTCCGCGATGAGCGGCGTCCACTCCTGTGGATTCGTGAACAGCTCGCCTACAGCCTGCGGCGTTGCACTCTGCTGCCGCAGCTGGCGGTACCAGCCGACATGCTCGGGCGGAAGCGCGTCCTCGAGGAAGAAAAGGTCGTATGGCTCGAGCTGCTTGGCGAGCCGGACCGCGCCCATTGGCGAGAGATGCTCGTGGACGTCGTGCGTAAACTGCACCCCGCTCCCGAACTCCAGCCGCAGTTGCTCGAACATGGCCGGAATCGCCTGCAAATACGCGTGCTCGTCGAACACCGCGCCTTGTGCCCAAGCGCCTTGGGGCACGTTCGCCTGCTCGCGGGGAATGAACCCCCCGCCCCCGTAGCCGCCGAGCTGCGCTCGAATTACGGTATAGCCTTCCTCGCGATAGCGATGCACGTCTTCCTTCAACTCGGCGATATCATGACCGCCTGCATGCCCATAACAAGGCACGGCCGCCCGACACGCCCCGCCGAACAGCTGGTAGATCGGCAGCCCTGCCTCCTTGCCCTTGATGTCCCATAGGGCGACGTCGATGCCGCCGATCGCCGTCTGGAGAATCGAGCCGTTCCGCCAGTACGAGCTGAGCTGCATGGTCTGCCACATGTCCTCGATATTGCCGGTATCCCGACCGATCAGCTGCGGAGCAAGCAGTTGATCGATCACCTGCACGACCGCCTCGGGATTGTATAGGTCGTTCGCAGTGCCGATGCCGTATAGGCCGTCCTGATCCGTCAGCACCTTCACGACCGTCCATGTCCCGTTCTTCCTCGTGCGGATGCACCTAATGCCCGTGATTTTCGCCATGCGCGAAGCACGCTCCTTCTCTCGTTTGATCATAGGATGGCCCCCCGTCCGGAAGAACGGGAGGCACTTGATTTGCGTAATGAGGAGGCGGGATTGCCGGTCCGGCTAATTCAAATAAAGCCGATAAAGCAGAACGGCGCTTTCGGCGCGGGTCAAGCTGCCCCGCGGGTTAAGCTGCCCATTGCTGCCTTGCAGCAATGCAGCCGCAACCAGCGCTTCGACACTGGAACGGGCATAGTCCGCCACGTCTGCAGCATCCTTGAAGCTGGCAAGTTCATCGGTATGCCCGGACGAAAGTGCCTTGCCTCAAGTGCCCGTATCTCCGTACGTGTAGAGCGGGGCGTCCTTGAAGCTGGTATTCGCTCCTGTGGCATCGTATTGCAGCACCATTTTGCCGCCGCCCGCATCATAGTAATCGACCGCGACATCCACGTCGTAGTTCGCGATGTTCTCGGTAAAGCCGTCATCTAGGTTGAAATAGAAATAGAGGATGCGCGCGGTCTCGTCCTGTGATTTATTCGTCCGCCAGTAGCCGCGTCCGTCCAACTCGCCCGTCTGCAGGCCGGTCGATCCGTCTCCCGCCCAAGCCGTAATCCCGTTCTCGACCGGAGCCGCGCCGAGTTCGATGCTGACATTCGCCGGATCTCCAGCATCCGCGGATACTGGGGCCGGCCCCCACTGCACACCCATAAACAGCAATGACAAAGCAAGCGTACAGGCTGCCCACGTACGAAACCGATTCCGTATTCGATTAGAATTCAAAAGGATAACCCTCCTCGATTTAGAAAAATAGACAGCAAAGCCGCCCCCTATCCGGCTGGATTCCGAAACATGCTGTCGGCGGGGCGGCTTACTCTCTGGCTGGCTTATGCGGATTTTACTTACTTCGTTTGCGATGCCAAGTACGCATCGATTTGTTTTTGCGTTTCGGACAGGATTTTATCCAGGCCATTGCCCTTCTGCTTCTCGGTGTACGCGGCTACTTCCTTGTCGGGATCCTTCACGATGCCGAATTCCATCGGCTTGCTCGTCTCGTCGGATGCTTGGTCACGCTTGGCGAGCTCGTTCTTCATCGTGTCCTCGGCGATGAACAGACCGTCGATCGGAGAATTCACATTCACAGGCTCCGCGGCAAACTCGGCTTCATGCACCCAGAAATCCTTCGGATACGTCGATGTCGGACGCATGAATTGCGGCTTCCAGAACGCCCATTGCCCGCCCCACTCCATGTAGTTGCTCGTCGTGGTGTTCATGCCGTCCGGATAAACGGCCGTTTCCCCGTCGAGTTTATACGTTTTCCCTTCGATACCGTACTGCACGAGATCGTACAGCTTCTGGTCGGTCTCGATCATGTCCATGAAGCGCAGGACGCGGTCGGCATGCTTGGAGTTGCGGTTAATCGAAACAACGTTCGCAAGCGCCGTACGGTTCACCTGTTTCTTGTCCGGGTAGAGCAGGGACATTTGCTGCTTAAAGGACGGATCGGAGAAGCCCGGATCCGCGTTCGCCCATTCATGCGACGTCAGCGTCAGGAGCGTCTTGCTGTTGCGCCACTCAGCGGCGCCGTCTTCCTTGTCAATCATTGCGTCGCGGTTGATCAGCTTGTCGTCGTACCAGACTTTAGCCTTCTTGACCGCTTCCAGGTAGAACGGCTGCTGCTCGACCGGCTGTACGGTGACCTTCGGATCGTTCAGATAGAAGCCGAGACCGTGGAAGTTCAGGTCGACCCATTCATCGCGGATCATGTAGATGGCGAGCGGCGTGGAACGGGACAGCTTCTCGTTTGGATACGCTTTCTTCAATTGACGGAGCAGGCCGTCAACGTCCTCGATCGTATTGATGGAATCGGGAGCGATCGTGATACCTGCTTTATCCGCGAGATCGGAGCGCCAGCCAGCGAACAGCCGCTGGTTCATCTTCATCGTCCAAGGCAGGCCGACAATTTGACCGTTCACCGTAGCTGCGGACAGCGTGCCTTGTTCCTCGTATTTCTTGTACAGGTTTGGTGCGTATTGCGGCAGCAGATCGTTTAGCGCCATGTAGGAGCCTTTCGCCGCCATTTGTTTGTAGGACAGCCAATCGCCGTCGAAGTTCATGTCCCAGCTGTCTCCGGAAGCTGCCATGACGAGCATCTTATCCTTGAAATCGGTAAAAGGAATGAAGTTGATATTAAATTTGACGTTCAGGCCCTTGCTCTTCACGTAATCGCTGATCGCGGTCCACACCTCGTCGGTTGCCGCCTTCTTGTCGCCTCCGAAATAGAACTTCAGCGTCACCTCGTCCTCCTGCTTACCGGCATTGCCGCCGTTGTCGCCGGACGTGCCGGTATTACCGGTGCTGCCAGTATTGCCCGTCGTGCCTTTGTTACCGGTGTTCTCCCCATTGCCGTTACCGCCGTTATTGCCTCCGCATGCCGCAAGCAGCACCGCGAACAGCATCAAGACCGCTAGCAGTAATGGAACCCTTGCTTTGCGCTTCCTCATGTAATCCTCTCCCCTAATGATTTTGATTATATCGCTATACAGCCGAAGCTGGTATAGTCAGCCTTTGACCGCGCCTACCATAAGCCCCTTGACGAAATACCGCTGCAGAAAAGGGTACAAGAAGACGATTGGACCGATCGTAACGACAGTCAGCGCCATCTTCATCGATTCGGACGGAATCTGTGGCATAATGCGCTGCATCGCCGCGGCGTTGCTGGAGTTGCGCAGGAAATCGACGTTCGAAACGAGCGTCCGCAAGAGCAGCTGCAGCGGTTGCAGATCCTGCTTGTCGATGAACATGAGGCCGAGAAACCAGTCGTTCCAGTACGACAGTGCCACGAACAAGCCAATGGTCGCGAGAACCGGTACGGACAGCGGAGTTATGAGCCGGTAAAAAATGCGGAATTCACCGGCACCGTCCATTTTGGCGGATTCGTAAATGTCCTCCGGGATCGACTGCATGAAGTTGCGGATCAGAAACATATTGAACGCATTCGCGAGAGGCGGCAGGATCATTGCCCAGATCGTATCCTTCAGCTCCAGATACCGGACGCAGATGATGTACCAGGGCACGAGGCCGCCGCTGAACAGCATCGTCAGGATGACGTAGATGGACAAAATGTTGCGGTATTTAAACGAACGCCGCGCCATGACGTACGCCCCCATGCTATTAACGAGCAAGGAAAGCAGCGTGCCGACGACAGTAACAAGGATACTGATGCCATAGGCGTCGACGATCCGGTTGGAGCCGAGGAACAGGATGCGGTACGAATCGAACGTAATATGCCTTGGAATAAGCGAGTACCCGTAGTTCACGATGTCGTTCTCGATGCTGAGCGAGCCCGAGATGACCATTAGGAACGGGAACAGACAGGCCAAGCTGAAGAGCGAGATGACAAGCATAATAATCGCTTGGCTGATGGAAAATCGTTTGGCAACCATCGGGCGATACCTCCTTGTGTGGGATTGCAAAAGGTTAGCGAAGCAAGTGGCCGGAGTGCGGTATAGAGTCGGATAAGCGAAGCTTATGCTTCCGAAGTTAGCGAATGCTGCATTCCCTGTCTCACGACAGTGAACGCAAACCAACCGCCTTAAGCGTCCGCCTTTGTAGTTGGATTTCTACCACTTAACAATTTGATAAAGAAATCCGACTACAACACCGCCGATTGGAAACCCATGCCGGCGCAGGCCACGGTTTTTAGCAAAGCTTAAAAAATCGCCGAATCCTTGTCGATTTTGCGGGCGGCGTAATTGCTCGCGAGGATAAGCACGAACGCGACGATTGATTGCAGAAAGCCCGCTGCGGAGGCCATGCCGATATCGCCGGATTTGCGGAGGCTGCGGTAGACCAAGGTGTCGATGACGTCCGTCGTCGGGAACAGCAGCGAGGCATCGCCAACCATGGCATAGAACATCCCGAAATCTGCATTCATGATGCGTCCGATCGCAAGCAGCGTCAGGATCATGACCGTTGGCTTCAGCATGGGAATGCTGATGTACCTCATCTGCTGCCAGCGGGAGGCGCCGTCGATCGAAGCGGCTTCATAGTACGAGTTGTCGACAGAGGTGAGTGCTGCCAGATAAACGATCGTTCCATAACCCGTGACCTTCCAGCGAACCGCGATCGTCAGGATGAGCGGCCACCAGCTCGCTTTGCTGTAGAAGTCGACGCTCTGCAGCCCGAACCATTCCAACAGGCGGTTCAACGCGCCGTTCTCGAAGTTGAGCAGATTATACGTGAACACGCCGACTACGATCCAGGAGATGAAGAAAGGCAGAAAGGTCAGGGATTGCGTAATCCGCTTGAAGTATTTGTTCCTCAGTTCATTGAGCATGAGCGCGAAGCCTACTTCAAAAATTAGTCCGACGCCAATGAAAAGCGCATTGAGCAAAATTGTGTTGCGCACTGCACGGAACGCCGCATCCGACGACAAAATATAGTCAAAATTGTTCAGGAGAGGATGCATCCAATCACTCCCGAAGATGCCTTTGGTGAAGTCGAAGTTCTTGAACGGAATGATCAACCCCGACAATGGCAGGTAATTGAAGAGGAAGAGCAGCGTGGCAACGGGAAGAAACATAAGCAGTAGCTGACGGTTGCGCACGAGCTCGTGGATAACTCCGTTTCGTTTCATGGGCCTTATTCCCTTCTCTTGCGTGATACTCTAATCATAAGGGAGCAGTTTAGGCGATTCTATGAGCGGATCTTATCCTTTGCAGTATGCGATTGGCGTGTTCCGGGGAGAGGTGGAAAATGGCTTCAATTCGAGGTGTAAATAACCGATGCAGTATGTAAATCGAGGAAAACAAAAAAACACCCACAAAGTGAGTGTTTTTTGGGTATTATAAAATTGCATCCTGAAAACTGGATACGAACCTTTGCGAAGGTCATTACTTAGCTGAACGAAGATGTTAACGTTGGTTTCCGAAGTGAACCCCTTAACAGGGTTCAATAGGATAAGCCCTCGACCGATTAGTATTCGTCAGCTGCATGCATTGCTGCACTTCCACCTCGAACCTATCAACCTGGTCGTCTACCAGGGGTCTTACGAATTGGGAAATCTCATCTTGAGGGGGGCTTCACGCTTAGATGCTTTCAGCGCTTATCCCGTCCGCACTTGGCTACCCAGCGGTGCTCCTGGCGGAACAACTGGTACACCAGCGGTGCGTCCATCCCGGTCCTCTCGTACTAAGGACAGCTCCTCTCAAATTTCCTACGCCCACGACAGATAGGGACCGAACTGTCTCACGACGTTCTGAACCCAGCTCGCGTACCGCTTTAATGGGCGAACAGCCCAACCCTTGGGACCTACTTCAGCCCCAGGATGCGATGAGCCGACATCGAGGTGCCAAACCTCCCCGTCGATGTGGACTCTTGGGGGAGATAAGCCTGTTATCCCCAGGGTAGCTTTTATCCGTTGAGCGATGGCCCTTCCATTCGGTACCACCGGATCACTAAGCCCGACTTTCGTCCCTGCTCGACTTGTAGGTCTCGCAGTCAAGCTCCCTTATGCCTTTGCACGCTGCGAATGATTTCCAACCATTCTGAGGGAACCTTTGGGCGCCTCCGTTACATTTTAGGAGGCGACCGCCCCAGTCAAACTGCCCACCTGACACGGTCCCTGTACCGGATTACGGTACCAGGTTAGAACTCCGATACGATCAGGGTGGTATCCCAACGTTGCCTCCACCGAAGCTGGCGCTCCGGCTTCTTAGGCTCCCACCTATCCTGTACAGATCGTACCAAAGTCCAATATCAAGCTGCAGTAAAGCTCCATGGGGTCTTTCCGTCTTGTCGCGGGTAACCTGCATCTTCACAGGTATTAAAATTTCACCGGATCTCTCGTTGAGACAGCGCCCAAGTCGTTACGCCATTCGTGCGGGTCAGAATTTACCTGACAAGGAATTTCGCTACCTTAGGACCGTTATAGTTACGGCCGCCGTTTACTGGGGCTTCGGTTCATAGCTTCGCCTTGCGGCTAACCACTCCCCTTAACCTTCCAGCACCGGGCAGGCGTCAGCCCGTATACTTCGCCTTACGGCTTCGCACAGACCTGTGTTTTTGCTAAACAGTCGCTTGGGCCTTTTCACTGCGGCCCCCTCGGGCTATTCACCCTACCGAGGCACCCCTTCTCCCGAAGTTACGGGGTCATTTTGCCGAGTTCCTTAACGAGAGTTCTTCCGAGCGCCTTAGCATACTCTGCTCGACTACCTGTGTCGGTTTGCGGTACGGGCACCTTCACCTGGCTAGAGGCTTTTCTTGGCAGCCTGAACTCATGACCTTCGCTACTGCAATTTTCGCTCCCCATCACAGCCCAGCCTTATCGATGTGCGGATTTGCCTACACATCAGCCTCACTGCTTGGACGGGCATCCATCAGCCCGCGTCACTATCCTTCTGCGTCACCCCATTGCTCGTAACGGCTTACGGTGGTACAGGAATATCAACCTGTTGTCCTTCGACTACGCCTTTCGGCCTCGCCTTAGGTCCCGACTTACCCTGAGCGGACGAGCCTTCCTCAGGAAACCTTAGTCTTACGGCGGACAAGATTCTCACTTGTCTTTTCGTTACTCATACCGGCATTCTCACTTGAATGCGCTCCACCAGTCCTTACGGTCTGACTTCAACGTACATTCAACGCTCCCCTACCCCTGCAACATAAGTTGCAAGCCATAGCTTCGGTGGTGTGTTTAGCCCCGTTACATTTTCGGCGCAGAGTCACTCGACCAGTGAGCTATTACGCACTCTTTAAATGGTGGCTGCTTCTAAGCCAACATCCTGGTTGTCTTTGCAACTCCACATCCTTTCCCACTTAACACACACTTGGGGACCTTAGCTGATGGTCTGGGCTGTTTCCCTCTTGACAATGGATCTTAGCACTCACTGTCTGACTCCCGGATATAAGTACATGGCATTCGGAGTTTGACTGGACTTGGTAACCCTTGGCGGGCCCCGCACCCAATCAGTGCTCTACCTCCACGACTCTAAATTCCGAGGCTAGCCCTAAAGCTATTTCGGGGAGAACCAGCTATCTCCGAGTTCGATTGGAATTTCTCCGCTACCCCCACCTCATCCCCGCATTTTTCAACATGCGTGGGTTCGGGCCTCCAGTGCGTGTTACCGCACCTTCACCCTGGACAGGGGTAGATCACACGGTTTCGGGTCTACGTCCACATACTCATTCGCCCTATTCAGACTCGCTTTCGCTGCGGCTCCGGCTCTTCACCTTAACCTTGCATGGGAACGTAACTCGCCGGTTCATTCTACAAAAGGCACGCCATCACCCATATAGAGGGCTCTGACTTCTTGTAAGCGCACGGTTTCAGGTTCTGTTTCACTCCGCTTCCGCGGTGCTTTTCACCTTTCCCTCACGGTACTGCTTCGCTATCGGTCGCTAGGGAGTATTTAGCCTTGGCAGATGGTCCTGCCGGATTCCCACGAGGTTTCACGTGTCTCGCGGTACTCAGGATCCGTCTCGGAGAGTATTGACTTTAGACTACAGGGCTTTTACCTCTTATAGCGGGCCTTTCCAGACCTCTTCGTCTAGCCAACACCTTTGTAACTCCATGTGAGACGTCCTACAACCCCAAGGAGCAAGCTCCTTGGTTTGGGCTAATCCGCGTTCGCTCGCCGCTACTGACGGAATCACTATTGTTTTCTCTTCCTCAGGGTACTTAGATGTTTCAGTTCCCCTGGTGTGCCTCCA